>PLKG01000053.1:51391-55840 GCA_003140595.1 Acidimicrobiaceae bacterium | reverse complement strand
GCGGGCACTAGCCCCTCAAGCTAGCGCGTCTGCCTATTCCGCCACTCCGACATGGACGCCTGGTCAGAACTCAACGAGCCCGCAGGCGCTTCGTACTGTACCCCAAACGCCCTCATCGGCAGCCAACCGAACTCGCCGACTGATCGTGCCGCTTCCTCCGTTTCTTGTCTAGCCGCTCGCGGACGCCATTTCTACAACCCAATCTTCGGCGTCCCACAGCGGGCCAGCAGGTCCGGGGCTCTCGCTCACATTCACGATGTCGGACCGCTGGACAAGGCTGACCGGCTGTTGGAACAACGGAAGCGTCGGAAGGTCTTGAGTCAAGACGTCGTCCAGCTTCGTAACAAGCAGGGCCCGCGCGTCGGTGTTGAGCTCACTCATGATCCGCTGGAAATAGGCAGCGACATCAGGATCATCGAGTCCCGTGACATCGCGGGTTACTGCTCCCAGTGAGGCCGCCCCCGGCTCGGTTCCTGCCGGCGTCGGCATGTTCCACAACCAGCTGCTGCTCGAACCGAAACTGTCGGAACGGAGATTCGGAGGGAACGAAGTCGATGTTGGGACTACTGGATCGGTGTAGATGATGGCGTTCCAGGTCGGGAACGCAGGCATGACGAAGGGAGCGAGCGCCAGCTGGTACCTCCCGCGAGGCAGCACAGTCTTCAGCAGACTATTCATCGACACGTTGCGCACGATCAGCCCGACACCACAGGAAGCCCACTCGGCTTGGAGCTGCCGTTCGAGCGCGTCAATGACGCTGTTACCCTGCGGACCGGTCATGTTCAGAATCAGCCGGCTACCGACCCCATAGGCGCGCAGGAAGCCGTGTTGGTCGGGTTCGTAACCGAGTGACTTGAACAACTTCCCTGCCTGGACAGGGTCGTATGCCGCTGTCGAGACGACCCCGGCGACTGATCCAGGCTGATCCTGCGCGGAGACGCGACTGTCCGCGCTATCGCTGACAGGGTCATAAAGCCCAATGGAATCCGCCACGAGCTGGTCTGGGTCCGTTACAAAGGTGAGCGCGGCGCGCATGGCCCTGTTGCCAACGACGGGGTCGTTCAGGTTGAAAGCAAGCTGCCAGAGCACCGGAGAAGGTGTGGTCGTCACCGTGAGTGCACTGTTCAGCGCTTGGTCGCGAGCGACCGTGTTGTCAACTTGGGAACTCGGCGTGACCTCGGCGATCGATACTTTTCCGCTGCTCAAGCCGGCCAGGGAGGCGCGGTCCGATCGCTCGACGCGAAACACGATTCTCTGCAAGTGAGCAGGAGGCCCCCAGTACCGGGTGTTGCGCGTGAGCACGAGGCGCTTGCCCTTCACCAGCGAGCTCACGACAAACGGCCCGCCAGAGATCAGGTTCGAAGCGTGGAACCCGGCAAACGCGGATGTCCATCCAGCACGTTCGCCAATGTGGGCGGGTATGAGATTCGCGAATAGGCCTTCCCAGTCCGAGTAGGGACTGCTGAACACAACTCTCACGTTCTTGCCGCCGTTAGTTCCCGTGATCGACTTGATGTCGCGGTAACCGGCGAGGAAACCGGGTGATGCCAAGGCCGGTGAGGCAAGGAGCTGCTGTTGCCAGTTGTACTCGAAGTCCGTCGCGGTGATCGGGTGGCCGTCCGACCAAGTCGCTTTCGGGTCAATGACGTAATTGACGGTCATAGGGGCTAGGCCGACCACTTCGGCACTGTCGACGAAGCCTGTCGTCTCCGCTTGGTACGAAGAGTCGATCACGAAGGCCTGTGGCCAGATCTGTTCCATCACCATCTGAGTCACGCGGTTCGCACCCGCCGGTGTCGAGGGGTTGAAGTTCGTTGGCAGGTACGGCACGGCCACAGTGACCGTCCCGCCGCTCGCGAACACGGAGGTCACCGACGGGGTCTTGCTAACCGAGACGGCAGTCGGAGGCGCCGTGCTGCTGCAGGCCGCAGCGATGACGGCGACGCCTCCGAGGAGGGCGAGTGCGGCTCTTCTCAGCTCCACCGAAGTGACAGGGCAACCGTGACGAACGCGAAGACAAGCACGAACACCACGGTTATCCGGTCAAGGTTGCGCTCGGCGACCGTCGAGCCGGCTGCCGCGGAACCGGTCGATGCACCGAACATGTCGGAGAGGCCACCGCCTCGTCCACTGTGAAGGAGCACAAGAACCACGAGCCCGAGCGCGACGAACAGATCGATCACGACGAGGATGTCGGTCAGCACTTCGGGGAACCTCCTCTCGGCCTTCTTGCCGGGCAGCAGGTTACCACCGCCCGGAACTCTCCCCCGTACGCCGGCCCTTTTTCGATAGCGGCACTGTCAGGGTGGAAGGGACTATTCAGGATCGTTTCAGTAGCCGGACCTTGCGATCGACACGAACTTGTCTGCGTCAAGACTCGCCCCCCCGACCAGCAGGCCGTCGACATCTGGGCAAGAAAGCAACTCGGCGGCATTGGCAGGCGTGACTGATCCTCCGTACTGGATCAACATGGAACGAGATACGTCGCCGCCGAGTAGTTCGAGCCCACGACGGATCGCCGCCGACATCGACTGCGCATCGTCCGAGCTCGCGGTAAGGCCCGTTCCGATCGCCCAGATCGGCTCGTAGGCTACGACGATGGACCCAAGGGCTTCAGCGTCGCGATCCTTGAGCGCGGCAACGAGCTGGCCGGACACCGTCGACTCGGCCATTCCGGCTTCGCGCTGATCGAGTGTCTCGCCCACGCACAGAATCGGAGTCATCGCATGCCTGAGCACCGCGTCCAGCTTGAGCCGGACGACCTCGTCGTTCTCTCCGAAAAGAGCACGGCGCTCGGAGTGCCCAACGATCACGTAGCGAACGTTGAGCTTCGACAGCATCTCAGCGCTCACCTCGCCCGTGTACGCCCCTGAGTCTTTGAAATGGCAGGTCTGGGCGCCTAACGCGATCGGAACGGAATCGGACTCAAGCGCGGTCTGCACGGACCGCAGGGAAGTGAACGACGGATGGAGCGAGATGTCGGTCCCGTCCGGGAGCGGAGCGGCTCGCAGGAGCGCGGCGAGCTTCTGTACCACCTGTATCGCCTCGTAATGGGTGTGGTTCATCTTCCAGTTGCCGCTGACCAGCAACCTGCGGCCACTGCCTTTTGCACTCATATCGTTGCGACCTCCGTCATTGGAGCTCCACCACTTGTCGGGGCCTCAGAGCGCCCCATCTTTGCGGGCATCGGATCAGGCATTCGGGGCCGAACGGAGCGCAGCAAGGCCTGGCAGGTCGCCGAACTCGAGCAACTCGAGCGTGGCGCCACCGCCGGTGGACACGTGGTCGATCTTGTCCTCAAGGCCCAACTGAGCGAGCGCGGCCGCGCTGTCGCCGCCGCCGACCACCGTGCTACCGGGGCATCGCGCCATAGCCTCTGCAATCGCCTTGGTTCCTTCGGCGAAACGATCGTCTTCGAACACACCCATCGGTCCATTCCACAAGACAGTGGCCGCAGAGGCGATGACCTCGCCGAACAGCTCGACCGTGGCCGGGCCAATGTCCACGCCGCGCCAGCCCTCGGGTATCTCCAAGCCGAAGGTCTCGATGTCGGGACCCGCAGTGTCGCGGACGCTTGTGGCCTCTTCGGAATCAGCTTCATGCTCGATGCTGAGCTTGCGACCAGGCGCTAGCCCCTTCGCGTCGACAGGCAACATCACGTTGCCCGTCGACTCGAGGAGCTCCTTGCAAGCCTCGACATGAGTCGGGTCCACGAGGGAGGCACCGACAGAGTGCCCGAGCGCCTGGAGGAACGTGAACGACATTCCCCCGCCGACGAGCACCTTGTCGGCGCGGGCTGCGAGGGCACGCAAAACGCCGATCTTGTCCTTCACCTTGGCGCCACCGATGATCACGACAAATGGCCTCGCCGGGTCGTCGAGCAAGCCCGTCAGTACTTCGACCTCACGAGCCAGCAAACGCCCGGCTGCCGAAGGCAGGTAATGCGGCGGGCCCACGATAGATGCATGGGCTCGATGCGAGGAGCCGAACGCGTCGTTGACATACGCGTCGTGGCCCTTGACGAGCTCGAGAACGAACGCCGGGTCGTTCGCCTCCTCGCCCGGCGAGAAGCGAAGATTGTCCAGCAGCTCGACGCCGCTGATCAGCTCAGCTAGTCGCGCCCGGACCGGTGCCATGTCGTACTTGGGATCAACCTTGCCCTTGGGCCGGCCGAGGTGGGAACAGGCGGTGATGCGAGCCCCGTGGTCGCGCAGCCAGAACAGGGTCGGCAGCGCGGCACGGATCCTGAAGTCGTCAGCGACTACACGGTTGCCCTCTGGTGTCTCGGTGAGCGGGACGTTGAGATCCAGGCGGACGAGAACGCTCTTGCCGTCCAGGTCGCCCAGATCCTCGAGAAGCGGCACGCTTCGGGTCACGACAAACCGTTCATGCTTGGCCGATCAGTTTGGCGACGTCGATAAGGCGGTTGGAGTAGCCCCACTCGTTGTC
>PLKG01000053.1:0-51385 GCA_003140595.1 Acidimicrobiaceae bacterium | reverse complement strand
TCGGTGTTGTACACGAGGATCCCGCGAAGACGCTCGGTCTCCGAGGCGGCCCGGAAGGCTTCGTTTATCTCCTCGGCGCCAACCTTGGCACCCAGCACAACAGTCAGGTCGGTGATCGAACCGTCGACCACCGGGACCCGCAGGGCTTGACCATCGAGGCGACCCTTCATCGCCTCGACGACAAGGCTGGTCGCCCGCGCGGCGCCAGTGGTCGAGGGGATGATGTTCACAGCTGCGGCCCGCGCCCGGCGAAGGTTCGAGCGCCCGAGGTCGAGCAGCGACTGGTCATTGGTGTAGGCGTGCACGGTTGTCATGAGACCCTGGCGAAGACCGAAAGAGTCCTCGAGGACCTTGACCATCGGCACGAGACAGTTCGTCGTGCACGAAGCATTGGAAACGACAAAGTGCTTGGCCGCGTCGAAGGTGTCTTCATTGACTCCATAGACGAACGTCGCATCGACGTCCTTGCCCGGCGCCGAGATGATCACGCGCTTGGCACCGCCCTCGAGGTGGCCCGCCGCGCCCTCGCGGCTGGTGAATCGCCCCGTGGACTCGATCACGACGTCGACACCCGAGGCACCCCATGCAATCGCCTTCGGATCCCTCTCCTCGAAGACCGTTATCTCCTGGTCGCCGACCTTGAGGCCTTTGTCGGTTTGGGTGACCTCCACATCGAGGCGGCCGAAAGTGGAGTCGTAACGGAGAAGGTGCGCGTTGGTCTCAAGCGAGACAAGGTCGTTGATAGCGACGATCTCGACGCCAGAGGACCCCTCAGACTTTGTCTCGAGGGCGATGACGGATCTCAGGAGGTTCCTCCCGATCCGTCCGAAACCGTTGATGCCGATACGAACGCTCAAGACGATCACCTTTCTCGCAGCCGCTCTTTCGAAGCGGTTTCACGGCCTGTGGGGAGCTTTCGCGGCCTGTGGGAACAGGGACATTCTTCCGCACCCGACGAGGACACCGCAAAACGTCGCCCTAAACCAACATGGCGAGTTCAGCACCAAGCAACTCCGGATCATGCTCGCGGAACTCCGCGCCTGCCACGTCGGCCATGACGAGTGCAGTGTCATCGGGAAACTCACCAAGGGGCAGAGCGTCCCTGTCCGCCAGGACGACATCGACATCGACGCCGTGCGCGCTCATTGACTCGAGCAGCCGCGCGACGTCGAACCCGGCCGTCTCGGGTAGCTGCTCGCGCAGGTTCGCCACATAAACGCGTCGGGCTCGCGAGCAGCTGAGCGTCTCACGGATCCCCGGTACGACACAGGCAGCGAGCACGCTCGTGAACAGCGACCCTGGGCCGAGCACGACCTGGTCCGCCTCGGCAATCGCTTCGAGAACAGCCGGCGGTGCAATGGCGTCTGGCGGGTCGACCCATACCGTCGCAATTTCCTCGCCCCTGCTCACGCGGACCTGTCCGACGAGCTCTCCTGAAGCCGTCTGCGCTTTCAGCACGACTGGACCTTGGGTGGCCGGAAGCACTCGACCTACGGTCCCGAGAACTCGGGCGGCCTCCTCCACACCCGCGACGAAGTCGCCGGTCGTGAACGCGAGCGCGGCTATGAGCAGGTTGCCGAAGGCGTGACCGGCGAGCAGACCGGATGCGAAACGATGCTCCAGGGCGTCGCCGAGCGGAGAAGGCTCGGCCAGCAAGGCGCCGATACAGCGTCTGAGGTCGCCGGGAGCGGGTATGCCGAGCAGCTCACGGAGCCGACCGCTCGAGCCGCCGTCGTCGGCAACCGAAACCACGGCCGTCAGATCGCAGGCATACAGTCGTGCCGACTTGAGTGTCTGGGCGAGCCCATGGCCACCGCCGATCGCAACAACTTTCGGGGCGCCGGTGGCCCGCTGGCTCAACGGTCGATGTCCCGGTGATGAACCACCGGCTCGTAGCCGCGCTTACGGATCCGCTCGGCGATCTCGTCGGCCAGCACGACCGAGCGATGACGACCGCCGGTGCAACCGATGGCTATTGACAGATACGACTTGCCCTCGCGGACGTACGCGGGCAGCAGGAGCTCGAACAGATCGTCCAGCCGGCTGAGCAGCTCGGTCGTCTCCTCGTTGTCCAGCACGTAGTCGCGTACTGCCGCGTCGAGCCCGCTCAGGGTGCGGAGACTGGGAACCCAGTGTGGATTGGGAAGGAATCGGCAGTCAAAAACCAGGTCGACGTCAAGGGGAATCCCGTGCTTGAAGCCGAACGAGACAACAGCGGTCTGCATGCCCGCCCTGCTGCCGACGCCGTCGACAACCTCGATCAGGCGGTCGCGCAGCTCGTGCACGTTCAAGTTCCCCGTTTCGACGATGACATCGGACTCCTCGTGCAAGGCGTCGAGCATCTCGCGTTCTTGCTGTATGGCTGCGAGCACGCTCGTGGCTTCTACAGGGTGCCGTCGGCGCGTGCCCTCGTACCTTCGCACGAGCTCTTCGTCCGGGGCGTCCAGGAATACCACGCGCACTCGCGCTCCGGTCGAGCGCAACCTGCGGATCTCCGGTGCGAGCTCCGCGATTCCCTCGTAGCCTCCCCGCCCCGATACGAGGCAGACCCTTTCGTACTCAGCACCGGCCTGGCTCGTGAGCTCGGCCACCTTGCCGATGAGCGCCGGGGGCAGGTTGTCGATGACGAACCAGCCACGGTCCTCGAACGTCGCCGCCGCAGTTGAGCGCCCGGCTCCGGACATGCCAACGAGGATCAGATACTCGGCCACCGGCTCTATCCTCCCATCTGTCCGGCACGGGGACGCTCAAAGCGGAGAAGCAGCAACCTCGGGATCGCGGACTCGAGCTGAAGGTCGATCGAGCCCTCCAGGAAGGCGAGCGGCGGTACGGGCTCCTCGAGGCGCGTGAGCACGCAGCCGAGCGCGGTGACGGGATTGATGTAGCGCGACAACGGGCGATGCGCGAACGGCAACCATATGCCCGGGTCGACCTCCTCCGAAACGGTCTCCTCGACCAGGTACGGACCGACGCGCCAGTAGTGCTCCCCCATGATCTGGTCGTCCACAAAACCGCTCCCGGTGCCCTGGAACATCGGGTGATTGACGAGCAGGACGAACCGGCCGCCGGGGGCGAGCACCCGGACCGCCTCGGCCAGCAGGGCGTCCGGGTCGAAAGAGTGCTCGATCACCAGGCAGCAGACGACCCCGTCGAACGAGCCGTCCCGGAACGGCAGACATTCGCCTACCCCCCGCACGTAGACGGGCCCGCCGGCCTGGTCAATCGCGCTCGCGAGCTGGGCGGCGGACGGCTCGAGCCCGACCACGATCTCGCGTTCGGGGCTCGCTCGCACAAGACGCCGAGCAAGGTGACCTTCACCGCTGCCCAGATCGAGCACGCGAAAGGCGCCCTCGAGGTGCGACTGCGCCAGTGGCAGGATCTGCAGCTCATATTCGAGGTCCGCGCCGTTCGTGAACGTCTCGCGCCACCACTTGGCATGCCGCTCCCAGGGACTCTCGGTCGCGTTCACTCGAATTTCGATCCTCGCCGCGCGTGCAGGTGCTCGTAGACGGCATGGCCAATGGCCTGCGGCAACCAGCTGAGCCCAAGGAGGTCGTCCAACGAGGCCGCCTGAACGGCTCTCACTCCGCCGAGCTCCGAAACGAGCCGGCGCCGCCGGGCCGGGCCGAGGCCCGCGATACCGTCGAGCGCGCCGCGGGTCATCCTTCGACCCCTTAGCTCGCGGTGGAAGCCGATCGCGAACCGGTGCGCTTCGTCCCTGGCCTGTTGCAGCAGGTAGATCGCCTCGCTGTCGCGAGGGATCTGAACCGGGGCCTGCCGGCCGGGTACGAAGACCTCCTCCAATTGCTTGGCGAGGGAAGCCACGGCGATCTCGTCTGTCAGGCCCAGCTCCTCGAGGACGCGCACGCCGACTCCGAGCTGACCCTTGCCACCGTCGAGCAACAACAACTGTGGCGGATAGGCAAAGCGAGGCCCGCGGCGCCGACGCCCGTCGCCAACAGCCTCATTGCCAGCAGCAACGCCATGATCATCAACAGCCGCGTCCCCTCCGGCACCGGCTTTGCCGTCACCGAGCCGTCTGAGACGCCTGGTGAGCACTTCGTACATGGCGCCGTAGTCGTCGTTTCCTTGGACGGCGGTCACCTTGAATCGCCGGTAGTCGCTCCTCTTCGGCAACCCGTCCTCGAGCACGACCATGGAGCCCACGTAGTCGGTGCCCTGCGTGTGGCTCATGTCGTAGCACTCGATGCGCAGCGGGGCTTGTTTGAGGTTGAGAGCCTGCTGCAATTCCTCGATCGCAGCCGCGCGGCTCGTGAGGTCGCTTGCGCGCCGCAACCTGTGACGCTTCAGCTGCTCCTCTGCATTCTGGCGAGCTGTTGCCAAAAGCTCGCGCTTGCGGCCCCTCATGGGAACCCTCACTGTGACTTTGCCGTTGCGGAGACCTGCGAGCCATGCCTCGTAAGTGGCCACGTCCTCTGGCAACTCGGGGACGAGCAGATCTCTGGGGATCCCTATAGGTGTCTCTGCGTAGTGCTGCTCGAGTACCCTCCCGATGAGCTGTGGCGTCGTGAGCGGCTCCACCTTCTCCACAATGAAGCCGTGCCTGCCGACAACCCGCCCGCGCCGAACATGGAAAACCTGCACCGCCGCGGCGAGCTCGTCCTCGGCAATAGCGAGCGCGTCCAGATCTTCGGGGGCATCGGTCACCATCTGTTGGCGCTCGACCGCGAGGCGCACAGTGGCCAAGCGGTCGCGCAGACGCGCCGCCCGCTCGAACTCGAGCTCGGCGGCCGCTCGGCGCATCTCGGCTTCGAGGCGGTCGACGACGGGCTTGGTGTCGCCATCCAGGAACTCCATCAGCTCGGTCACGAGTCCCGCGTACTCCTCGTCACCGATCGCGCCGACACAGGGGCCCGAACACCGCTCGATGTGATAGAGCAAGCAGGGCCGACCGAGGAGCTGATGGCGCCGGAGCTTGGCATCCGAGCAGGTCCGGATGGGGAACGACCGCAGCAGCAAGTCGAGGGTCTCCCGGATTGCGTACGCGTGCGCGTAGGGACCGAAATAACGCGTGTCCTTGCGCCTGGCACCTCGCATCACAGTGGCCTTGGGCCACTCGTCGCCGACGGTAACCGCAAGGTACGGGTAGCTCTTGTCGTCGACGAGGCGGATGTTGAAGCGCGGCCTGTGCGCCTTGATCAGGTTGTACTCGAGCATGATCGCCTCGACGTCGCTCGCGACGACGATCCACTCGACCGATGCGGCCCGTTCCACCATCTGAGCCGTGCGCGGGTGCAGGTGCACCGGGTCCTGGAAATAGCTCGACAAGCGGCTCCGAAGCGACATCGCCTTGCCCACATAGATGATCCGGCCGGCCTCGTCCCTGAACTGGTACGAGCCGGGGGCGTCCGGGACCGATGGCGGGCGTTCAAGCACTAGAGTGCAGGTTACGGCCGGCCTGGTATCCCGGCTGACATATTCGCTTCGTGACCGACACACCCGCGTTTGGGCGACCAGGCTGTCCACGCCGGCCGAACAACGAAGCGTGCCCATTAGGGGGTCACAGAAATGTTCCGCCTGCAGCCGCCGCTTCCTGACGACTTCACCACGGCAACCAGCGATGAACTAGTGACGCGCGTCACCACGGCCCGTTCGCGCCTCGGCAAACGGCTCGTCATCCTCGGGCACCACTACCAACGTGAGGAGGTCATCCAGTTCGCCGACAAGCGAGGCGATTCGCTTGGCCTGTCGCGCTTTGCTGCTGACCAGCACGATGCCGAGTTTGTCGTGTTCTGCGGGGTTCACTTCATGGCCGAGTCCGCCGACATACTCACCGGGCCGCGCCAGAAGGTGATCCTGCCCGATCTGAACGCCGGGTGCTCGATGGCGGACATGGCCAATCTTGACGACGTCGCGCAGATCTGGAACGAGCTCGGCGAGGTGACCGACCTCAAGGCGATCGTGCCCATCACCTATGTGAACTCAGCGGCGGTACTGAAGGCTTTCGTGGGTCGAAACTCCGGCGCAGTCTGCACATCTACGAACGCCCGTGCCGTGCTGACCTGGGCGCTCGACCGCGACGCTCATGGCCGAAAGGACGGTCCCGCCGGTGCGTCAGGACTCTGGGCAGAGTCTCGGGGAGCGCAGGACCGTTCGAACAAGGTGCTCTTCTTTCCCGACCAGCACCTGGGCCGAAATACCGGGTTCCAACTCGGCTACGGACCCTCCGACATGCAGGTCGTCGATCCGCGCCGGCGGCTCGGCGGTCTTGCCGATACCGATGTAAAGGAAGCCACCTTCCTTCTCTGGAAGGGTCACTGCTCGGTTCACCAGCGATTTCGCACCGAGCACGTCGAGGCCTTCCGCTCGAGGCATCCCGACGGCATCGTGATCGTCCACCCCGAGTGCTCGCACGAAGTCGTCGAGCTCGCCGACGAGGTGGGCTCAACCGATTACATAATCGGCGCGGTCTCACGAGCGCCTGCAGGCTCGACGATCGCGGTCGGCACGGAGATCCATCTCGTCGACCGGCTCGCCCGCGAGAACCCCGACCGGACGGTGCTCTCGCTCGACCCGCTCGTCTGCCCGTGCTCGACGATGTTCCGGATCGACCTTCCACACCTCGCGTGGGTGCTCGAAGGCCTCGTCGCCGGGGAAGTTCGCAACCGCATCACGGTGGACGAGAAAACTGCCGCGGATGCCCGGGTTGCCCTCGAAAGGATGCTCGCGATCGCCTGAGGTACTGCCTCGTAGGACTTATCCTGAGCCCATGACCGAAAACGGCTTGACGCAATCGGAGACCGCCGACATCCAGCACGCCATCACGGGCTTGCGTTCCTCTACCGCCCGGTTGTTCGAGACGCTCGAGGTCATCAGCGACTTGGACGTGACCCGGCCAAGCGAACTTCCCGACTGGACCGTAGGTCACGTGCTCACCCATCTCGCCCGCAACGCGGACTCCTTCTCCTGGATTCTTCGCTCAGCTAGCGAGGAAAAGATCGTGCCCCAGTATCCGGACGGTGCCGCCGGACGCAGCCGTGACATCGCCGAAGGCGCCCTGCGGCCGACTGAGGTGATCGTGGAAGACCTGCGCGACTCAGTGGCGCGCCTGGATGCGATATGGGACGAGCTGCCCGAGATGGTTTGGCCACGTCATGGCCTGCGAACCGACGGTTCCCCACTCCAGTGTCGGATGTTGCCCGTATCGAGATGGCGTGAGGTCGAAGTGCACCACGCCGACCTAGGTCTCGGGTACGGGGTCTCGGACTGGCCAGAGGACTATGTCAGCTTCGACCTGCCCCACGCGCTGGACCGGCTCCCCACGATGATCGAAGACGAGACGCAGAAGACTGCGCTCCTCGCTTGGGTCTTCGGTCGAGCGGGCCTGCCGTCACCGATCGCGCTCCGACCGTTCTGAAACCTGCCGAACAGCCCCGGTCCGCTCGGCGGTGTTACCGAGCCCGTCCGCGACCAAGGAACCGTCCCCGCCGGCGGCCGGCGCCACGATGGCCGGGATCGATATGGGCTGGGACTCGATCAGCTCCCGGTCCTCGGCGTCGTCGAGGCAGTCGGGACCCCTCGAGCTAGCGCGACCAAGTGGTCCCACTCCCGAGTGTTGCCGGCCATGGCCGGGGCGCGGGCCATGCGCTCATGACACAAGGCGAGCCGCCAGTCGGTCCAGTGGTTCTCCATTACGCGCTCCAACGCCCGCTCGGCACGCCTGAGCGCGAGCTCCCCGTAGCCGAGAAGGCTCGCCACGTCGGCGATCTGCCAGTCCCTGACGGCTAACCGCTCGTCTCCACCAATCGCGCCCCACAGCTAGCGCGACGCGAATGCCGCGTCAAGCATCTCGACGCCTTCGTCGCACGTGCGATCGGCCGGCTCGATCAGCTCCCAGGCCCGGTCGAAGGCTGCGACCGCTTCCACGCGACCGGCGGCTGGGTCGGCCTTGGAATCCTCGGAAATCTGTCCTACCGCGTGAGATTGGCATGCGCCGCTCAGATCTTGAGCAACGGGGCGAGAAACCTACCCGTATAGCTCTCGTCGGTCTTGGCCACTTTCTCGGGCGTGCCCTCTACGATCACCGAACCGCCGCCGTCACCACCCTCGGGGCCGAGGTCGATCACCCAGTCGGCGGACTTTACGACGTCGAGGTTGTGCTCGATCACGCACACGGTGTTGCCCTGGTCGACCAACCGCTGCAAGACGTCCAGCAGCTTGCGGACATCCTCGAAATGCAGTCCCGTGGTGGGCTCGTCGAGAACGTAGAGCGTATGCCCGGTCGACCGCTTCGCGAGCTCGGAAGCGAGCTTGACCCGCTGGGCCTCACCACCGGAGAGCGTTGGGGCCGGCTGACCGAGCCTGATATAGCCGAGGCCCACATCCACAAGGGTCCTCAGATGGCGCGAGATGACAGGTTGCGCCGCGAAGAGCTCGAGCGCCTCCTCGCAGGAGAGGTCCAGCACCTCCGCGATGTTCTTGCCACGCCAGGTGACTTCGAGCGTGTCGCGGTTGTACCGCGCCCCCTTGCAGACCTCGCACGGGACATAGACGTCTGGAAGAAAGTGCATCTCGATCTTCAAGGTCCCGTCACCGGCACACGCTTCGCATCGCCCGCCCGAGACGTTGAACGAGAAACGCCCCGGCTGGTAGCCCCTGAGACGCGACTCGGATGTCTGGCTGAACAGCTTACGGACATTGTCGAACATGCCCGTGTAGGTAGCCGGGTTCGAGCGCGGCGTGCGGCCGATCGGGGACTGGTCGATGTCGATCACTTTGTCGAGCGCCTCGGCGCCTTCGATGCTCCGGTGCCGGCCCGGGACCACGCGGGACTTGTAGATGCGCTGCATGAGGGCCCTGAGCAGGATGTCGTTGATCAGCGTGGACTTGCCCGAGCCTGACACGCCTGTCACCGACACAAAGCAGCCGAGCGGGATCTCCACGTCGATGTCCTTCAGGTTGTGCTCGCGGGCACCGCGCACAACCAGCCAGTCCCCCCGGGGCTCGCGTCGCATGGCCGGCACCGCGATCGAACGNNACCGAGCCGGCGCAGATCACCTCACCGCCGTGCTCGCCGGCTCCCGGTCCGATGTCGACGACGTAGTCGGCGATCCTGATCGTCTCCTCGTCGTGCTCGACGACCAGCACGGTGTTGCCGATATCCCGCAGACGCAGCAGGGTCTCAACAAGCTTTCGGTTGTCCCGCTGGTGGAGGCCAACAGAAGGCTCGTCGAGCACGTAGAGGACACCAACCAACCCGCTGCCGATCTGTGAAGCGAGCCGGATCCTCTGGGCCTCGCCGCCGGCCAGCGTCGCGGCCGAACGGTCGAGGCTCAGATAGTCGAGCCCGACGTCGACGAGGAACTGCAACCGCGCGCGGATCTCCTTCATGACCTGGGCCGCGATCATCTCTTCGCGCGAGCTCAGCTCGAGGCGTTCCAGCAGATCGTGAGCAGCCCGGATCGACAGTGACGACAGCTCTGCGATGCTCCTGCCGCCGACCTTGACCGCGAGCGACTCCGGGCGAAGCCTCGTCCCCTCGCAGTCCGGGCAAGCAACCTCTCGCATGTAGCCCTCGACCTGCTCGCGCACCCACTCGGAGTCGGCATCGCTGTGACGCCTCTGAAGCCACGGAACCACGCCTTCGAACTGTGTGTCGTAGCTGCGCAAGGTGCCATACCGGTTGCGGTATTGGACATGGACCCGCCGTGCGCCGGCACCGTATAGCAGGATCTTGCGCTGAGGCTTGCTCAGCTTGGACCAGGGCTTGTCCATGCTGAAACCGGTCGACTCGGCAACGGCCTTGAGCACCCGCGAGAAGTACTCGGTTCTTGCGCCCGCCCAGGGCCCGATGGCCCCTTGCGAAAGGGAGAGATCAGGGTTCCCGACGACGAGATCAGGATCCACCTCGAAACGCGTGCCCAGCCCGTTGCACGACGGGCACGCCCCGAACGGGGAGTTGAACGAGAAACTCCTCGGCGCCAGTTCGTCCAGCGAGATCCCGCAATGGACACATGCCAGGTGCTGGGAAAAGGTGAGGACCTGATCGCCACCGTCCCCCGACTCTTGCTTTAGGACATCTGAGAGCCCGTCCCCGGCTGCGTCGGCAACCTTGGCAGCCGCAGTCTTCGCGGCCTGCTTTCCCTGTCGTCGAGGGGTCGGCACCTTGGGGCCAGGCATAAGCAGGATCTCGGCGATGCCCTCGCCGAGACGCAGTGCCGTCTCGATCGAGTCGGTCAGCCGGCGCTCTATGCCGTCGCGACGAACAAGGCGGTCGATGACCACCTCAATTGTGTGCTGCTCGTAACGGGCAAGCTCGAGTGAGGCCCGCTCGGAGAGCTCAATCAGCTCGCCGTCCACGCGCGCCCTCGCGAAGCCCTGCTTGACGAGGTCGTCGAGGAGGGCCGAGTACTCGCCTTTTCGACCGCGCACGACCGGGGCAAGAACCTGGAAACGGGTGCCGTCGGGCAGGTCGCTCAGGCGATCGACGATCTGTTGGGGACTCTGGCGGGTGACCAGGCGACCGCAGTTGGGGCAATGGGGCTGGCCAATGCGCGCGTAGAGAAGACGCAGGTAGTCATAGATCTCGGTGACGGTCCCGACCGTCGAACGGGGGTTGCGCGACGAAGACTTCTGGTCGATGGAGATCGCGGGCGACAGTCCCTCTATGAAGTCCACGTCCGGCTTGTCCATCTGCCCGAGGAACTGCCGGGCATAAGACGACAGCGACTCGACATATCGGCGCTGGCCCTCGGCGTAGATGGTGTCGAAGGCGAGGGACGACTTGCCCGAGCCCGACAGGCCGGTGAACACGATGAGGCGGTCGCGTGGAAGCTCTATCGAGATGTTCTTGAGATTGTGCTCGCGGGCCCCGCGAACAACCAGGGTACTTGGCACGGGCGCAGGTTACCCACTCACCCGGGCGCGCCGGACTGCGCCCGGCACTCCCGAACCGGACGATCGGGCGGGGCTTGCGGTGCTCACCCGACCTCCCTCAGCTCCCTGCGCAGTGACCGGATCTCGTCCCGCAACCTCGCCGCGTACTCAAAGCGAAGCTCCGCTGCCGCGGCTTGCATCTCCCGTTCAAGCGTCGCGATCAGCCTCCCGAGCTCGTCCACGGGAAGCTCGCCATTGCCAGAGCGCCCCTTCGTCGAAATGTCGAGCAGGTCGGCGGCACGCTCGACTGCTCGACGTCCCGCCCGCCGCGACCGGTCGGAGCCGGCGCGGCTGGGCAACGGGGCCCCGGCGCTAAAGCCGTCTCCGCCGGCGCCTGCCGCGCTGCGGAACTGTGCAACAAGGTCTGTCACGGCCTTGTGGATCGTCTGGGGGTCGATCCCGTGTTGCTTGTTGTACTCCTGCTGCACGATCCGGCGACGCTCGGTCTCGGCGATGGCACCTCGCATCGAGTCGGTGATCACATCCGCGTAGAGAACCACACGGCCCGAGACGTTCCGCGCGGCACGTCCCATCGTCTGGATCAGTGACGTCTTGGAACGGAGGAAGCCCTCTTTGTCGGCATCGAGGATCGCGACGAGCGCGACTTCGGGGAGATCGAGGCCCTCGCGGAGAAGGTTGATGCCGACAAGGACGTCGAACTCGCCGAGGCGCAGGTCGCGGACGATCTCGATCCGTTCGATCGTGTCGATGTTCGAGTGCAGGTAGCGGACCCTGAGGCCGGTCTCGAGGAGGTAATCGGCAAGGTCCTCGGCCATCTTCTTCGTGAGGGTCGTCACGAGAACCCGCTCACCCCGGCCGATCGTGGTGTTGATCTCCGCTATCAGATCGTCGATCTGGCCCTTGGTCGGCTTGATGACGACCTCGGGATCGATGAGGCCCGTCGGCCTCACGATCTGCTCGACCACCTGATTCGAGACCGAGATCTCGTACTCGGACGGGGTTGCTGAGAGAAAGATGCACTGGTTGACGCGCGCTTCGAGCTCCTCGAAGCGGAGCGGTCGGTTGTCCTTGGCCGACGGGAGGCGGAAACCGTGCTCGACCAGGACGTCCTTGCGCGAGCGGTCGCCGGCGAACTGCCCGTGGAGCTGAGGCACGGTCACATGGCTCTCGTCGATGACGAGGAGCCAGTCCTCGGGAAAGTAGTCGAGCAATGTGTACGGCGCCTCCCCGGGCCCACGACCGTCCAGGTGACGGCTGTAGTTCTCGACCCCGTTGCAACTGCCGAGCTCGGCGAGCATCTCGAGATCGTGCTCGGTCCGCATACGCAGCCTTTGGGCTTCGAGCAGCTTGCCCGCCTGCTCCAGCTCGGCCAAGCGCTCCCCGAGCTCGACTTCTATCGAGGCGATCGCGTTTCGCGTGCGCTCGTCGCCGGCGACATAGTGGGTAGCGGGGAAGATGAGCAGCTCTTCGAGATCGCCAAGCAACTCTCCGGTCATGACGTCGAAACGGCTCAGTCGCTCGACCTCATCGCCGAACAGCTCGATGCGCACGGCGTACTCCTCGTATGCCGGGTGCACTTCGATCGTGTCGCCCCGGACCCGGAACTTTCCCCTCACGAGGTTTGCGTCGTTGCGCTCGTAGTGCATCGCCACCAGGCGCGAGAGCATCGATCGCTGGTCGTGGGTCTCTCCCGGCGAGAGCACGAGGATCTGGTCCCGGTATTCGTCGGGTGACCCGAGCCCGTAGATGCACGACACCGACGCCACGACGATCACGTCCCTGCGAGTGAGCAGGCTGGCCGTCGTCGAGTGCCTCAACCGGTCGATCTCGTCGTTGATGGACGAGTCCTTCTCGATATAGGTGTCCGACGAGGGTAAGTAGGCCTCGGGCTGGTAGTAGTCGTAGTACGAGACGAAGTACTCGACCCGGTTGTCAGGAAAAAAGCCACGCAACTCACCCGCGAGCTGGGCCGCGAGCGACTTGTTGGGGGCCAGCACCAGCGTCGGCCGCTGCACCTTCTCGATAGTCCAGGCGATCGTCGCGCTCTTGCCGCTGCCGGTGATCCCGAGCAGCGTCTGGAAGCGGTCGCCCTGCTCTATGCCACGCGCCAGCGCTTCGATCGCCGCGGGCTGGTCGCCAGCCGGTTGGAAGTCAGAAACAACGCGGAAGGGAGGCACCTTGGCATGGTACCGAGAGGGTGCGCGCCAGCGAGCGGGGAAGCTCGGGCGGGCTCGGCCGAATCTTCAGCCGTCGCCGCCGATGTCTCTGTTTCCCAGGCTCCCAATCCAGTCCCACGCGTGTCCGGCCGTCTCCTCCAGCTCCTCCAGGGTGCCCGAGTTCAGGATCACGAAGTCCGCCCGAGCGAGCCTCTCGGTGCGGTTGGCTTGGCTGGCGATCCGCGCCTCGACATCTGAGCGATCCATTTTTCGCCCCTCGACTAGCCGATCCAGCACGAGGTCGAGCGGCGCGTCCACGACGATCACTCCTGCGAGACCGTAGCTGTCACCGGAGTCGCCCTCGACAAGCAGTGGGATGTCGAGCACGACAACCTGCGAGCTGGCTGACAACGACTCGAGCCGGCCGGCTATCTCCGCTCGGACCTCAGGGTGGACGATCGAGTTCAGCTCCGCGAGCGCGTCCGGGTCCTCGAAGACGATCGCGGCCAGGGCCGCCCGGTCAAGGCTGCCGTCTGGAGTGACGAGCGCGCCGCCGAAGCGCTCGACCACCTTCCGATAGGCGGGACGCCCTGGTTCGACCACTTCGCGAGCCACCTGGTCCGCGTCGATCAGCACCGCGCCGCGCTGGACCAGCAGCCCGGCAACGGTCGACTTGCCAGAACCGATCCCGCCCGTCAGACCGACGATGATCATGTCGTGACTGGAGCTCTAAACCAACGTTCGGCCGGCACTTCGAGTGCCTCGCCGGGCTGTGACATGGGCGCCTACACTAACCGGGCCGTGGCTCGAACGAGCAGGACCCGCCCACTCATTCAGCGGGCATTGGAAAACGCTCTCCTCGCCGCCTTCGCGTACATCCCTCTGCTGGCGACCAAGCCCGGGGTCCTCGCCGACGACACCAAGCAGTATCTGTATCTCGACCCGGGCCGGCTCCTCAGCTCGGCGATCTCGATGTGGGATCCGTCGGTGGCAGCCGGCACCGTGACCCACCAGAACATCGGGTACCTGTTCCCACAGGGCCCCTTCTACTGGGTGTTCGCTCAAATTGGCGTGCCGATGTGGGTGTCCCAACGGCTGTGGATGGGCAGCTTGCTGTTCGCTGCCGCGACAGGCGTCCGCTACCTTGCCAGGACCCTCGGTGTCGACGGGCCGGGCGCAGTTGTCGCGGGGCTCGCCTACGCGCTCAGTCCGTACTTCCTCCAGTACATCCAACAGACCTCCGCAATACTTCTTCCCTGGTCGGGTCTCGGCTGGCTCGTCGCGTTCGCGGTGCTTGCTGTGCGTCGCGGTGGGTGGCGCTATCCAGCCCTGTTCGCATTGGTGGTCGCCCTCGTCGGGGCTACGAACGCGACCTCGCTGATTTACGCGGGCATCGCCCCGGTGGCGTGGCTCTTCTACGCAGTCCTGGTGCTGCGCGAGGTTCCCGCACGACGCGCGTTCAGTGCCGGTATGAAAATGGGCGTCCTCTCGCTCGGGGTGTCTCTGTTCTGGATAGCCGGGCTCCGCGTCGAAAGCGCCTACGGCGTCAACATCCTCAAGTACACCGAGACCCTCCCGGCGATCGCGGGGACCTCGCTCGCGTCCGAGGTCGTGCGCGGCCTCGGGTACTGGTACTTCTACGGAAGCGATCGGATCGGGCCCTGGAAGCAGGCGGCCGTCAGGCTCGAGGAGAGCGCATGGCTGCTCTCGACGAGCTTCGCGGTGCCGGTCCTCGGGGCCCTCGGCGCAGTTGTTTCGCGTTGGCGAGTGAGGGCGTTCTTCGTCCTGTTGATCCTCCTAGGTGTGGTGCTCGCCGTCGGCATGCACCCTTACCCGGACCCGTCGGTTGTCGGCCGGATGCTGAAGGCCTTCATGTCCGGCTCGTCTGTGGGACTCGCGCTGCGCTCGAGCGATCGCGCGACGCCGCTTGTACTACTCGGCTTCGCGGTGCTGCTGGGCGCCGGCGCGACGGCGCTTTGGGCCCGGTTCCCCCGCATCGGGCTCGGCACCGCCTGTGCGTTGGCTGCGGTGGTCGTGGCCAACAGCGCCCCGTTCCTCGAAGGAGGTGCCGTCGCGCAGAACTTCGAACGCCCCGAGAACGTGCCCTCTTACTACGCAAAGGCCGCCAACTATCTCGATGGGAAGGGCGACTCCACGCGAGTGCTCATCGAACCGGGGCAGAACTTCGCCGCCTATGACTGGGGGACTCTCTTCGACACGATCTGGCCCGGGATCATGACCAGGCCAGAGATTCTCCGTGAGCAGACGATCCAAGGTTCGTACGCGACCACAGATCTCCTCCAAGCCTTCGACCTCACACTCCAGCAGGGCACCTACGAGCCCTCGACCCTTGCGCCGATCGCGCGCCTTTTCAGCGCCGGCGACGTCGTCTTGCAGTCGAACCTCGCCTACTGGCGCTACAACACGCCAAGACCGCAGGAGACCTGGGCGCTGTTCAATCCCGCGCCGGTGGGCATTGGCAAGCCGGTGAGCTTCGGGAAGGCAGTGGCGAACATCGCACCGGCCCACTACGGCCTGCTCGACGAGGAGGCGCTCGCGCTGTCCCCGAACGCCCCGTGGCCACCGCCGGTCGCCGTGTTCCCGGTCTCGGACCCGCGTCCCATCTACCGGGCCGAGCCCGCGATCGCCCCCCTTGTGATCGACGGCAGCGGCGCCGGAGTCGTCGCCGCGGCAGCGGCGGGACTACTCGAGGACAACCCGACGATCTTCTACGCCGCAAGCCTCGACGGCGACAAGAAGCTCCTGGGCGAAGTCGTGACACCCGCGGCACAACTGGTCCTGACCGACTCCAACCGCAAGGTTCTCGAGCGCTGGTCGAGCGTGAGCGACAACATCGGCGAGACGCTTCCGGCCCTCAGCGAGCCGTCCAGGCCGGATCCGACGTCGGTCGCCCTGCCGATCTTCGCTCATGTTCGTCCCTCGAGCCAGAGCGTCGCTAGCTACCAGGGTGCCCGTTACGTCACGGCCTCGGCTTACGGCAACCCGGTCAGCCTCACCTCAGAGGACCGGGCGTCTCAGGCCTTCGACGGGAACACCGAGACGGCCTGGAGTGTGGCGGCGTTCTCCAACGCCGCGGGCAACTGGCTACAGGTGCGCCTCGATCATCCGGTGACGACGGATCATCTCAACCTGGTACAAGTACTCGGCTCGACTGTGAACCGCCGGATCACAGGTGTGACCATCAGCTTCGACGGCGGGCACGCCGTCCAGGCAGCGCTGACCGCGGCGTCCCGGCGCACAGGCGGCCAGACGATACGGTTCGAAGAGCGCAGCTTCACGACGCTGCGGATCACGATCGACGCCACGACGTGGTCGGGGCGTGAGTCGATGCAAGGCGCCTCCGGGGTCGGCTTCTCCGAGGTCCGCATACCCGGCGTGAGCATCTCTGAGACGATAGAGATGCCTTCGGACCTCCTGAGAGCGCTGGGGAGCTCCTCGCTCGCGCACCGCCTCACATTGGTGATGACCCGTGACCGTGTCTCGCCGAACCCGCCCCGCTCCGATCCCGAGCTAGCGCTACGACGGGAGTTCTGGCTGCCGACGTCGCGCTCGTTCTCCCTCGGCGGGACCGCACGCATCTCGGCGTTGATCCCCGACAACTTGATCGACTCGATCCTCGGCGGACCGAACGTCTTCGGCGGTGCCGTGATCGGCTCCAACGAGCGGTTGCCCGGAGATCTCAACGCCCGCGCGCTGTTCGCCTTCGATGGCGATCCGAGAACGTTCTGGAGCCCGGGTTTCGACGGGCCGGCCCAGATCGGTGCCTGGATCCAGGCTTCGCTCACTCACAGCGTCTCGGTCGACCACCTGGATCTGAAGGTCATCGCGGACCGACGGCACTCGGTTCCGACCGCGATCAGGATCACCACCAACACCGGTGATGACGAGCTCGTGGCCCTGCCGGCGATCCGCGACCAAAAGGCGGCCGACGCGGTGGTGAGCGTGCCTGTCGGCTTCCCGAGGATCTCCGGTACCACGTTCAGGTTCACGATCGAGGCCGTTCGCCAGGTGAAGACCATCAACTGGTACACGAAGGCGCCGATCGTCCTGCCGGTCGGGATCGCCGAGATAGGTCTCCCCGGCGTCCGGTTCGTGCCCGAGCCGGTCAGCGCGGAGCTCCCATCGGTGTGCACTCCCAAGCTGCTGCGCATCGACGGCCGACCGGTTTGGCTCAGGGTCTCCGGGACGGTCGGTGCCGCCGAGAAACTACAGGGCCTCACCGTGTCAGGGTGCGGGCCGGACGCAAAGGGCATGGTCCTCGGGCCCGGCAACCACACGCTCGACGCCGCCTGGGGAAAGACAACCGGCTGGGACCTGGACCGGCTCGTGCTCGACTCGGCTCCAGGAGGGGTGGCTCTCCCCTCGCTGGGCGACGGCAGTGCTCAGCCGGCTCCGGGGACTATCGCCTCCCCCGCGATGCCGCCCACTCCGGCGCCGAGGGTCCGCGTCGTCGCTTCGACGGCGACCTCGGCGAGACTCGAGGTCCAAGGTGCCACGCAGCCGTTCTGGCTCGTCCTCGGCGAGAGCCTGAATGCAGGCTGGAGGGCCACCGGGCCCGACGGGCGTTCACTCGGGCCTCCGAGGCTGATCGACGGGTACGCGAACGGCTGGTACGTGACCCGGCAGCGGAGCGGCACATTCGTCGTGACGCTCGAGTTCGCGCCCCAGAGGACAGTCACGCCTGCGATCCTGGCTTCGGGAGCGGCGCTCGCAATATGCCTTGTTCTCGGCCTGGTTCCGCTCGGGGCCATGAAGCGCCGACTGCGCCGTCGGCGGTCTGAATCGGCCGAGAGGCGGATCGCGCGGCCGGACGGCAGCACAGTCACCGCGGACCTCCGGCGCTCCGCGCATTCACACAAACGCGACTCACCGGTATCGGTCGTCGACAAGTCGCCTGTCTTCGGATCGCCGTTGTTGACCGGAGGAAACCCGCCCGGGTTGCTCACCTGCATCCTCGTCGCGCTTGGGTGGGGCGCTGTCGCAATGGTCGTCCTGCCGCCGCAGTGGGCGCCCTCGATCGCGTCCACAGCCGGCTTTGTCACCTTCGCTTGTCTCAGGTGGTCCTGCGCACGCTCGGTTCTCAGTCTTTCGGTCATCGGATGCCTCGGCGCCGCAGGCGCGGTCACGGTCTTCGATCAGGTTCGCCATCACTACCCGGCCGGGAGCGCTTGGCCGCACAACTTCGAGACTGCAGGCGTGCTCGCATCAATCGCAGTGGTAGCCCTTGCGACCGACGTAGTCGTGGGACTAGTCCGGGGACGCCGACGGCCTGACAAAGGAACGAGCCTTGGCCGGAGCTCATCTGGGAGCGACTGATCAGAGGGACCCTGAGCCATGAGGCGTGACTCGCCGGACGACCGGTCCGTGGTGTTGTGGGCGGCGGAATGCGCCGAGCATGTGATCGGCCATTTCGAACAGATCCGCCCGACCGACGACAGACCCCGGAGGGCTATTGAGGCCGCCCGTGCCTGGGTTCGTGGCGAGCTCGAGGCAGGCCAGGCCCGCGAGGCGGCTTTTGCCGCGCATAGCGCCGCACGTGACTGTGAGCACGATGCGGCCCGTGCTGCAGCACGCGCGGCCGGTCACGCTGCCGCGTCCACTCACGTCGCTGACCACGCCGGTCGGGCTGCCGCTTACGCCGTCGCCGCCGCCACCCACGCAGCGGACCCAACATCCGCCGCTGCTGCGGCGACAGCCGAACGCGACTGGCAGGATCGACAGCTTCCCGCGAGCCTTCGGGCAGTAGTGCTCCCAGGCCGAGGTCCCGACTGATGGATAAGGAACTCTCATGGGGACTGGCTGGCCTCGACGGGAGCGCCTCAATTGCCAAACGGCGATGACCGGGCAACAAGACCCGCGCGCCTTCTCCGCGCGTCGGCCACAAGGGCGGCCATGGTCCCCTGCGCCGTCGCCTCCCAGGTGAGCGCCGCGACACGCGACGCGGCCGCGCGACCCAGTCGCCGACGTAGCAACGGATCGCCGAGCAACGTCTCGAGCTGGTGTTCGAGCTCATCGTCACGATCGGCCAACATCCCAGTGACCCCGTGGTCGATCACGTCGATGTGACCGGGGATTCTCGTTGCTATCGCCGGCGTCCCGCATGCCGCCGCCTCACTCACGGTCATGCCCCAGCCCTCTCGAACCGAGGTCGACGCGACCACCCATGCCCGTCGGTACAAGGCAACGAGCTCGTCCGGGCTCACCCGGCCAGGGAGCAACACGTAGCCCTCCGCGCCGTTCTCCCGTAACAGTGCCTGGAGGCTCGACCGCTCCATACCCTCACCGACGATGACCGCCTCGAGATCGGGGACTTTGTCGTGCACTCGCGCGAGGACCCGGATCAGCCTCGGGAAGTTCTTCACCGGCACGAGGCGTCCGATCGCGACCACGAGAGGCCGGTCCGAGCGCTGGCCGCCCGGCGAGTAGCACGGGCTTATCCCCGGGGGCACGACGCTGACACGGTCCGCCCGCACGCCGGGCAGCGCCACGATCTCGCGGCGGGACGATTCGGAAAGGGTCACTATCTGTGATCCGCGGTAGAACGGGGGGGCGAGGCGTGACTCGAGCAGGCTGCCCGCCTTGGCGAGCGGTGACGGCAGCACCATCGACCACATCTCGGCGTGCACGTGGTGCAGAAACACCACTCGCGCTAGGCGCGACCAGAGCGGACTGAGCCACGGCATCCCGTTCCAGATCTCGACCAACCCGTCAAGTGGTCCCAGACGACTCGCCGCGAGGTCCATCGGGCCTCTCACGAACACGGCGTAACGACCCGAACGGCGGACGACACGGTAGCCGCCGCGTTCGACCAAGACTGCCCGACCCGCGACCGAAGAGGTCCTCACCACGACGTCGATGCCCGCCGCGGCCCACCGGGTGGCAACCTCGTGCGCGTGCAACTCAGACCCGCCCGCCTCTGGGTCCTCGATGTCGCGCCATGCGAGCAGTCCAACGCGTCGCAGTCCGGCTTCACGAGCCAGCTCGGCGAGCTCGGCGCTACCGGCCGCGGAAAGCTCGTCCGGTACGCCATCAGAGATCGACTCGCTGTCCGGTTCGCCTCTTCCGGCACGCCCAAATGGCGAATCACCGATGCGACCCCTCATCGGCTTCGACTCATGACCCGACCGGCGTGGGCACGGCTCGACCGGTGCCCCCCGATGGTGAGGCGCTGGACCGCCGTCCGACCTGTTCCTCGTGGTAGTCCGAATCCACGTTCACAGCCCAAGTGTCGAATGGCTCCCCGTACAAGCTCGCTACCGTCAGCATCGCGGTCAGCATCGAGTGGTCCTGATTGTTGTAGCGATGCATTCCGTTACGCCCGATGGGATGGACGTTGGGCGTCTCGGCCTCCAGCCACGCCCGGATCGCCTGCACCCTCAGGTGGTAGCCCGCGTCATAGACCGGGTAGGCCTTGGGCATCCTGACCACGAAGCCCTTCTCGACGTCTTCGCGCTGCACCAGGCCGAGCGTCGCCAGCTCCTCGGTTGCTAGAGCCACGAGGTCGTCGTCGGCCATCGACCACAGGACGTCGCCCTCAAAGACGAAGTACTCGAGCCCGAGACACGTTCGGCCTTGCTTGACGAGATCGGGTGACCAGGAGCCGAAATTCTGGACGCGTCCCACTCGCACCTTGTCCGAATGCACATAGATCCAGTTGTCAGGGAACCCCCGCTCTGCAGGTATCACGAGCGCAACGGTGAGGAAGTCCCGGTAACGAAGTGCGCGGGCCGCTTGGCGAACCTCTTCCGGTGCCGGCGGATCCATCGCCTCGACTAGCTCAGACAGCGCCATGGAGGAGATCAGATGGTCAAATGGCCAGCTCGTGGTCGGCTCGGTGACCCGGGCGGCCACCGCCTTGCTAGCCGTCTCCGCCGCGACCGGTTGCGTCACCGCTGCCATTGCCCGACCCCCAAAGCGGCGGATCGACACGAGCCGGGTGGCCAGCACCACCTTGGAGCCCTCGGCCTCCACGAGCTCTCGGGTGCGCTCCCACATCATGCCCGGGCCAAGGCGCGGGTAGTGGAATTCCTCTATGAGCGAAGTGATGCGCGTCCTTCGGCGGCCCTGGGACAAGGCGTTCTTGACAACATTCCCGAGCGTCAGGCTCTTGATCCTCTGCGCAGCCCAATCAGCCTTTATCTCTCCAGCCGGTATCCCCCACACCTTCTCGGTGTAGGCCTTGAAGAACTTGCGGTACAAACGCCACCCGAAGGCCCTAGCAGTCCAGCCTTCGAACGTGTCGAGATCCTTCGGAGGTCGCACCCTCACCCACAAGAACGAAAGGCCGCACCTTATTGACTCGAGCGCTCCGAGGCCACTTAGAGCGTTCCCGATCCGGATCGGGTAGTTGTAGTACGTCCCCTCGTAGTAGATCCTGCTCAACCTGCGTCTCAACAAGAAGTCGTCCGGTCCGAGGATCTCTCGCCACAGGTTGTCTACCTCTGGCACCTTTGTGAAGAAACGGTGCCCACCCACGTCGAATCTCCAACCCTCGCATTCCACGGTGCGGGAGATCCCACCGACCACGGTGTCCATCTCGAGGACGGTGCAGGTGGCTCCGCGTTTAGCCAGCGCGTACGCGGCGGTCAAGCCTGCAGGTCCGGCACCTACCACGACGACCTGACCGGGCCCACCGGTCTCTTGCGAACGGGCGGCGGCGGCGCTCTGATCGTCCGCCCGGTTCATGGTCGCGCCATCATCGCACGGGCCACCGCTGACCGGCTCTTGCCTCGTCGCGTGCCGGCTGGCCTCAGGGCACATACTTGCCGAGAAAGGCCATCACCGCGTAGACGAGGAGCAGCGAGGCCGAGAGCGCGATCACCACTCGGAAGCTCCTAGGGCTCTTGGTGAGCATCGATGCAGCGATGACGAAGGGAAAGCAGCCCAGCCCGTATCGCTCGAGCGACTCGAAGTTGGAGGCCGTCAACACCACAACGAGCAGGGCGGCGGTGTACCAGCCGTACGCGCCTGGGAGCCTCCTTGCGATGTACGCGGCGAGCAGCAGCAGCAGCACAGCCCAAAGAGCGTGCTCCGCGGTTCCGAAATGGTTGCGGTCCACAAGGTCACGCGCGTCGTGCGCGAAGGTCACGAACGGATCGGCGACCGTGCCCCGGCGTGAAGGCGAGAGCTGCTCACGCAGCGGCAGCAGGAAGCTCCCCACAACCTCCTGGGCCCAGACGAGGTAGGTGGCCGCGCCGAGCGGAGCCGCGAGCACAGCACAGGCGCCGACGATGCGCTCACGAATCTCCAGCAAACGCCAGTTCTCGAAGACTTCGATCGCTGCCGGGATCACAAGGAGCATCCCGACCGGCCGGCAGAGTCCGGCCGCGAACCCGGCACAGACCGCGAGGGCGTAGCGGTGTTGTCGCAGGCCCAAGAAGGCCACCATCGAGGTCAGTAGGAACAACGACTCCGCGTAGCCCATCGCGAGGACGAAGGCCGGCGGCGCCAGAGCAAGAAGCCACACCGCTCGGCGGGCGCACGCCTCGTCGCCGAGCTCGAACATGACGAGTCGGTGGAGCACGACCAAGGCCGCGAGGCACGCGACGTTCGCGACGACGATCACCGACAGCCCCGAGGACATGCCCGGCACCGCACGGAACGACCTCGCCAGCACCGGCAGCAATGGGAAAAAGCGCAGAGCTCCGTTTCCGAGGCCCACGTAGCCGTGGGCGGCGATCCTCTCGTACCAATGTGCATCCCAGGAGAGCAGGCCGGAACGACTCGGGCCGCGCGCCGCGGCACCCAACTTGAAGCTGCTCACGCACAGCCGGGCGGTGAAGAGAGCGACGAGTACGACCACCCTCGAGACGATGAAGGGGACGACGGACGCTCGCAGTCCCGGCAACGCGACCTCCCACTGCGCCTTCGCAGTGCGCCTGGGGATCGTTCCGTCGCTCACGACGGCGCGTAACGATAGAGGCTCTCGCCCTCGAATATCTCGAACGGGGTGTCGGAGGCCCTTTCGCCCACGACCTCGTGCTGGGGCCGCGTCGCGGCGAGGTCGTTGGCGATGACCTGACAGTCGTCCCCGAAGTTGAGGTAGCCCGGTGCCGAGACGTACCAGATGACCTTGCCCCGTCCCGCCCGGGAAAGGAGGAGCTGCACGAATCTGCTCGTGCGCGCGTGCTTGACGGTCGCGGCATAGTCGACCCAGTCGACGATCTCAGGTGCGCTGGCGCGCGGGAACGCCACTTCGTCGAAACGACCGCCCAGCTCACGGCTCACCGCTGGGCCGAGCTGATCGGGGCAGTAGGCCACGACGTCTCCGCGATGAGCGCTCGCCAGCACTGCGGAGGCAACCTGTGAGGCCTGCGTCCTTGAGAGGAAGGCGTTCGGGATCGATGCCGCGAGCCCGAGCGCGACAGCAACGGCGACGACGCCCTGGCGCACTCGGCGATCGGCCAGTGTGGTGACGCCGTAGGCGACCACCAACAAGCACGGCATCAATATCACCGCGGAATAGCGATCTGCGAAGGTGCTCCCGCTGAGCTTGCCCGCGATCACCGCTATCAGGAGTGTCCCACCGGACAACAACCCAAGCCCGCGAACGCCCGGTCGCGTCCGCAGGTCGAGCACGACCCGCCGCTTGTCCAAGCCGGCGCCGAAAATCGCGAGCAACGCCAAGAACCCGAACAGCAGAGCTAGCGCCCGGCCCGCGTCCGAGTCCCCACCGGCGAACTGAGTAAAGGTGTAGACGAGCGCCGTGAAGTCCGCCGGGGTGGCCCAAGGCGTGCCGGTGTGGTGCAACTGGAAGATGAAGGTCGGCACCCAAGGCCCGAAACCGCACGTCCCGGCAGCCAAGCCGACCAGCGCCATGCGGCAGGCGCGCGCGTGAGGGCCCGATCGTGCGAACCAAGCGATCCCGATGGCGGTGCTGGCCACAAAGAACAGGGCCCAGTAGTGGCTGTACTCCAAGCCGCAGGTCACAATGGCGAGCGCCAGCACGTTCCAGATCGTGGGCCTGCGGAGGACAGCGACGAATGCCAGCACGCCCAGCGCCGACAACAGGATCACCAGCGAGTACATGCGGGCTTCGGTGTCGTAGTAGACGGCGAACGGCGAGGTGGCGACCAACAGCATCGTCGTCCAGGCAACGAGCCGACCGGCCCGTTCCCGCGCCACACGCTCGGATGCCTCGCCATCGGTGGCGGCCTTGTCGAGACCCGCACCGGTGGCGCCGGCCGCCCGCCACGACTGGGAACCGACCCCGTAACCCGCTGCCCACGCAACCGGGAGCGTGAGAATCCCGATGACCCCCGAGAGTGAGCGCGCTCCGAGGTCGCTCGTGCCGAACACCTTCATCCAAAAGTGGAGGAGCACGTAGTACAAAGGCGGCGCGCCATCGTCCCGGAGAAGGTGCGGAATCAGGTGCAAAGGTGACTTGGCGATGTTGACGGTGAGCGCCTCGTCTAGCCACATCGACGAGGGAGTCCAGAATCGCAACACCACCGCCGCGGCCAACACGGCGGCGCTCGCTGTCGCGACAAGGTTCCGTTCGAAGCCTCTAACCGTAGTTGTGTCGCCCGTGCCGGTTCTGTCTGAAAGCGGCGTCGGCACCTCGGGTGACCGCACCGGCGGGATCACCGGGTGCATTGACCGCATGGTAGCCGCGGCCCTCCGAAGAGCGCCGTAGAAGTGAGCCGCCCGCCGGGACGAGCGGTGAAGGCCGCGCTAATCCGTAGGAGGCTCGTCAGCCGGGGGCGCCGCGGCCTCAGCTTCGAGGCTCGTCTCAGCTTCGACGGTCTCGCCTGATGCGACNNCTGATGCGACGGTCTCGACTGTCGGCGATTCGTCCGCATCTTCCGGCGAGTCCCCGCCCGTGAGCAACGCTTCACCAGCAGCGCCGGCCTGTTCGGCCTCCAAGCCGTGGTCGGCGTTGTCCGAGTCGGTGGGTGGTTCCCCGGCAACCGGTGCGCCGCCGCCTTGCGCGGAGGCCGTCGCGATTGCGGCTTCGTTGGCCGCGAGGAGGTCTGCCCAAGCGGCCTGGCTCTCGGTCTCCGGCGTGAAGTCGGTTGCCGAGTAGTCGTAGCCGATGTAGTTGCCTTCCGCGTCGTAGGCGTGCTCGCCGAAAGCCTCACGGTACTCCTCGGCGACTTCCCCGCCTTCAGCAGCCTGCTTGATGGAAAGGCTTATCCTGCGGCGTTGGAGATCGATGTCGATGATCTTCACCCAGAGCTCCTCACCGGGTGTGACGACCTGCTCGGGCAGATCGACGTGGTGCGCCGCCATCTCCGAAATGTGCACAAGACCCTCGATACCATCGCCCACCTGGACGAAAGCGCCAAAGGGCACGAGCTTGGTGATCCTGCCGTAGACGAGCTCGCCGATCCGGTGGTTCGTGGCGAACTCCTGCCACGGATCGACCTGGGTCGCCTTCAGTGACAGGCTGATCCGTTCCTTGTCGAGGTCGACGTCGAGCACCTGGACGTTCACCTCGTCACCCACCGCGACGACCGAGGAAGGATGGTCCACATGCTTCCAGGACAGCTCCGAGACGTGCACGAGACCGTCCATCCCGCCGAGGTCCACGAATGCGCCGAAGTTCACGACCGATGACACGACGCCCTTGCGAACCTCACCCGGCTTCAGGTTCACCAGGAATTCGCCACGCTGCTCGCGCTGGGTCTCCTCGAGCCAAGCGCGCCTTGAAAGCACGACGTTGTTGCGGTTCTTGTCGAGCTCGATGATCTTGGCCTCGAGTGACTTGCCGATGTAAGGCTGGAGATCGCGCACCCGCCGGAGCTCCACCAAAGACGCCGGGAGGAACCCACGCAGACCGATGTCGACAATGAGCCCGCCCTTCACAACTTCGATGACGAGGCCCTTGACGACGCCGCCGGACTCCTTGACCCTCTCGATGGTGCCCCAGGCACGCTCGTACTGGGCACGCTTCTTCGAGAGGATAAGGCGCCCCTCCTTGTCCTCCTTCTGGAGCACGAGGGCTTCGATCTCATCGCCGACCGAGACGACGTCGTGAGGATCGAGGTCATGGCGGATGGAGAGCTCACGTGCGGGAATCACGCCCTCGGACTTGAAGCCGATGTCCAGGAGAACCTCGTCCTTGTCGACCTTGACCACTTTGCCCGTAACGACGTCTCCGTCCTCGAAGGCAACGATGGTCTGGTCGATCGCGTCCTCGAACGACAATTCGCCGAGGTCGTCCTCGACGATCTTGCGGGGAACGTAGACCCCATCCGCGTCGAAGGTCCCATGACGCTCTTGGTCTGCGGAGAAGCCGGCTTCAGTGGTGCTCGTAGTGTCGGACATTGGAAGTAGGTCGCTCTCTTTTCGGACAGGTCGTTACGGGCGGCGGGCCGCGCCCGACCACCGCTGACGATTGGAATTGGACACAGAACTCTGCGTTCTTTGATGCGCTGCTTACCCGAACTTGGTTGCCGCCGTAATGGTCGCGCAACAATGGTACCCGTCAGCTCGGCCGGGCTCACAATGTCACATCGCCGGATCGCCTTGTTCGGGCGAATCGCCCGCGTCGAACTCGGCGCCCGGGTCCACGGTGGGCTCCTTTCCAGCGGCCCAGCTGTCTCCGATCGAGACGTGCACCGCCATGGGAACGCGTAGTTCGAAGGCGTGCTCCATGGTCTCGACGGTGAGTGCGAGGACCTCGTCACGTTCGCCCGCGACCGCCTCGACGAGGATCTCGTCATGGACCTGGAGCACAATCCGACTGGAGAGGCGGCGCTCATCGAATGCCTCGTCGAGGCGCACCAGTGCGACCTTGAAGATGTCGGCCGCCAGACCCTGGATTCCTGCGTTCATCGCCTGGCGCTCGGCGGCCTGGCGGACACGGAAGTTGCCCGAGTCGAGCTCGGGCAGGTAGCGACGCCGACCGAGCAGCGTCTCGGTGTAGCCGCGCCCGCGGGCTTCGGCTACCGAGCGCTCCATATAGCGCTTCACGTTCGGGAACGCCGCAAAATACTGCGCGAGGATCGCGGCCGCCTCCTCGACCCCGACGCCGAGGCGCTGCGAGAGGCCGTAGGCCTCCATCCCGTACGCGAGGCCGTAGGAGATCATCTTCGCCTTCGAGCGCATCGCCAGGGTCACCTCCCCCGGTTCAACGCCGTAGACCCTCGCCGCCGTCGTGTTGTGAATGTCGAGCCCGGAGCGAAACGCTTCGACAAGGCCGGGATCGTCGGCGAGGTGGGCAATGACACGCAACTCGATCTGGTCGTAGTCCGCGACCAACAGCTCACCGCCCCTGCTTGGCACGAAGGCTTCGCGGAAACGACGCCCGATCAGGCTGCGCACCGGGATGTTGTGCAGGTTCGGTTGGTCGGACGAAAGCCGTCCAGTGCGGGCGACGGTCTGGTTGAACGAGGCGTGAATGCGGCCGTCGGGGGCCACCTCGGCCAACAGGCCCTCACCGTAGGTGGAGCGCAGCTTCTCGACCTCCCGGTACCTGAGTAGGGTGTCCACGAGCGGGTGGGCGTCGCGGAGACGCAGCAGGCTCTGTGCGTCGGTGGAGTACCCGGTCTTTGTGCGCTTTTGCGGAACGAGCGCGAGCTTCTCGAACAGGATGCGCCGCAGCTGCGGAGTCGAGTTGACGTTGAACTCCTCGCCGGCCAACTGCTGGACCTCTGCCTCCAGCCTTCGTGCCTCGGAGGTCAGCTCGTCGCCGATGGCGCGCAACTTGTCGATGTCGACCGCGATACCGGCAAGCTCCATCTTCGCGAGCACGCGGACCAGCGGGCGCTCGACATCCTCGTAAAGCCGAGTCGCTCCGGTTTCCTCCAGGGCGCGGCGGATCCCTGGAGCGAGCCGTGCAAGCATCGCCACCTGAGCTGCCGCGTTTGTCGCGCCCGGCGGTGAGGCGTCGGCCTTGCCCATCGGGTCGTGAACCGTGCCCTCATCGCCGAGGTCGAACCCGAGCTGCTCGGAGACCTGTGCGGCTTGATCGCGGCCAGCACCCGAACCGAGCGTGGGCACGAGGCCGGCCAACCCCGAAAGCGAGGCCTGGCCCTCACGTGCGTCGAGAAGGTACGCAGCGACGGCGGTATCGAGATCGAGGCCGGTGAAACGAATTCCCAGCGGTTCGAGCGCGCGCATGAGCTCCTTCGCGCGATGAGCGACGATGCGCGAATTGCCGCTCTGGCTCGCGGCGAGAACAACCTTCAGGGCCTCGACGATGCCCGGCTCGGCGACGAGGCGCCCGTCCAGCCAGCCCACGACAAGCGGCCGGTCGTCAATCACAGGTCGATCCTCGGTCCCGCCCGCGTCGCCGCCGGACGCGCCCAGGTCCTCGAGCGCCGCGAAGGCGATACCCTCGATGCCAGACCGGCCTGCAGTTCCCAGCCACACCGCCTCGACGGCAATCGAGCCACGCGACTCGGCGAGCGACATGAGCCAGGCCCGGGCGACCTCGAGGTCATCGAGCGGCACGACCCCAACCGGTCGAAAAGCCGTCTCCGCAGCGGGTGCGGCAGCAGCTGAAACCCCGGAGACGTCCTCGCCGGCACCTGATGACCCCCCGGCCACCGGCTCCAGGCGATCGAGTTGCTTGAAGATCCGGTCGCGCGGTCCACGGATCTCAAGGAGATCGAGCAGGCTGCGCATCTCCTCGCGATTGGACCGGCCGAGGAGCAGATCGTCGACGACGCAGGTGAGCGGCACGTCACGAACCAGAGGTGTCATCTGCAAGTTGAGCCGTACCTGGGTCTCGTGTTCGGAGAGGGAAGCCCTGAGTTTCGGCGTTTGCTCTTCTAGGTGTGCGTAGAGCGTGTCCACGTCGCCGTAGGCATTGACGAGCCTGGCCGCGGTCTTCTCCCCCACGCCCGGGACACCGGGAAGGTTGTCGGAGGGATCGCCGCGCAAAGAAGCCAGGAACGGGTACAGTCCCGGCCGCACGCCGGTCCTCTCCTCGATACCGGCCTCGTCGTAGAGCACGTAGTCGGTCACACCGCGACGGTTGTACAGAACCTTCACGAAGGGATCGCACACGAGCTGGTAGGCGTCTCTATCACCGGTCACGATCACGACCTCGTGGCCCTCGCCTGCCAGCGTCGTCGCAAGGGTCGCGATCACGTCGTCGGCCTCGTACCCCTCTGCATCGACGGCGGGAACCCCAAGGGTCTCGACCAGCTTGCGTATGAGCTCGATCTGCTCGAGCAGGGGCTCTGGCGTGACCGGGCGACCTGCCTTGTAGGTCGCCGAAAGGGCGTCGCGAAACGTCGGGCCCTTCCGGTCGAACGCGACAGCCATCCCAGTGGGTGACTGGTCCTCAAGCAGCTTCGCCAACATCGAGACGAAGCCGTACACGGCCTGGGTCTCCTGGCCGGACGCAGTAGACAACTGCGCCTCCTGCAGTGCGAACCACGCCCGGTACGCGAGTGAGTGGCCGTCGAGAAGCAGGTCGCGCGCCACTGGTTGCATGCTAAGCGGGCCGTCGCCGGCTGTGACTGGTCAGGGGACGATCTCGCCCGCGACGATCTTCTCCGATATCTCCCGCATTGTCGTCCGTTGGTTCATGGCCGTCTGCTGGACAAAGGTGAAGGCTTGCGCCTCGCGCATCGCGTGGTCATCCATGAGCTTGCCCTTGGCCCGGTCGACCCAACGACGCGTCGCCAGCTGCTCCTCGAGATTGCGCTTGTCGTCGGCCAGCGCGGCGTTCTCCGCCTCGAGCGCCTGCATCTCATTGAACCGGGCGAGGGCGACCTCGATCGCCGGTAGCAACTCGTCCTGCTGGAATGGCTTGACGAGATAGGCAAGAGCTCCGGCATCACGCGCCTGCTCGATCAGGTTGCGCTGGCTGAAGGCGGTGAGGATGAGCACCGCAGAGGTGCGCTCGACATTGATCTCGCTGGCCGCCGACAACCCGTCGAGCCCAGGCATCTTGATGTCGAGGATCACGAGATCGGGACGATGCTGTTTCGCGAGCTCGACGGCCTCGTCGCCGCGTCCAGTCTCGCCGACAACATCGAAGCCCTGCTCTTCGAGTATTTCGCGCAGATCGAGACGAACGATCGCCTCGTCCTCAGCGATCACGACGGTTCTGGCCAATGGGTCTACTCCTTTATTGACTCACGCCTCTTGCTCGGGTCCGACTGCCCTTCACACTACGAGCTTGGCAAGCAGGTCGTCCTGGGCACGCTCCAGCTCGGCGACTCGGGCACTGGCGGTGTCGCGGGCGCGGACCATCGCCCCGGCGTGCCGTTGGGCATCCTGCCAGTCGCGGTCGGCCAATGGTGTCTCGGAAACGAGCGCCCGAATACGCGCCTCATCCGCGGTTTCGAGGAAGACGTCGAGCTGCTCTTCGACGACCGCCAGCTCTTGTCGGGCGCGAACCAAGCGGGCATGAACCTCTAAGAGGCGGCTTTCCACCTCCTCGCGCTTCACATGTCAAGTCTACGACCTGGCCCTCGACGCGTTCGCCATTCGATCCCGGCGAAAGATCCAGGGGCCGCCAGGAAGATGAGGCGCCACCAGTGTGCTCAACGCAGGACAGCCATGGCGAGGACCGCCATTGCACTCACGACGAGGGCGACCGCGTCGATCCGCCCGAACCGGTGAGTCTCAAGAGCGACGGTCGGCACGCCACCTCTTGCCTCGATCGCCTCGGCGATCTCACGCGCGCGTCTGATCGCGTTAGCGAGGGCGCCGAAAACGACTTCGACGGCCTCGTCGCCCATCTCCCTGAACGACCGGGGACCGGCCGGCCGGCGGGCCCTGCGAGCCGCCCGCAGAACCCGCGCCTCCTCGAGGAGCAACGGCAGGCACCTGATCGAGAGGGCGATCGCTCCGACGAGCTCGTCGACGGGCACACGGACATGACGCAGCGGGCCGAGCAGCCTCCCCAGAGCCGGTGACAGGTCGGCCAAGGGCGTCGTCCAACCGAGCAGGGCGGCAATAGCGAGCACGTCCACACCCAGCATTGAAAAACGAGCGAAGTTGTCGAGGCCTCCGAGGCCCAACCTGAGCGAACCTAGGTGACCAACCGGCTGGCCACCTGAGACGAGGGCGAGGAGTGCCCCGGCCGCCACGACGCCGCCCAGCCACCATGGGAGCCTCGGGCTGATGCCTTTCGGCAGGCGCGCCGCCAAGAACGCGATGAGCACGAGCGCGCCGACGATGCCGATCGACCTCCAAGACGGCCAGAGAAGCAGACCCATCGAAAGCAATCCGAGCGCAACGAGCTTGGTCCCCGCCCACATGCGGTGGAGCGGGCTCGTGCCTGGCACGAACCGAACAACGTGGATCTCGTTCAGCTGCAACTTGCGAGCGCGCCCGTGCGAGTCGGCCGGAGAAGGGTCGAGAATCCCTCCTGGTCGCCGCGGCCCGGTCGTCGTCATGAACCGCTCAAAGGGTTCCGCTCGCCCACCACTTGCCCAGCCTCGAGTGTGATCAACCGATCACCGAGCATGTCCGCGTTGTCGAGGTCGTGCGAGACGACCACAGTGGCCATCTCCCGCTCGTCGCGCAACCTGGCGAGAACCGCCGCGAGCCCGGCCCGCGCTTCGTCGTCGAGTCCCGCATAAGGCTCGTCCAACACGAGGAGCAAGGGGTCGCGCACGAGCAGCCCGGCGAGAGCGACGCGCCTCTGCTCGCCGCCGGAAAGCTCATCGACCCGCCTCGGACCCATCGTCACCGGATCCAGACCGACTGACCGCAGGGCTGCAGTTGCCCGGTCCTTGTCGGCACCATAAGAGACGTCCGCCAATACGGTCGGGCGGATCAGCTGGAGGCGTGCGTGCTGAAAGGAGATGCCGACCGCACCAGTCCCGGCGACGACGGGCCGGCCTTCGATCAGCACCTCGCCCTCGGTGGGCACGAGGAGACCGGCGAGGATCCAGGCAAGCGTCGACTTGCCGGACCCGTTGTCGCCTGTGACCACGATGCCCTCTCCGCGGCGGAGGTCCAGATCGACGCCCTCAAGGGCGCGACGGGCCCACGGAGTTCGGTTCGCATACACGTAGCCCAGTTCACGCACGCGGAGAAACGATCGCCGGGGCTGACGCGACCATTCGGGCTCGTCCGGTCTCATGAGGGAGGCAGAAGGTTGCTCGCGTGCTGGTCGCGGGTCGACTGCGCCAGACTCACCCTGGCTCCCGGCAGCCGACGGAGGAACGACCCGCCCCGCGAGCATCAGAATCGTCGAGTCGGCTTTGGCGGCCTCGGTTTCGCGGTGGGTGACGTGAATGACGGTGATGCCCGCGGCGGCCAGTGACTCGAGCAGGGCAACCACCTCGACGCGACCCGGCCCATCGATCATCGCCGTCGCCTCGTCGGAGATGAGCAGTCGCGGCTGGCGGGCGAGACAGGCAGCAATGGCGAGCCGCTGCAGCTCCCCGCCCGAGAGCCCGGATGTCTCGCGCTCCTCGAAGCCGGCGAGCCCAACCCGGGAAAGCAACGCGCCCACATCTGGCCGTGGTGACGCCGGCAGGCCCCAGACCACGTCATCGCGCGCACGAACGCCAAGCACCTGGCTCTCCGGCCGCTGAAAGACCATTGATGTGCCCCCGGGTACACCGAGCCCGGGATCGCCCGACCGGCGCACCGTGCCCAACGTCGGCGAGAGGCGCCCCGCCACGAGGCGCACGAGGGTGGACTTGCCCGAGCCATTCGGGCCGACCACAGCAAGGAACGACCTGGGCTGGACGCTCAGCGAAACCTGCGCGATCGCCCACGCATTACTGCCCGGGTACTGATATGAGACCTGGTCCAGCTCGACGGGCACCGGCGCCAGCTCCATGCCAGCAGGTCCCGGCGCTCCAGAACGGTTGACCGCCGGCAAGCTGGGCCAAGGTGAGGCTTCCGCAGGCGCTGGCGAGTCGTGCTCGAGGCGCGCCAGAAGCGGCCACAGGTAGCGCGCACAGATCGCCGCCGCCAGCATGATGGCGAGCAGTTCGAACATGGGCACCGTGAACCACCAGTGATTGATGGCCCATTGAAGCGTCGTGTCGCCGGAGGACGCTAGCGAGCCGGCACCACCGAACTTCAGCCCTGCTCGGGCGTCCCGCCACAAGATCTCCACCTGTGAGAAGGCCAGGCGCCGAAGCCCCGGCGACAGCGCCTCCACCACCAGGGAGATCAGCGCGACCGGAATCCCGGTCGAGACGGTGGCGATGAGCACAGCTGAGGCAGGATTCCAGCGGCGCCTGTATGCGGTGCCGACGGCGAGCCCCAACGAACCCGCGATCACTGTCTGGACAACAATGCCGACTCCCCCGACGAGAAACGAGACCGAGCTGGCCGCGAGCATCGCGACCAATGCTGTCCGTGCTCGCTGTCGGGCCGCGAGCGCCGCGAAGGGAATGATTGCCAAGCCCTGAAAGGCCGCTCCGACAAGGGGAACGAACCACCCGAGCACCTCCAGTACGAGCGCCAGGTCACCAAGAACGGCGGCCTCAGCGAGCTCGGAGGGGCTCAGGGCGCCTCGCAACTCGTGCCGAGCAACGGGGGCAGCTCGTTTGCCACCTGGATCGGTGCTCCCAGCGGGCTGCAAAGTTGACCCGGCGCTCACCGCGGCCTCGAACGATGCCGGTCCAGAGTACCGGGGCGCGTCGTCGGCCGTGGCATCTCCCATCACCTTCAGGTTTGCAGGTCCAAGGGGTGACCGGTGTGCACCGGGCCAGCTACGCTCGCCAATACAGGCCCGGATGGCGGAATGGCAGACGCGGCGGCCTCAAAAGCCGTTGTCCGAGAGGGCGTGCGGGTTCGAGTCCCGCTCCGGGCACCCCGTTCCCGACACAAAATCGCAGCTCACGGGCTTACGAACAACGTTGCGAGGGGTCAAATACGGCCCGTTGATCACAGTTTGATCACAACGCCTCGTCGACCATTGCGGCGACCGCGGCGGCCGCCTCCGAGTCGGCATCCTCGAAGAGGTGGCCGTAACGGTCCTGCGTGAAGGCTGCCGAAGCGTGACCGAGCCGCTTCGCTATCTTCAGCGGTTGCTGCTTGGCCGCGATCAGGTGAGCGACGTGCGTGTGGCGGAGGTCATGGAACCTGAGCCGCTTGAGCCCGAGCCGGGCGACCCGGCGGTCGAACACCTTGGCGACGGACTCTGGATCGAGCGGGTGACCGGCGGGGTCCGTGAACACCAGGTCGTGATCGTTCGACCAGCCCGCGCCGACGAGTAAACGTTGCTCCGCTTGGCGCTTCCGTTGGGTCCGCAAGACGGCGACCGTCGCCCGATCGATGTCGACCGATCGTCGCCCGTGGTCGGTCTTGGTCCGCGCAGAAAAGACGAGACCGCCGTCAGGTGCACCGGGTGAGCGGACCACGTTCAGCTGTTGACGGACTTCGATACGCGCGACATCAAGGTCGACGTCGGACCAGCGCAGCCCACAAACTTCGCCCCTCCGCATGCCTGTCATCGCTGCCACACGAAACAGCGGGCCGAGCGGCTCGTCCGCTGTGGCGGAGAGGAACGTGCGGAGTTCGGCCGGGGTCCACCAGGAAGCCTCCGGCGGACGCGTGGACTTCGCGGACGGGGCCGAGGCGTTATCTGCCACGTTCCGGGAGAGGATGCCCTTCTTGACTGCGTCCGAAAGAGCCCGGTGCAGAACGGAATGGATGTAGAACACGGTCCGTTTCGAGAGCGGTCCGGGCTTCTGCCGGCGTCCCGAGACGAGCAGTTGGGAATAGAGCCGGTCCAGGTCGAGCGAGGTGACCCTTTCGAGACGGAGGCCGCCCAAGACAGGGATCACGTAGTCCATGTTCCGCCTGTAACCGTCGATCGTTGACGGGCGCAGTCCCGTCACGGGTAGGCCGGCTACCCACTGCTCGAGGTACTCCCTGACAGTCAGTCTCGCTGGAGCGACGTAACTGTTCGTGCGGCCCTGGCCCCGCACGATATCGAGTTCCTCCTGTGCCTTCTTCTTGGTGGCAAACCCGCGGCGCAGCACCTGGCGACGATTGCCGTCGGAGTCTGCACCGACATCGACGACGAAGAACCATGTCCCGGTCTTCGGGTCCTTCCGAGGCGCTGCAGTTGAGTTGCGGCTCATGGACCTCCGTCCTTGTTCGGCGGCTGCTTCTGATGCCTCTCGAACTCGCCCACGCTCTCCTGGGCGAACTGTTCCTGAGCTTTCGCGAGCCGTTTGCCCTTGGCGATGTCGGCTCGCATGGCTTCGATCCGGGCGATGTATTCCTCCTCGTCGAGGAGGGCGAGGGCCTCGTGTTGTTGGATCTCGAGGACCAGGTCGCCAAGAGACCGCAGCGTCTCTCGCAGGGTCATGAGGTCGCCTTTGAAGTGCCGCCGGATGAGGTGCTGGGCGCGGATGAGGGCCACTTCTCCCGCTACGGCACGGATCTCCTCCCGCCTTTGCCGGGAGAGGGGGAACGGAAGCTCCTCGTTGCTCGCGAAGTTCCACTCGTCGAGGAGGACTTCCCACTCCGACAGGTTGTCGAGGCGGCCAAGGACGGCTTCGAGCATGGTGAGCGTGTTGATCTGAGAGCCCGGGACCTGCACGAAGATGCCGGTCGGCGGCGGGGTGAGGAAGTAGAGCACCGGGACGTCGAAGGCTCGGGCCAAGGTGACGAGGTCATCGGCGGTGAACTCACGGACCCGGTTGCCGGTGACGGAGCGCTCGGCGTGGGCGACCATGGCTTCACTCCACTCCTTCCCGGCAACGCCCGACAGGAGCCGGGCGACCTCACCCTGGGTGAGCCCGCGGCGCTGGCGTAGCCGGCCGAGGTTGCCGGCGACGACCTGGTTGGGCGTCCAGGTGGGCGCCGGGCTTCCTCGGCTGACTCGAAGCGCCGGAGTGCTTCTTTGGTGATGCTGATGGGGCGTCTGGGGCTGAGGCGTATGACGGCCGGGGCGATGCCGTTGGCGGTTGGCGCGGATGGTCGTTGGGATGGCGCGACAGGTGGGGTGCTGGTCGTGATGGTGGCGGGTGGGTGCTGCGCCGACCGGGTGGCCGTGCTCGCCGACGACCCCCCGACCACTTGGTCCAACGGATCGGGGCGGCACCGGACACACCCGCGGGCAAGGCCGTATGGTGCCACCACGCCCTCGACATAGAGGCCACTATCGACCGAAGCGGCGGCCGCATACCGGCCTGGATCGGGTGGAGCCCACAAAACGACTGGGTCCGACGCCAGATCGCAGTCGCCGACCGCCTGCTCGAATCGAGCAACGATCTGGCCGGGCCGGCCCAATGGGCCGAGCTTGCCCTACAAGCCGGAGCGGTGCTCGACGAGGTGCGTCGAGTCGAGCGGAACCGTGCAGCGAGACAGAAGACGACAGGCCGGCAAGGACCGCAACGGACCCCGGGGAACGGCCCAGCAGCAGAAGGACCCCGGCGAGGCATAAGCCTGTAGCGGACAAATAGCGCAGGAAGGACATCCCTGCCGAATCTGCATTTGTCAAGAAGAGCCCTTGCCCGGCGAGAAAAGTGCGCATAAGAACCAATCGGGCGCTGCTCCCTGCCGCGTCCGAGGCTCCTGAGGAGCACGGTGAGTAACCGCTCCGGACGTTTTCGCCCTCCTCCTAAAGGCCGAGCCCCAGAGGCTCTTCACCTACGGGCGGGGGCCCAAAGCCGGTGTTCTCGACTTGACGTCGCCTCGCGAAAGCTGCTTCTAGCCCTGAGGCGTTGCCGACGCTGATCGTGGATGGAACGTATCGGCCCCGAGGCCTCGTCGGACGCGCAGGCCCGACAGGTAGTGGACCGGGCTGTCCGCTACTCCGAGGTCACGGGTTGGCCGCGCTGGTCTGAAGCTCTCCGTTTTGAGTGATGGTCACCCGCCTGTGCCCGATGACTTCACCACTGCCCGGCGTGCGGACGGGGAGCGACGAAAACGCTTCCTCCAACGTTGCGCCGGCCGGGATGTAAAGCGTGGCGCACGCCCCGATGGCAATCGGTCCCTCGCCAGGCCGGATGAGATTGTTGAGCGTGACCGGGCTGTCCGGGTTCACGACGTGCTCGCCCTGCTCGCCGTCGAAATGCACGAACGTGAAGTTCGGCATCAGTTGACCAGCGGTGTAGACGTGTAGATATCTCCTATCGGCGCCATGGACGTGGCCCGTGTCGACATCGACGGTGAGGCAGGGGATCATAGATGACCCGATCGGCACGTAGGTCGAGATCTGGTCTCCCGCGGGTACGCGCACGAGGCCGTTCGCGGTGTACCAGAGGCCGTGCGAGGAGATGGCGACGTAAGGCGGCCAGGCGTCAAGCTTGACGCCACATTCACCTTCGGCGGAAATTTCCTCCCGGGCGCCGCCCCAGGAGTGCGGGAGAGGCGGCAGATGCACCATTGTCGCCAACGTGGCGGCCTCCCCGGGGACTAGATACCCCTCGAAAAGGTCCGGCGGGTCTTTGGTCCCGGTGGGGACCCAGCCCGTACTCTTGAGGACCAGCCCCTTACTGCCGGTCGTACCCTTAAGGACCAGGCCTCTGCTCCCGGGCCAGTCCGACGGGTCGACCGCATCGACCGAGACCGGGTCGACCTCGAACGTCGGTGAGCTCTCGACGGCGGCGAGGACTTTGGCCGCCACATCCGCGGCGTCGGTGTCCCAATCGCCGACCGTGACAGCGCACACGCCGTCGTCGGCATTGACGAGCGCGTCGACGTCGGGGACATCGTCTTCGGGCTGCGAACAGCTGTCGATGACCACGTCGAACTTCCCATCGACCGTCCTGCCGAACTGGTCGACCGACACCGAGGTCACTTCTCCCAGCCGGTCGGTCGCCTTGAGAGCGATGTGGTAGATGCCCGTCCCAGGTTCGTCGAACGTCAGTTCGTAGTTGCAGGGGCTTACTTCCTTCGCCGAGGCAAGGTCGGGATCGCTGAAGTGGTAGGACGCGCTCGGGTCACAGCCCGACTTGTCCGTCCAGGGGTCCTGAAGCGTGACATGAACGTCGGCGGACAGCTCGCTCGTGCCGGGCGTCACGGAGGTCAGCTTCAGCACCACCGTCTCGAAATCGACATCCGATGTGTCTGACTTGAGGTCGACTGACCGCGACCGAGGCGTGAAGGTGAGATCGTCCATCGTCGGCGTAATGGTCCAAGTCCCCGCATTGAGGGTCATCGAGTAGTCGCCCTGGCTGTCAGTTGTCGCCGAGGCGTGGTAAGCCCCGGTGGCGGTTATTGTCACACCGGACACCGGAGTCGGCGGGACAGAGCACTCCGTCTCGTGAGCTCCGCACGGGTCCGCCTCCACCTTTCCCGTCAGCACGAATCCTTTCCATTCGCCGTAGTCCGTGCCGATTTCGCCGATCGAATTGCTCCAGGTACCTCTCCAGATCGCGGTGGTTCGATCAGCGTTGAACGTAATGGTCCCTTTGCCATTCATCACCTCACCGGGGTCAACGATCGTGTACGTCACCGCGCCGTCGGGGTAGAGCGTCCCGGTTATCTTCTCCAGCCCTATGCCCCAGGCGTTGTCGATGCCTGAGAAAGCGCCTGTCGTCGGGTCGTACGAGGTAATTGTTGTCGGGTTGGGGAAAGGCCCTCCCGGAGGCTTGTGGGCCGGGAACGTCGGGCCCCAGTCAGTGATGTACGCGTAACTGTTCCAGAACCCGAGTGGCGCGTTCGAAGGTGGCCTCGCAGCACCAGCGAGCATCACCGGGGCAATCGAGAGAGCAACCGTCGAGACAACACAAACGAGGCACAGCCACAGACGACCTGCTCCAACCTTGCGTACCTGCCAAGTACGAATCAACTCACGCCTCCTGGGATGATGCCGATGACGGTCGTGGTGTCATGAGGGCCTAAAGCACTGGCATCCGTGTCACAAATGGGGGACGGCGCGGCCACCAACAGCGCCACGACAGAGGGACGGCGACGAGCTGGCAGTTCCGGCCACGGCCCGTCACAGGGACGACCGTTGGGTAACACATCGGCTACCTCCAGCTAGGCCTTAGGCCCACCGCGCAAGCATGCGCCGCCAGCACCTTGACGCGCAAGACGGGGGCACCGCACGTGCATGCCGTAGGGTGGCGAGCGACACAGCGCCGGTCACCGGCGTCGGAAGTGGACGCCGCTTGTCTCGACGTGGACATGTCTCGCGGAACTCATTGGTGTGGCTAGTTGTGACGATCCGACTCGCAGTTACCTAGAGCAGAGCGCATGCTCCGACTTAAGCCGAGTACGTGATCAATCCTTGGTGCACCATCGGCGATCATCGTCCCTTTGTCCTCGAGGATGACCGCCCATTCACCAAGGCCTTCAACGCGACGCTTCCAGAAGGCGACCCTCATCAGATCATCCTCGATCTGCCTCCGTCACCCATCGACGGTTCTCGCAGCTCGACGCCAGCTCGACGACGAAAATCCTCAAGTCCCGGAAGCGGTGCGTCCCATTTCGCCGTCCGGTGACCAGTAGGCGGTGGTCTCCGGAGCGTCCGAAGCGATCATCTCTGGGTGCCTCTGCATCTGAAGTCTCGAAAGATTTCCGAGCGGTCCTTGAATCGCAAGCACGCCATCGTAGAGTTGGCGAGCCACGCGCCCCGCTCGACTCGATGCAAGGAGGGCGGGGTTGGTCGATCGGATTTCGTCGCCGGAGCCCTTCTTGACGAACCGGCTGGCACGCCCGGTTTCATCACCCACTTCCACAAATTTTCCTGGATTATAGAAGAGAGGAGCAAGCTTCTCTTTCGAGCCATCGACACGCCAGGCGTAGACGAACCATCCGCTAGGAGCTCGCCGACCATACATCTCCTTGTGTCGCGCTCATCGTCCCTAAGCCCTCAAGGTGCCAAAGATTGATGGCCCGATGTCCTCGTAGTTGGCCTCCCGGTGATCGAATGTTCTGGCGTCAGTCGATCGTGCCCGCGGGTACTACCCATTGGCTGGGTTGGCCGGTGACTTCGGAGATGAGGTTGAAGTCGGCGTCGTAGTGGAGAACAGAGATGGACAGTTCCTCGGCCGCGGCCGCGACGAGCAGGTCTGGGATCTTGCGGCCTCGTTGGCTGCGCTCGGCCAAGAGTCGCTGGACCTGGAGCGCCCGGCCGACATGAGCTGCCGTGGTTGGAACCGGAGCGAAGGCGTCCAGCGCCAGTTGCAGTTCGTCCCACTCCACGGCGTTGCGAGCGGAGTAGCCGACTTCAAGGTCGCAGATGGTCGCCCTTGCAAGCTCTCCTCGATCTGCAAGCGCCTCGACCACCCGTCGGACCTCGTGGCGGCCGAGGCGTTTCAGGACGCTGGTATCGACCAAGAAGCTCAGCGCCACGCTTCGGCTCGGTCCTCGAGGTCAGCCTCGGCCAGGATGTCAAGGGCTGAGGCCACTCGGCGATGCCGACTAGAGGTAGCTCGCTCGAGAGCCTTGTTGACGGTGTCTTTGATCGTCGTCGTCCCCAGTTCCGCCTGTGCTGCGCTGAGTGCCTCTTCATCCAGGTCGACTAGGTGCTTTGCCACCCTTTCAGTATATACGATGTAGGCGTCGTATATACGAGATCGTGGCTCGGCGTTCTGGTCCTCCAGGATCGCCAGAGCGGGCCTCCGTGATCACAAGATGATCACAAACGCGCCGGGATCGACCGGGACGGACCCTCCCAAAGCGGTATGGCAGCTGTCGGAAACAACCACTGAGCAGCCACAACGTCATTCGGCGGGATGTGCCAGGATGGGCTCGATCGGAGTTCAAGTCCCGCTCCGGGCACCGAGGGTCACAGTCTGGACTGGCCCATCGAAGGCAAACACTCACCTGGGCTCGTGGTGCGCCCCCACGGAAGTCGCAATGCGAGTGCGGCAACTATCGGGTCTCGACGCCTCCCAGGTCATGGGCCGACCCAAGGTCCACGGGCACCAGCTCACCGCGGGTGCTTATGTAGCAGTCATGCTCGAGCGATGGACCCGCGCGGTTATCCGCTGGCGCACTTTGGTCATAGCTGTCTGGGTCGCGGTGGTCATCGTGGGCGTGGTTGCAGCCGGCCGCTTGCCGAGACTCCTCTCAACCTCTATCGCCGTGCCCGACACCAGCTCCCAACAAGCCGACGCGATCTTGACTCAGCACTTCGGCGAGAACATCGAAGGCACGTTCACAGTGGTGTTCAGAGTGGCGAAGGTGTCTGGCTCGACACTTCGCACCATGGACGGGCAATTCGCCGCGGCTGCCCGCTCGGTGCCTACAGCCCGCACCATGGCACTGAGGCCAGTGGAGGGGATCCTCTACGCAAACGTGGGCACATCGCTCGACCTGCAACAGGCTGCGTCGCACACCGGCGCTCTGCGCCACGCCTTGAAGGAGTCGGGCCTCCCCACCGCCTACGTAACCGGAGCGCCGGCGCTCCAGTACGACATCCAGCCGATCCTCGAATCCGACCTGCACCGAGGTGAGGCCATCGCCGTCTTGGCGGCCCTGGTGCTGCTCACAATCGTCCTCGGCCCTTCGGTGGCCCTACTGGTACCGCTTGCCGTTGCCGCCAGCACCACTACCGCCGCGCTCGCGATCATCTTCGCCCTCGCGCACGAGTTCCTGATGGTGCTCTACGTCCCGAACCTCGCCCAGCTCATCGGACTCGGGCTCGCGGTCGACTACTCGCTCCTGATCGTGCACAGGTTCAGACAGGAGCTGGTGGACGAGCAACGGTCCGTGGACGACGCGATCGTGAGCACGATGGCGAGCGCAGGTCGCACAGTGCTCTTCTCGGGTGTCGCGGTTGGCCTCGGCCTCTCGGTCGTCCTCATCGTTCCTGTGCCTTTCGTCCGCTCGCTCGGCTTCGCAGGCCTTGTTGTCCCGCTCGTCTCGGTCGTCGCGGCGCTTACGCTGCAGCCGTCGCTGCTGTCTCTGCTCGGGCGCCGCGGCATACGCAGCATTCGCCCCCGCCGTCCCAGTTCGAGGCGCGAGAGCAAGGGCGCTCTCTGGTCGCGCCTTGCGCGCCTGGTCATGCGCCGCCCGCTCGCGGTCCTGGCCGGCTCGATGGCCGTTCTCGTCGCCGCGGCCGTGCCGGCCCTCTGGCTGCAACTCACGCCGGGCTCTGTCGTGGCCATCCCGCAGAACATCCAGTCCGCGCGGGCGCTAGCTCTCCTGCGCAATCGGATCGGCCCGGGAGTGATCACGCCGATCGAAGTCGTCCTCGATGCCGGCGCACCGGGCAGGGCGCGTGCCCCGGCGGTCTCGGCCGCGACGTTAAGGCTCGCTCACGAGCTCCTCAATGACCCCGAGGTCTTCGTGGTTGCCATCGGTTCGCGGGCTCCCTACCTCGACCCCTCCGGCCGGTACCGGCGCATGATCGTCATCGGGCGGCACGACTTCGGTCAGGAGGCGACCCAGCAGCTAGTGCACCAGATCCGTTCTAGGTTCCTTCCGGCCGCCGGCTTTCCTCCTGGGATGGGTGTCTACATCGGCGGTGCGCCGGCCCAGGGGGCCGACTTCCTCACGCGCGTCTACGGCACCTTCCCATGGATCGTTCTTCTAGTTCTGGCGCTTGCCTACCTCGTGTTGCTACGCGCCTTTCGTTCGCTCCTGCTGCCGCTCATGGCTGTCGCTCTCGACGCGGTTTCCGTCGCCGCGGCCTACGGGCTGCTCGTCGTGATCTTCCGCTTCGGCGTCGGCGCCGACGTGCTCGGTCTCTACCGCGTCTCTCAGATCGAGGGCTGGGTCCCGATCTTCCTCTTCGCGATGCTCTTCGGNNTCGATGGACTACGAGGTGTTCTTCGTCACACGCATGCGGGAATCATGGGACAGTTGGGCTGACAACACACGCGCCCTGAGCGATGGCCTCACACACACAGGCCGGGTGGTCAGCGCCGCGGCCTTGATCATGGTGGCGGCGCTTTCCGGGCTGGTGGGCGGGCACGTGGCCGGCTTGCAGGAGCTCGGCGTCGGGCTCGCGCTTGGAGTCCTGCTCGACGCGACGATCGTGCGTGGGCTGCTCATGCCGAGCCTGATGGCGNNGGGCGAGACCTGCCGACGAGCGTGTAGCCGGCGGCTACTTCACAACGGTGATCGCGAACCTGAATGCCGGCAGGTGGTAACCGAGCGCGAGCGCGGGCTCGTCCTGGGCATAGGTGAGAACAGGCACCATGCCGTACGGAGTCGACGCGAATGACGGCGACAACGTGTACAGCATCGGGTAGAGGTCGACGAGGTGCGTCCCCGGCCCGCCGGTGGCGTTCAGGTGTAACAGGACGTCACCATTCGAGTTGAAGCCGCACCCGTATCCGATGTAGCTGTTGTCGTAATCAACGGTGACGGTGTTGTCGAGTTGCGTCCAGCCGACACCCTCCAGGTGAATGGTGAAGGGCTGGCCTTCCTTCACGACGACCGAGGACACGCCCCGACCGACGACGCTCTCCATCACGTAAAAGGGCACTTCGGCGAGAATCTTGCCCTTCTGCACAAGCTGTACGACATGCCAGCCTCCGAGGCCGTCCGGAACCGTGATCTTCGAATGGAGCGATCCCTCAGAAGGAGTCGCTGATCTCAACGGCTGCGACACGAAGGCCCAGCACGTGCTCGCGCAGTTGACTCGATTGCCGACGACCGTGGACCAGACCAGTTGCACCGTTGATGCCGACGACAGCCCAGTCGCCGTGAGCTCAACCTTGGTATTCACCCGGCCGCTCGTGGTTGCGAGAGCGGCCTGCACCCCGCTGCCGGCCGAAAGTCCGCTCATCTGCAGTGTGGTCCGGGCGCTCAGCGTCGGTGCGACCGCGACCGGCCAGTCAATGGACGAAGGAGGCGGGCCGTCGTCCTTGGTCACCGTGAAGGTGGCCGTGGCTCCGTTGGTGTACGGAATCGGCGATTGCGGCACGTTCAGGTACAGGTAGCTGATGGCGTTCCCGACCTGGATCGTGTGCTGGCCCACCGGCCCGGCGGCGCGAATGGTCGCTCGTGCCACACCACGGGTCCAGTTGGCCATCATCTCGCCCACGTAGTGGTTGTCCCAGAGCAGGGACGCCCCGCCCGTGTACAAACTCGCACCGAGTCCGCTGTAGGTGATCGTGACCGGCGTCCCAATCGGACCGCTCGTCGGCGTGACGGTGACGGTTCGCAGTGTTACGAACCCGCCGTGAGCGACCTGTACGGCGTTCACGACTGCGTAGATGTCGTGCAGGCCGCCCCAGTCCTGCGGCACCGTGAGTGCCACGCGGAACGAGCCCTTGGCATTGGTGGTCGTCTTGTCGAGCACTACGGCGAAATCGGTGTTGGAACGGCCCAGGTAGTTCACCGTGTCCGGCTTGGCTTGCACGAGCCATGTGGCATCGGCTGTCGACCACGTCAGCTCCACGTTCGCGTTCGCAGCCAGGTGCGAGCCCGAGATCGTAAGCGGGGTCCCGGTGACACCCTCATCTGGGTTCACCTGGAGGATCCCCATGGTCGAGCTCGGCCTCGAGGGGCTGGCGACTGGACCGGGAAGCTGGCTGACGCCAGGGATCACGGGCGAACGGAGCGTTGTGAAGCTCACGCCCGCCGGGGCCGCGTGAGCAGACGAAGGATGACCAGAGCCCTTTCCCGCGGTTGCGGCGCTGGCAGTCGCAACGCAAGAGAACATGACCAGAGCCCCTACCAACACCCCGATCAACACGTTTCGAGGGTGCCATTCTCTCAGGTGCGTCATTATCGGTTTTCCTCTCACCTCGTAGGGTCTGTCGACCGCGATTGGGAACCGGCCGCATCAGCTATGGGTCTTGGTGATGACGACAACGGTGAATGTCACATGAGAGAGAGGAACAAGAACCCGAGAGGTCGCCTGCCGACGACTGACCGTACGGCAGGCGACCTCTCGGGCAATGGCCCTGTCCCGTGTCCCGCTCTGCTAGCTGCTGGGCTCGATCGTGAGCATCGACGCCACCTGAGGCGAGTCCTGCTGCATGAAAACGCCCTTCTCAGAGGGAACCGCTGCGGTCAGCCCTGCTGGTACGGGGTTCGTGATGACCGTGACGCTGTAGTTCACGACCCCGATCGGATAGCCCTTGGCCACCGGCCAGGCGGCCGTCCAGTACGACACCGCCGGCTTGGTCGGGTGCGTGCTGTAAGCCATCGGGATCGCTGGCAGACCCGGGACGTCCACGTAGGCCTTCTTGACTGACACATTGGTGAGGTCGTTGCCCCCTGTTGCGACGTGGACGCCCCACATGCGGAACACGACGACGTCGCCCCGTTGGAACAGGTTCGTCATCGAGCAAGCAGCATCGGCCGCAAGCTTCACGGACCCGCCCGCACCTTGGACCGTGTCCACGGAGAAGAACACCGCATGTGGTCCATTGCCTTGGACCGGCGGGGCCAGGGTCGTAGTTGTCGTTGTCGTGGCTGCTCGCGCGTGACCAGTGGCGGCTCCTGCGCCTGCGCCCATGACCGCGATGGCGACGACACCTCCGATCGCGACCATCCCGGCGGCAACCGTCACTATGAGCTTCTTCATGCCATCCTCCCTCTTGTCACGTCTAGGTTCTGGGTCAGGCCTTCACGGTCAGGGTTCCGCTGAGAGCGACCGTGAACGAGCCATCTTGGGATCCGCTCGTCCCACCGAGCTTGAGGGTGCCCTTGAACTTGAGGCTGCCGGACGCGCCACTGGCCGCGCCGACGCCCCCGGTCGCCACGGCGACACCGCGGAAGGTGACCGTCACGGGACCGCTTTCACTGTTGGCGCACCCCTGTTGTGAACTGGACCGGGTGACGGTGAACATGATCTTGCTTGCGCCACCCGCAATGCTGCCCTTCCCACCGAACGGGTCACATTGCTGGGAAGCCTCGGCGGAGCCACTGCCGTTCACCTTGCTGGCACCGAAGAGCGAATTCTTGCCCAAACCGGTCACCGAGGAGATCGTGGCCTGGCCGTTGTTGATGAGAAGTGAGGCCTTGCCTGTGTACTTGCTGGAAAATGTGATCTTCTTCGTCGTCGGTGCAGCTGAGAACGCGGGTCCCGCGGACAGCCCGACGCACAACAGCGCAACGAGCACGACGCTTGGTATGTGCTTGTTCATCCTCTTCCTGCCAGTCGGTGAGTCATCTATACTTACCGAACGGATAGTAAGGTGATTCTGACCGACCGTCAAGTAAAGGCGAGGGAGACCAGGAAGGTGCCCGACAAAGGGAGTGGCTCAGACCCAGAGTCCCCGGCTGAGGCCGGGCAAGCCAACACGCGCCAGCGGATCCTCGACATAGCGCTGGAGCTGTTCATAGACCAGGGCTACGACGCGACGTCGATCCGCCAGATCGCCGACAGGCTTGGCTTCTCGAAGGCATCGATCTACTACCACTTCGCCTCCAAGCAGGACATCTTGATGGCGCTCCACTTCAAGCTGCACGAGATCGGGCGTGAGGCCATGGGCACTGTCAAGCTGCCCGCGACCTCACCGGAAGCTTGGATGGAGCTCTTGGACCAGCTCATCGACGAGATTCTCGAATACCACGACCTCTTCGTCCTCCAGGAGCGGAACCGGGCCGCGATTGCGCACCTGCACCAGGAACGCCACGTGTCCGAACATGACCTTTTGGAGGAGTGGTTCCACGCGGCTCTCTCCGATCGACAGATCGCGCTACGCGACCGCGTGCGCATGGCGTGCGGGTTCAAGGCCGTCATGGGTTTGCTGGATCTCGTGGGCGACGTGTTCGCCGAGGTTCCCTCGGACGTGATGGCAGATCTGCTGCGTGAGGCGGCTAGAGACCTAATGGCCCCCAAGCTCGCCCCGGCTTAGGACGTCCACCGGGTCGGGCCTTCGAGGCAGGCCCGGTGGCTCCGGTGCTGGCAGCTGGCCCCTGCAAGCTTGTCCCGGTGATGATCCCGGCCAATACATTCAAGATCAAACGGGAGGGTACGTCCGATGCGACGCAAAGTATTCGATGTCCTGGTCAGTGCCGGGGGCCTGCTCGTCGTAGCAGTGCTGGTGGTGGCGGGGGCGCTGTTGATGTGGGCACAGAGCTTCACGAATTCGAGTGTGCACAACCAGCTCGCTCATCAGGACATTTTCTTCCCGGCCAAGGCCGGCATAACCCCCGCACAGAGGCCTTACCTACTCCAGTACGCCGGCCAGCAGGTGCTGACCGGTGCGCAGGCCAATGCATACGCCGAAAAGATCGCCTCAGACGTGTCCGGGATGCCCTACGGCGGCGTCTACGCCAAGGTCAGCGCGGCCGCCCTGGCCAACCCGAACAACGCCGCGCTCAAAGCAGAGGCCACAACGGCATTCGAGGGCACGACCCTGCGGGGTCTCCTGCTCGAGGCTTATGCGTTCGGCACCTTCGGGATCATCGCGCTCTGGGCCGGGATCGCCGCATTCATCCTTGCGGGCCTGATGCTCATCCTCGTCGCGTTCGGCTTCTGGCACTCGAGACGAGTCCCCGATCACGTCGAGATCCTGGCCCCCGCAACCAAGTAGGGAGCTTCCGGGAGGATCAGCCCTTTCCGACCGCCGACTTCGCCCGCGCCATCACCTTGGCGATGGCCGAGGCCTCCGAGGCAGAGCTGAGAGCTGAGCCGAGGTTGATGAAGGTCAATGACACCTCGGCCGGACCCTGCACGTAGTCGTAGACGTCGTCGTAGATCTTGAGAGGAGCCGGAAGGTTCCCGCCGGACTCCAGGAAGCGGATATGAACACCTCCGCTTCCCTGGCCGAAGTGCGGGGCAGACATGTAGGTCGCGCTGGCCTTGACGCCCTTCCCGGCTCCTTGGAGCGAGCTGTCGGCGGCCAGTTGGGTCGCGAGACAGGCGAGCGACGCCTTGCGGCCTACGGCGCCAAGGTCGGCGAGGGCCCCGGCGCCGGTCTTGAGGACGACGACTTCCGAGCTGGCACTCGGCAGGTGGGTGAGAGTCGCGCTCTTCTCGAAATAGGTCGGCGAGGAGTTGTCAACGAGGACGACGCCTCCGGTCACTCCACTCGTGCCGAACGGATCAGGGCTCACAGGACCACCCTTGGCGATGCAGGCGACCGCGGTCTTGCCGAGCGGAGCTTCGCCCTTCGGTGTCGCAGAAGGCTGTTCGGTTGCCCACTTGATAGTTGTCGTCAGGTCCGTCACCTTCATGTTGATCGCCTTCGCCTGGGCCAAGGCAGTGGACGATCCACCTGAAACCTGGCGGAGGTGGGTTGTCGAGGGCAACGCAGAAACCGAGCCCACGACAAGAGCTCCGGCGAATCCGCCGGCGACGACGCGATACCAAAGTCGGATCATGGTTTCAATATAGGCCCTGGTTCGCAGATGCCATGGGGAGGGACTCCCAGAGTGACATCGATCTTGACTCGACTGGTAGACAAGTTCACGTGAATCCTGTGCTTCGTCCCTACCGGCCGGGCGACCGCGAGGCGCTCATGTCCCTCTGGTCGGTCTGCGAGCTGACGCGACCGTGGAACAACCCGAGCCGGGACATCGAGCGCAAGTTGGCCAGAGACGCCGAGAACCTTCTCGTACTCGAACAGCAAGGCCGGTTGATCGGGTCCGTCATGGTTGGCTACGAAGGCCACCGGGGCTGGATCAATTACCTTGCGGTGCACCCTGATCATCGGCGACAAGGACTCGGGCGCTTACTCATGGACGAGGCCGAGAGACGACTCCATGACCTCGGCTGCCCGAAAGTCAACCTCCAAGTCCGTAACTCGAATGGGGCCGCAAGAGAGTTCTACCGACAGATCGGCTACGCCGTCGACGAGGCGGTGAGCTTCGGCAAGCGCCTCGAGCACGACGCTCCCCCTCCAAGCTGAATCGCCCAGAGGTCTAGCGCTACGCCGCCAGGCTCGAGCGGATCGTTCGAGCGGCTGGCGGGCGGATGTGGGCGGCTCGCGCCCGACGGTAATGGAGACCGGCACGCCGACGATCACGAGCAGGGGATCTAGCGGCGGTCCGTGGCCGAGCTCGCCACGATGCCATCAGAGCCGTCCCGTGGCTCGACACTCGGCGGACAGCGACCCCGCGTCGCTCCGACAAGCCGAGGCACTCTTCTCAGAGTTCTCGATTTCTGTTACTCTATTCATAGTATCCGAAATGGAGGAAGAGTGTCGCCGCGCAATCGAAGCAACCCTCTCGCCCTCGCGGTGCTCATCTGCCTCCACGAGCGACCGATGCACCCCTATGAGGTCGCGACTACTCTTCGCCAGCGGCAGATGCACGAGAGCGTTCGGCTCAATTACGGGTCGCTTTACGCGGTGGTCGAGTCCCTGGAACGTCGCAGCCTGATCATCGCCGAGAGAACCGAGCGGTCGGGCCGGCTCCCCGAGCGCACCATCTACGCCATCACCGATGCCGGGCGAATCGAGATGCACGACTGGTTGACCGGCCTCGTCTCGACACCGGTGAACGACTATCCCGAGTTCGGAGCCGCGCTCTGCTTCCTTCCCGCACTTGCTCCCGTCGATGTCGTGGATCTCTTGAAGGAACGTGGTCAGCGCCTCGAATTCCAGCTCGCCACGATGGCCTCGGCACGCGATCTCTGCGAGAAACAGGGCATCCCTCGACTGTTCTTGATCGAGGTGGAATTTCACCGTGAGCTACTCGAGGTCGAACTCGGCTACGTGCAAAGACTCATTCGAGAGGTCGAAGCCGGGACGATCGAGGGTTACGACTGGTGGCGAGAAACTCACGATCACGCCGGCGAACAAGTCGTGACACTGCCATTTGTGCAGTGACGCGACGCACCGATCCGCAGCATCGACTCACGACGGGAAGGACAAGGAATTTGGAAGCGATCATCTCGACAACCGACTTGCGCAAGCAGTTCCACTCCAGGCGCGGAGCTGTCGAGGCGGTGCGGGGAGTCAGCATCGAGGTTGGACGAGGAGAGATATTCGGCTTTCTCGGCCCGAACGGAGCGGGTAAGACGACGACTCTGCGGATGCTGACCACCTTGCTCCCGATCGACAGCGGGCGTGCGACCGTGGCCGGAATCGACGTCGCACGCAGACCCAAGCAGGTCCGGTCGCTCATCGGCTACGTGAGCCAGCTGGGCGGTGCCGACGAGCTCGCTACCGGTCGCGAGAATCTCGTCCTTCAAGGGCGCCTGTACGGGGGTGACCTGGCCTCTGTGAGTTCACGCGCACAAATGCTGATGGAGATCCTCGACCTCAACGAGTTCGCGGACCGACGTGTGAAGACCTATTCGGGTGGGCAACGTCGACGACTTGATGTCGCACTGGGGATCGTGCACGAGCCCGAAGTGCTGTTCCTCGACGAACCGAGCACGGGACTCGATCCGCAGAATCGGGCCCATCTCTGGGATCACGTCCGCGCGCTGCGGTCACGCGGCACAACCATCTTCCTCACCACGCACTATCTGGAGGAAGCCGACGTCCTCTGTGACCGCCTGATGATCATGGACCATGGCCAGATCGTGGCCGAGGGGACGCCGCGCGACCTGAAACGACAGGTTTCAGGCGATTCGGTCTTGCTAAGCCTGCACGACGAGGACGGTGCGCTGGCCCGGGCACGACTGCTCATAGCCGCCGAGCCCTACGTTCGCGAACTGACCACCGACGGTGATCAGATCCGCCTCTACGTCGAAGATGGCAGCGCCGCGCTGCCCGGGTTGCTGCGACTCCTCGATCGTGAGCGAATCGCGCTGAAGTCCGTCAGCCTCTCGGAGCCGACCCTCGACGACGTCTTCTTGCACCAAACAGGTCGCTCACTACGTGACGCCGGCTCGGACACCGCTGTGAGCCCAGCATGAAGACCTTCCGAGACACAGGCCTCCTCTTCCATCGCTACACCTTGCAGATGCTGCGCAATCCCATCTGGCTGTTCGTGGGCTTCTCGACGCCGATCCTCTATCTCGCGCTCTTCACACCGATGCTCAAGCACGTCGCGCCGACTCTCGGTGTGCGAAGCGGCGGCGTGCTCGAGATCTTCCTGCCCGGGATCCTGGCCCTGCTGGCGTTCGCGAGCGGGAGCAGCATGGGGTTCGGCACGATCTTCGAGCTTCAAGCCGGAGTCATCGAACGCTTCCGGGTCACTCCCGCGAGCCGCTTCGCCATCCTCATAGGCCCGATCCTTTCGGGGCTAATGATGATGGTCGTATTCGACGCGGTCGTCGTCGCGATCGCGGTCGCCCTCGGGTTTCAGATTCACTGGCTCGGCTTGGCGGCCCTCGCTGTCCTGCTCGGACTGCTCGCCTCGCTGATGGCGGCGTTCTCGACGGCGACGGCCCTTGTGACCAAAGAGATCAACAGCTTCGCGGCCATCATCAACGGCATAAATCTGCCGATTCTTCTCTTGGCGGGGGTATTGCTTCCGATCTCGTTCGGACCGGTGTGGATGCGCGTCATCGCGCACTTCAATCCCCTCTACTACGCGGTACAGGCCTCACGCTCGCTCGCTACGGGGAGCTTCGGCGCGACGGCTGTCTGGCAAGGCTTTGCTGTCCTCGCGCCTTTGTGCGCACTCGTGGTCCTCTGGGCGACGCGGGTGTTCAGAAAAGCGGTTGCTTGAGTCTCGCACCCTGAATCGAAGCACGCCTGCGTTGGCCCCTTCGGGCCAATCGAGGCGTGCCGGCGAACAGGGGTCGTGAGCTGTTCCCG
>PLKG01000142.1 GCA_003140595.1 Acidimicrobiaceae bacterium | reverse complement strand
CTTGGATCGTCGCGGCCATCGCGCCTTTCGGTGATCCTGCTCTTGCGGTCGTCTCTGGGAATCAATGTTGTTGGAGTGCGACATGAGCTATTTGATCGGCGTGCCGGGTTTGCGGCTTGAGAGGTTTTTCGCACTCCGGGTGTCGCAAGCTGCGGCGGTGTTGAACGACCGCCGCTTCTCAGTTACGTCTTGATGAGCCACCGCTCGAGCTCGGCGGGCGGCAGCGGGACGCTCCACTGGTAGCCCTGTCCGTAATCGCATCCAAGCGTCCGGAGCCACTCGAGCTGCCGACTGTTCTCGACACCCACGGCGGCGACCTTCAGCCGCAGGGCGTGCGCCAGCGCGACAACCGCCTCGATGATGACGGCATCACGACCGTCTGAGCCGAGGCCTTCCACGAAGGCACGGTCCATCTTCACCCCGTCGATCGGCAGCTGCTTCAAGTATGCGAGCGACGAGTAGCCCGTGCCGAAGTCGTTGATCTCGAGCTTTGCCCCCAGCTTCTTCAGCTCTGTCAGGACGAGCATGGACCATTCGACGAGGTCGGTCACCGCGCTTTCCGTCAGCTCGATGTGCAACGACTCTGGTTCGAGGCCGCTCGCGTCGATGGCTTTGGAAACGGCGCTGACGAGATCGCCGCTGGCGAGCTGCCTCGTCGAGACATTGACCGCTGTCCACAGGTGAGCCGCCGCCGGGATCCGTTCCCTCCATCCACGAAGCTGCTGCATGGCCTCGCCCAAGACCCAGGCACCGATCTCGACCGCGATGGCGGAGTTGTCGGAGACTTGGAGAAAGTCCACGGGTTCGAGTACTCCGCGACGGGGATGACGCCACCGCAACAAAGCCTCGACGCCGACGGTACGCCCTGACTCAAGCTCGACGACAGGCTGGTACTCGATGAATAGCTCACCGTTGTCAAGGGCCATGGAAAGCTCGGCTTGCAACCCGAGCCGGTCCACGTAGGCCTTGCCGAGGCGTGGCTCGAAGAACGTGTAGTCGTTGCCGCCGGCGTCCTTGGTCGCGTACAGGGCGACGTCGGCATCCTGCAGGAGCTTCTCGCTGCGGGTGTCGTACTGATTGGCCATCGCGATGCCGACGCTCACTTGAACGATGAAATCGCGTCCGGCGACGGTGAACGGTGTGCGCATCGCCGAGCACACGCGTCCGGCGACCGATGCAACCTCGTCGATTCCTGACGCGTCGTCGATGAGGATGGCGAACTCGTCGCCTCCGATTCGTGCGACGGTATCGGCGGGACGTACGCACGAGCTCAGGCGATCAGCGGCTGCGATCAGCACCTCGTCACCGCTCGGGTGGCCGAGCGTGTCGTTCACGTCCTTGAAGCTGTCGAGATCGCAGAGCATCACAGCGACGCGGCTGGTCGGCGACGAGCGGCGTGCGAGTGCGTGCTCGATGCGATCGCCGAACAGCACCCGGTTCGGGAGGCCGGTGAGGGAGTCGTGGAGGGCGTAGTGGACGAGCTCGACCTGGTTCGCCCTAAGAGTCGTGACGGCGTAGCGCATCTGGCTGGTGAGGCGCAGGTTCTCGACGAGGGTGAGAACGAGGCGCGTGAGCACCGCAGCGATGACGCACAGCCCTGCGATCGCGTCGAAAAGGTCGAGGTGGCCGGACTGGGTGTCCTTGAGCGCGGCCGCGAAAATCGCGATGGCCAGGAACAAATAGGGGAGCGCGACCTGCCACGGCGAGGGCCCGTCGACCTCGTCGCGCGTCGTCGTTCCCTTTGGTGGCCAAAGGGGAGCGAGAGCGATGAGGATGAAGCCCGCCACGCGACCGGCGTCGACGAGCATGTCGTAGCGGAACGATGCGAGCTGGCTGACATAGGTGAGGCTGCTGTCGGCGACCGTCAGGCAGAGCAACCCGGCGACGACCAGCACGGGTGCGACACGTTGGCGACTACGACCTTGGGCAAGGACGCTGACGCCGACAGTGGCGACGATCACATCGCTGATTGGATAGGCAAGCCCTATCGCCTGGGAGAAGACGCTGCCCGACCCGGAGTGGTAAACGGTGCCGAGGGCGGTGCTCCAGCTCACGATGAGCAGCGATCCAGCCACGATGGCGCCGTCGAGCAGCATACGTGCGAGCGAGACAGGAGCCGAGGAGAACAGCATGACGCCGATTGCAGCTATCGGCAGAGCCGCGAGAAATCCGGCGTCGGCTGGCGAGGGGAACGGCACGACACCGTTCCTGGCGAATTCGTACCAAGTGAGGACGGCTGCCCCGACGGCCCAGACGGCGGCGAAGGTCCCGATCCACATCCAGGCGAGGCGCACCTGAGGGGTTGCCCTGCGGCCGAACACGACGCAGCTGGCTGTCGCGAGCGTCGCGACGACGAGCTTGACGACGGCGTCGATTTCGGCTGTGGATCGGTGCGCACCTGCGTGCGACGCCATCCAGATGACCAAGAGGCAAAGAAGTGTCGCCGCCACGCCAGCGGCAGCGCCGAACTGGTGAAGCGATTCGTCGCCGACATCGACAGGCGGATCGGCTTGCAGCGCGCTTGTTCTCAAGGCATCGACTGCGAGACCCTCGGCACGCGCCGGAGCGCCGGCTGTCACCGTATCGGCGGTGTCCACTGCCATGATCCTTGTTGCGCCAGCGCCCTCTGTCGGACCAAGTGTGATCGACGTGCTCGGGATCGTTGGATCCGCTACGCGACCAAGCCCCCGGATGTCCCGAGCAGCGACTCCAGGTTATCTTTCCCGGCGACCGGCTTTCGACGAGATTTTGCAGCTCGGGTGCCGCTCACCCATCGCTGCGTTTCCGCCTGCGGTGAGGTGTTTCGGGCACTCCGCTCGTTCTTGTTCAGAGGGCCTAGTCCTCGGCCTCTTGGTCGGTGCGCCGCTCGGTCTTGCGTTCGGATCGCCTGTGTTTTGCCGTGAGTCTGCGAGCAATGGAGGATCTGGTCGGCGAAGTCGGCCGCCGGTATGCACGCACTGCCAGCCCGGCCCGCACCCGGTCGCGGAGGCGTTCGAGCGCGATGTCCCGGTTGCGCGTCTGCGAGCGTTCGTCAACGGCAACGACGCGCACTACGGGCCCGAACTCTGAGACAAGTCGCGTCCGCTGGGAGTCGGAGAGCGTCTCGGACGTCTCGATGTTCCAGGTCAACATCACCTTTGTGTTCGAGGTGTTCGCGTGTTGCCCGCCAGGTCCGCCGCTGCCCGAGAAGCGCCAGCGGAGCTCGTTGGCAGGAATAGTCAGCCACCGCGTCACGACGAGGTCGCCGGTCACCTCAGCCATTGGTCAGGCTCCTCGTGCACATGGGATGGTTTGTTGGTCGCTGCGGGGCACTCAGCGCGCGAGCGCGGCCTCGATTGCCGCCGCCACCTCAGGTGAGCTCGGCTCGATCGGAGGCCGGAAGCGCACGATGGACTGAGCGCCGGGCGCGACGACGAACTTTTCGAAGTTCCACTGGATGTCACCGGCATTCCCCTCGGCGTCGGCGACGTCGGTCAGCGCGGCGTAGAGCCGATGACGACCGGGTCCGTTCACTTCGAGCTTCTCGGTCATCGGGAAGCTCACGCCGTATGTCGTCGTGCAGAAAGTCGCGATCTCCTCGGCCGAGCCGGGCTCCTGTTCCCCGAACTGGTTGCAAGGGACTCCGAGCACGGCGAAACCCCGTTCGCCGTACTGCTGCTGCAGTTTCTCCAGACCTGAGTACTGGGGCGTGAGCCCGCAGCGCGACGCAACGTTGACTATGAGAAGTACTTTGTCTTCGAAGGCGTGCAGGTCGAGCCGCTCGCCTTGAAGGGAATCGATGGGGATGTCGTAGATGGCCACCTCGCCAGACTACGGCCGCGCTCAGGCGAAGCGGACGACGCAGAATGTGCCCATCGCGAGGCAGTACAGGCCGAAAGGCCAAAGTGTTCGAGTCCTGAAGTACCGGGTCAAAAACGCGACGGAGACCAGGGCGCCGGCGAAGGCGCACGCGGCGCCGACAAGTGCCTGACCACGGACGCCGTTTCCAAGCGTCCCCATGAGATCAGGGATCTTGTAGAGCCCGGCGAGCAGGATCACCGGCGTCGCGAGCAGGAAGGAGAACCTTGCCGAATCCTTGTAATCCAAGCCCCGAATCAGCCCGGCCACCATCGTCACGCCCGAGCGGCTGATGCCTGCGAGCAAAGCAAGAACTTGAGCCGTTCCGATCACGCCGGCTTCCTTGAACTCGAGCGTCTTCAACTCCCGGGGCGGCAAATGGCCACGTCGCTCCCGGACCTCGGCGTGGCGTCTGGCGGCCTCGCCGCCAAAGAGGATGAACCCGTTGACAATGAGAAAAATCGAGGCTGCGAGCGGCTTTGAGAACAGCACGCGCAGCTCGTGCTCGAGAGCGAGACCGGTGATGCCGGCGGGGATGGTCGCGACTACGAGGAGCCAGCCGAGCCGTTCGGTGGGAGTCGTGATCGTCCGGGCCCGCGCGGAATGGAACAGACCTCCGACGATCGCCTTCCAGTCCTTCCAGAAGAACACGACGAGAGCGAGGGCCGTGCCCACGTGAAGCGCAACGACGAAGGCGAGCCAGAACGACTCGGGCTTGCTCTCGGAGGCGACCACGTTGTGCCAGTTGAACAGGGCCGGGAAGACGACGGCGTGGCCGAGGCTCGACACGGGAAACAGCTCGCTGACTCCCTGAAGGACTCCGAGCACCACTGCCTGGAAGAAGGTGATCTTGCTCTGTTGAGCCGCATGACCGAGACCGCTCGATCGTGCGACCAGCACTATGTGCGCGAATTGATGAGCACCCGTGATTAGCACCGCCGGATCATACCGGGGACCGGAACGACACGGGTGGTCACATGGTCGCGGGACGACGCGGAGTCACAGGTTCGTGGCGCTCGAGCGGTCTCGGCCCAGTCGGCGAGGAAACGAGCAGGGAAACAGAGAGTGGGCCAATCTCGCCACCCAGTCCGGGTCGGTGGCACACGATGGGCCGGCCCCGCTTGCCAAGGCCACAGAGCTCATCATCACCGCACATGCCGGTCGATCGACCGGACATCGCGTCCGGTGGTCGAACTCGAGCGCCGGGTCCGCGGAAGGGACCGGCCCGAGATCACCGTCTGGCACGACGGCGGTTCGCGCCGGCGTGGTCTTCAGGTCAACAGTTCCACGGCGACCGGACGCGATCGCCCACTCAGAATCTCAGCGGGGCCTTGGCTATGCTCCAAGGCAATCGAGTCCACGCGAGCGAGGCTGCGCGTCACGCGGCGTGCTCGCCCGAATCCAGGTGGTGATGGTGTTGGAATCCGCTGAGGTCCCCCAGGTGCGCGAGATCCGGACCGCGATCCCCGGCCCCCGGTCCCTGGAGCTTGCCGAGCGAAGGAAGGCATCCGTCCCAGCCGGTGTGGGAGCCACGATGCCCATTTTCGCCGAGCGTGCCTACGGCGGAATCGTGGTCGACGTCGACGGGAACTCCTTTATCGACCTCGGCGCCGGGATCGCGGTGCTGAACGTCGGGTCGAGCGCTCCGATGGTCGTAGCAGCCGTCACCGAGCAAGTTCGGCGTTTCACCCACACTTGTTTCCAGGTGACCGGGTTCGAAGGGTATATCGAGCTCGCGGAGCGCCTCAACGCACTCATGCCCGGTGACACCGACAGGCGCAGCCTGTTTGTCAACTCGGGTGCGGAGGCAATCGAGAACGCCGTGAAGATCGCCCGATCCTTCACCGGCCGTCAAGCGGTCGTCGTGTTCGACCACGCCTTCCACGGCAGGACTCTGCTCACCATGTCGCTCACCGCCAAGGCGATGCCTTACAAGTCGGGCTTCGGGCCATTTGCGCCGGAGATCTACCGTGAGCCATTCAGCTACCCCTACCGCTGCAGCTGCGGACAACCGCCTGAGCGGTGCGGAGACGCGTGTGCGGATCTGGCTATCGCCTCGATGGACAAGCAGATCGGCGGAAACCGGATCGCGTGTCTGCTCGTCGAACCCGTGCAGGGTGAAGGTGGTGTGATTATCCCGGGAAGCGGATTCCTGCCGCGGCTCGCCGAGTACTGCAAGGAGCACGGGATCGTCTTTGTCGCGGACGAAGTGCAGGCCGGCATTGCCAGGACCGGCAAGATGTTCTCGTGTGAGCACTTCGGGCTCGTTCCTGATCTCATCACCACGGCCAAGGGACTTGGCGGTGGTCTGCCGATCGGTGCGGTCACCGGGAGAGCCGACATCATGGACGCCATTCATCCCGGGGGGCTCGGCTCGACTTTCGGCGGTAACCCGGTCTCGTGTGCCGCGGGGCTCGGCGCGTTGTCGGAGATCGAATCCCGCGGTCTTGTGGGGCGCGCGCAGGAGATCGGCGAGATATTCAAGGCTCGGCTGGGCAATCTTGCCGAGGAGGTGCCGGCCGTAGGCGAAGTCCGCGTCATCGGCGCCATGGGGGCCCTCGAGTTCGTCACTGACCCGCAGACGAAGGAGCCCGATGCCGCTTCGACTTCCAGGGTTCTGGCCGCGTGCCATTCCGAGGGGGTCATCTTGTTGAAGGCGGGAACCTACGACAATGTCGTGCGCATCCTCCCGCCGCTCGTGATCTCGGACGGTCTCTTGAACGAGGGGCTCTCGGTGCTCGAGAAAGCAGTCCGTTCACTCTGAGCGGACTGCAGGCGGACCGCCGAGCTAAGGCGACGGCATGCTGCTCACTTGGTGAAGCTGACCGGAACCGTGTCGGGAACGACCTCGACCCAAGTCGTACCGGGCTCGAGGGTGATCGGCTTTCCGTTCGGGAGCGCGAACCTGGTGATGTTCAAGCCTGTCGGCCGACTCCAGGTCCCCTTCAAAAGGTCACCGTGGCGCAAGACATAGGCGGTGCCGGTTCCGTCCGTGAGGCTCTCGACGTCCTGGCTGTCCGGGCCGCTCTCGTTGTAGGGCCCCTTCTGGGTCTGCACCATCTGGATGACGACGTTGGTGGCGTGCAACTGCTGGCCGGAGGGATCGTCGTCGGGTTGGGTGTTGTAGAAGCGCAGCCACTGCCTGTCTGTTGGGCTCCACTGCCACACGACCGGCGAGGCGCTCGAGAACGGGACGGACGCGGACACGATGTGCACTGCGCCGACAGGGACCTTGGTGGAGAATTGGAACATTGTCGGCGGGGGTGTCGTGCTGTCGGGAAACAGCTTCCAAAGCGCCGACGTCGAGCTGTAGTAGTTGTACGGCGCGCCCTGGCTCGCGGGCAGTGTGCCGGAGTTGTAGCGGTAGAAGGCGTTGGCCGTCGGATAGGCGCTGCCGTTGGCGTTATAGATCCACGGGAGCGAGGCGGCGTCGAGCGTCCACGGCGTGATCCCACCGCTGTAGGCCAGGATGGCGTGCCCGTACTGCTGAAGGATATGCCAGTCGTCCCAGCGCACTGATCGGATCGGGCCGATCAAAGGCGCGCTCTGGCACTGGTAGATGGCCATGTACCGGGTGATCCCGCCCTCCGCCTGTTCCTCGTAGACGATGTCCGCCTCGGCGAGGCCGCTTTGCGGGCGAGAGTACGGGTCGTTGCCGATCTTCACGGCCAGTGCCGCGCGTTGCGGCACTTTGTCGCCTGGTGCCGCCCGGCCTGTGAGGGGACAGATCTTGAACGAGTTCGCGGTGGGCGGCCGCGTCGTCGTCGTGGTCTGTGTGGTCGAGGAACCGGGGCTGGAGGTCGTCGTGGAGGACGACCCGGAAGCCCCCTTCGTGGTCCCGCCGGTAAGGACTGCCGCGAGCACTACCGCGACGACTACGACGATCACGACCGCGCCGACGAGCAGGCCGATGCGCTGTCCGCGTCCCAGGCCTGTGACCCATCTTCCAAATCCGGAGCTTGTGCCCCCTCGTTTGTTGCCTCGGCGGTGCCGAGCGTTTCGCTGATTCATTGCTCACTCTTTGGGGGGTCGCTGAGGACTTTGTTCACTCTTGCGAACGTACCGGAGACCGGGCGGGAGATGGGGGATGCCCGTGACCGAGGACAACCCGAGGGGTTGTCCTCGGTCAGGGGGCCTCGCTGCCGGCGCTGAAAGCTTCAGGCGGTCGCCAGCGCGCCCGATCGGCCATTCAGCTCGGTGATGAGATCGTCCCAGACAGGGACAAGATCGAGCAGTCCGCGCCAGAAACTCTGATCGCGGCGGACCTCGAACTCCTCGAGCGACACGCCCTGCTGTTCGACCCAGGTGTAGTAGCCAAGGTTGAAGATCCGGTTCCGGTCGAGGTCGGAGCAGACCAGGACATGGTCTTCGCCCGCGCCGAGAACGTGCTCTCCGTGGACCTGGGCTGCTGAGACCTCCGTGAACCCGTCGGTCCAGTCGCGCTTGAGCGCTCCGGCGAGCTCGCTCGGGTACATGGCCGCGCCGTCGGTGGCGACTGTGAGGACGAGATCGTCTTCACCGAGGTGTAGCCGCTTGGCGAGCTTGATGGCGGCCAGCACGTTGCACCAGCTCGAAAGGCCGAACGAACCAAGAGCCGTGATCATCTCGCGTGACACGCCGCGACTGGCCAGATAGGCCCGGCCTGCGTCGGTNNACGTGCTTGTCGCCGATCCCTTGGATGTTGTGCTCGCCGAACCCGTTGTAGAGAAGCGTCGGGCACTCCAGCGCCTCGACTGCGACGGTGAGCGACCCGAACCTGTCCTTGAGGTGGTCCCCGGCGCCGATCGTGCCGGCCGATCCTGTCGCCGAGACGAACGCCCGTGCCTTGAGCTCGGGCCGCTCCGAGCACAGGTGCTCGACGACACGCTCGAGCGCCGTACCGGTCGCGAGCCGGTGGACGATGTGGTTGCCGAACTCACAGAACTGGTTCAAGATCACGTTGTCCTGGTCCAGGGAAAGCTCGTGGCAACGGTCGTAGATCTCCTTGACGTTGCTCTCGGTGCCCGGGGTCTTGATGATGTCGCTCTCGTCCACGACCCACTGCTCGAGCCAGTCGAAACGCTCGCGGCTCATTCCCTCCGGGAGCACGGCTACCCCGCGGCAGCCCATCACCCGCGAGACAGCGACGCCGCCGCGGCAGTAATTGCCGGTCGAGGGCCAGATCGCCCGGTGGCGCGTGGGATCGAAGGTGCCGGTCGCCAGTCTCGGGGCGAGGCAGCCGTAGGCAGCGAGCACCTTGTGGGCACCGATCATCGGGAAGCGGTCGCCGAACGCGACGACGATGGATGCGTCGACACCGGTGAGCTCTTTGGTCAGAACGACGTGCTCAGGGACCTCTGCCAGGCTTCCGTCGAGCTTGTTGTACCAGTGGATACGCCACAGGTTGGCGGGCGAGGCAGCATTGCGGTCGACGCCGCCCAATTGCCCGCTGAGCGCGCTCGGCGCGGTACGCGGGTCGGTGAGCTGACCGAAGGTCGGCAGTGAGATCCGCTGTTCGCGGAAGCGCTGCGCCGTTCGCTCGACAGCGGCTGGGTCGACGACTTCTGAATCGAGTCCGTAGATATTCACCGAACGATTCTTCCCGCTCGGGACGATTGGGGCAAGCAGCTCTCGTCACGGCACAGCCCGAAGTGGCCGAGGTGGCACATCCAATTCAGAGCTTTGTCTGTGGGTTGACAGCTCGTCGCGGCGCACGGTACTACATGGCGTGACCGCACGGAAGGTTCTGCGAGGGGCGCGCTGGCCTGGCGAGGTGGCTGTCGAAGGCGGCGTGATCACCGAGATCGGCGCTGTCGAGCCAATCTCCGGTGACGAGGTGATCGTCTGTGACGGCGCCATCATCACTGCGGGCCTGGTCAACACCCACCATCACCTGTACCAGTGGCTAACTCGCGGCCGCGCCACAAGCTGCGACCTGTTCACCTGGCTTCAGGAGCTCTATCCGGTCTGGGCCCGCATTTCGGTCGAGGACGTCGCCGTTGCGGCCACCGTCGGCTTGGCCGAGTTGGCCCTGAGCGGTGCGACGACGGTCGCCGACCACCATTACATCGTGCCGCGCGGCGATGACTCGGTATTCGACGCCATCGCGTCGACGGGACGCAAAGTCGGCGTACGGCTCCACCTCTCCCGCGGCTCGATGGATCTCGGCCAGAGCGCCGGGGGATTGCCTCCCGACGACGTCGTCGAGCGCACCGACGCGATCCTCGCGTCAACAGAGTCGGTTGTGGCGAGGTTGCACGACGGTGACCGTGTCACCGTCGTGGTGGCGCCGTGCAGCCCGTTCTCTGTCAGCGCGGAGCTGATGAGAGAGTCGGCCGCGCTCGCCCGCCGGCTCGGTCTGCGGTTGCACACGCACCTCGCCGAGACGATCGCCGAGGAACGCGACTGCCTGGCGCGTTTCGGAAAGCGCCCGCTCGATGTAGTTGACGAGCTGGGATGGCTCGCCGGGGACGTCTGGTACGCCCACGCTGTCCATCTCGACGCGTCGGAGGTTTCGCGGGTCGCTTCAGCAGGCGCCGGGGTGGCGCACTGCCCGAGCTCGAACGCCCGGCTCGCGTCGGGGCTGTGCCCGGTGCGCGACCTCATCGACGCCGGCGCCCCGGTCGGGCTCGGGGTCGACGGTGTCGCCTCGAACGAGGGGGGCGACCTGCTGCCCGAAGTCAAGCAGGCGCTTTTTTTCGCGCGCCTGCGGTCCGGCCGGCCCGACGCCCTGACGCCGAGCCAGGCATTCGAGCTCGCCACCTCGGGCGGTGCCCGTTGCCTCGGCCGTCCAGATCTCGGCCGTCTCGAGGTGGGAGCACCAGCCGACATAGCGGTCTGGCCGGCGGACGACATCGCCGACATCGCCGACCCGATCGCCGGGCTCGTGCTCGGGCCGTCCCGCCAGGTCAGCCACCTCCTCGTGGGAGGTGACGCGGTCGTCACCGACGGCTCGCTCGTGAATGTGGACCTACGCGCCGCCCATCGCGAGCTTGCTCGCCGCGCGCGCTTGTTGTGGGCATGAGCCATGCGAGGTCGCCCGGCGTGGTGCCAGCTAGAGCCTGTTCAAGGCAAGGAGGACTCCTGGCCGAGCCCTCTCGGTCACTCGTGCGGCGTCGCCCGCGTGGTAACGACGCAGGGTCTGGTCTCGTGCCGGGTTTCACCGTCGGCCTCACGCGGCAGCGGAGCGCTTGTACGATGAGGCGAAACGAAGCTAGGTCAACAAGCTTCCGCTGGCACGCCGCCGGTGCGAGCTATGTGTCGCGCCTTGAAGGGCGTGAGGGGCCGTCATCAGCAAGTGAAAGGGGAACAACGACATGAGGAGTTTCCTCGGTCGGGACATTTTGTCCTTGAAGGACATGGAGCGAGAGGAGTACTTCCAGATCTTCTCGGTAGCCGACAGGTTGAAGCCGTTCGCCGCCGAGAGGCGGAACGGGGACCTGCTCAAGCACAAGACGCTCTTGACGGCGTTCTATCAGCCGAGCACCCGCACGCGCCTAGCGACCGAGGCCGCCATGCACCGCCTCGGCGGCCACGTACTGGGCTTCTCGGACGCCAAGATGACGCGTGCCGGCGACTTCTACCAGGAGACCATCAAGGACACCGTCCACATGCTCGAGTACTACGGCGACGTCATCGCGATGCGCCACTTCCAGCAGGGTGCGCCGCACGAGGCGGCAAAGTGGTCCTCGGTCCCGGTCATCAACTGTGGCGACGGATGGGGCGAGCACCCGACCCAGGTGCTGACAGACCTGTACACGATCTGGCAGCAGAAGGGTCATCTTGACGGCCTGAAGGTTCTCTGCGTCGGCGACATGCGAATGCGGACGATGCACTCGATCCTCTACGCGTTCTCCCAGTTCGACGTCGAAGCCTTCGTGGTCGGCCCCCCGGACATGTCACTGCTCGACGAGTTCAAGACCGAACTGGACCTGCTCAGCGTCCAGTACCAGGAGAAAGAGGACGTCGAGAGCTGCATTGCGGACGCCGACGTCATCTACATGGAACCGGTCGTCCAGGCCGACTACACGGTGTCGCGCGATGAGGGGAGCAAGGACAAGGGCCTCACGCCTCCCGCCTATCGCGTCACTCGGGAGCTTCTCAAGTCCAAGGCCAAGAGCGACGCCATCATCCTGCACTCGCTGCCCCGGATGGACGAGCTGCCGGCCGACGTCGACAGCACGCGTCACGCGCGCTACTGGGTTGAGGCCTTCAACGGCGTCGTCATGCGTATGGCGCTGCTCTCGCTCGTCCTCGGCGCGATCGAGTAGACGGTCATGCAGACTCATCTTCGTGGCAGGGACGTCATCACTCTCCAGGATTTCACCAAGGACGAGCTCGACACGTTCCTAGACGTCGCCTTCGCTCTGAAACGCGCCCGCGCGCTCGGCGAACCCCATGCCTACCTGCGGGACAAGGTCCTCGCGATGCTCTTCTTCTTCTCGAGTACCCGCACCCGTACCTCCTTCGAGGCGGGCATGGCACAGCTCGGCGGACACGCCCAGTTCATCGAGTCCAAGACGACCCAGATTGCACACGGCGACACGGCCAAGGAGATCGGCGAGATCCTGGGTCGTTACAACGACGGGATCGCCATCCGCCAATGCGACTGGGGGACGGGAAACAAGTACATGCGCGACGTGGCTGAGGCCAGTCGAGTGCCCGTGCTGAACATGCAGTGCGACGTCTACCACCCGCACCAGGCGCTTGCCGACATTATGACGATCATCGAGCACTTCGGCGATCCGCGCGGCAAGACGGCGACGGTCAGCTGGGCGCGTGCGTCGAGCTACTCCAAGCCTGTCAGCGTCGCCCAGAGCCTCGTTCTTCTCCTTCCCCGCTTCGGTATGAACTTGCGTCTCGTGCATCCGCCCGAGTTCAAGCTCATGCCCGAGATCGTCGAGCAGGGGCGCGAGAACGCCCGCAAGGCCCATGCGAGCTTCGAGATCCTGGACGATTTCGACGAGGGCTTCAAAGACACCGACGTCATGTACGCCAAGAGCTGGGGCGCGCTGCTCACGACCCAGGACCCGGAAGAGGACAAGCGCCTCATCGACAAGTACGACACCTGGATCACCGACGAAAAGCGCATGGCGCTCACCAACGACGACGCGATCTACATGCACCCGCTGCCAGCGGACCGCAACGTGGAAGTCGCCGACGCCGTGATCGACGGCCCCAAGTCGATCGTCTACGACCAGGCCGAGAACCGCCTTCACGCCCAAAAGGCCGTGATGGCGCTGACGATGAGCTGACGGAAGAGTGCCCATGGAAACCATGTTCAGTACTCCGGGAACAGCCGTAGTCGCGATCGGTGGCAACTCGCTCATCAAGGACAAGCAGCACCAGAGCGTGCTCGACCAGTACATTGCGGCCCAAGAGACTTGCCGGCACATCGTCGCCATGATTCAAGAAGGCTGGAATGTCGCCATCAGCCATGGCAACGGCCCGCAGGTGGGCTTCATCTTGCGACGCTCCGAGCTTGCGGCCCACGAGATGCACGAGGTCCCGCTGGACGTCTGCGGTGCGGACAGCCAGGGCGCGATCGGCTACGCGTTGCAGCAGAACCTCTGCAACGAGTTTCGACGTCTCGGCGTGTCCCGGGAGGCTGCGACAGTCATCTGCCAGACAGAGGTGGCTGCCGACGACCCGGCGTTCAAAAACCCGACCAAGCCAATCGGCGGTTTCATGGACGAGGAGCAGGCCGAGCGGCGCCGCAAGGAGGGATGGGACATAGTCAACGACGCGAACCGGGGTTACAGGCGGGTCGTTGCGTCGCCCCAACCCCTTCGCATTGTCGAGCTTCCCGCCATCCGAGCCTTGATCGCGGCCGGCGTAGTCGTGGTCACCGCCGGTGGGGGCGGGATCCCGGTGGTTGCAGATGCAGACGGCAATCTCCACGGTGTCGCCGCGGTCATAGACAAGGACCTCGCGTCAGCGTTGCTCGCCAACAACCTGGGGGCCGACCTTCTCATCATCTCGACCGCGGTCGAGAAGGTGGCGCTGAACTTCGGCACTCCTGAACAGACAACGGTCGACCACCTCACCCTCGCCGAGGCCAAGGCGTATCTGGCCGAAGGTGTGCACTTCGCGGCTGGCAGCATGGGCCCGAAGATCCAGGCGGTCATCAACTATCTCTCCAACGGCGGGACAACGGCGATCGTGACCAATCCTGAGAACGTCGCCCGAGCCCTGCACGGAGAGACCGGGACCCTGTTCACATTGGATTGACCGTAGACGGCCGGCCATTTTGAACGGGCTTTTCGCCTCGCCGTGTTCGGAGGCTGAGCCACAGGGCGGAGCCGGTACTCTGAGAGCCTTGGACAATACCTCGCTCTGTAGGGTGCCGGGCCGCCTAGGCAACAAGGGGACGCGGAGGCGATGACTCAGTTCACTCTGAACGGAACACCGGTAGAGGTGGGCGAGCACCCGCACCTTCTCGCTGCCTTGCGTGAGGAGCTCCACGTCACCTCGCCCAAGGATGGCTGCTCGCCGTCGGGCCAGTGCGGGTGCTGCACGGTGCTGATCGACGGCAAAGCGTCGGTGAGCTGCCAGATCTCGCTCGAGAAGGTGGCCGGCAAGTCGATCACGACCCTGGAGGGCTTCGAGGTAGGCGAGAGGGAGCGCTTTGCTGAGGCGTTCGCTGCTGCCGGGGCCCTCCAGTGCGGATTCTGCACGCCTGGGATCCTCGTCCGGGTCAAGGCACTCATCGACAAGAAGGGCTCTGGCCTCACCCGCGACGAGGCCGCCCGCTACCTCGGAGCGCATTTGTGCCGGTGTACCGGCTACAGCAAGATCCTCGACGCGGTGGAGGTGCTGGCAAGTGGTGAAAGATCTCAGACCGTCCCCCTAGGGGGCCTCGGCTCCCGGGGCGCCCGGTACGAGGGCGTCGAGCTCGCGCTCGGCGACCGTGACTACGTGGACGACATCAGGGTCGCGGGCATGCTTCACGGAGCGCTCCGGCTAAGCGAATATGCCAGGGCCGACGTGCTCAAGATCGACACGACCGCCGCGCTCGCCCTGGCCGGTGTCAGGGCAGTGTTCACCGCTGCCGACGTCCCAGGTGAGCTTCGGGTCGGGATCATCCATGCCGACTGGCCGGTGTTCATACCCGAGGGAGGGCGAACGTCGTATCTGGGCGATGTCCTTGCGTTCGTCGTCGCCGACTCGAAGGAGACCGCCCGGGAGGCGGCCAAGCTCGTCGAGGTCTCTTACAGGCCACTGCGCCCGTTGACCGATCCGGTGGCGGCCGTCGACGATCCTGAGGACGCCGTCTGGGAGCTCGACGGCAACGTGCTTGCCCGCAGGGCCTACCGGCGCGGCGGCGACGTGGATGGAGCGCTCGCCGCCTCGGCTCACACGGTCCATGAGCTCTTCCAGACCCAGCGCGTCGAACACGCCTTCCTCGAACCCGAGTCGACGCTCGCCGTGCCCGGCCCGGACGGCACTTTGAAGGTGTTCTCAGGCGGTCAAGGTGTCTGGGACGACCGTAACCAGATCACTTCGGTGCTCGGGATCTCCACCGAACAGGTCGTCGTCGAACAGGTGTCCAATGGAGGAGCCTTCGGCGGCAAGGAGGACATGTCCAACCAGGCCCAGACGGCGCTTGCCGCCTGGGTGCTCCAGCAACCGGTGAAGTGCACTCTGTCACGCGAGGAGTCGTTGCTGCTGCACCCAAAGCGTCACCCGTTCCGTATCGAGTACTGGGCCGGGTGCGACCGCGATGGCAAGCTGACGGCATTGAAAGCCCGCTTGCTCTCGGACTCGGGGCCATACGCGTCGGTAGGTGTAGAAGTCCTCGAACGCGCCTCCGGTCATGCGTCGGGGCCCTACAGAGTTCCGGTGATCGACGTCGAGTCGGTTGCCGTACGTACTAACAATCCTGTCTGCGGAGCCTTTCGGGGCTTTGGCGCCAACCAGGCGCAGTTCGCCATGGAGGGAGTCATCGACCGTTTGGCGGCCGAAGTCGGCATCAGCGCATGGGAGATGCGGTACCGCAACGCGGTGGTGCCCGGTGTCGTCTGGGGGCCAGGACAGGTGATGGACGAGGGCTCGATCGGAGCGAGGGCCTGCCTTGAGGCCGTGAAGCCCGCCTACGACCAGGCGGTCAAGGATGGCAAGGCTGTAGGCCTTGGCTTCGGCCTCAAGAACTCCGGGCTCGGGAACGGCTTCCTCGAGATTGTGAAAGCCGTCGTCCGGTTCTCCGAGGATGGTGACGTGGAGGTTCGCCACTGCTGGACCGAGATGGGTCAGGGCGTCCACACCGTCGCCCAACAGGTCGCCGTCGAGGAGCTCGGCATCGCGCCAGGACGGGTGCGGGTCGTGGTCGATACGACGCGCGAGCTTGGAGCAGGCCAGACGACCGGCTCTCGTGGAACGGTGATGGGAGTAGGTGCAGTCTCGGACGCGTGCCGGCGTGCGCTCGCCGACGGGTGTCGCCCGGACGTCGACTACGAGGGTGAGTACCGCGTCGACTGGACCAACTCGCTGGAAGAGGGTCTCGAGAACCCGGTGATTCACGCGGTCTTCTCATTCGCCGCACAACTGGTGGTCATCGATCGCGACACCGGCAAGATCGACAGGGTCGTGGCGGTCCACGACGTGGGACGCGCGGTCAATCCGCTCCTGTGCGAGGGCCAGATCCAAGGGGCCGTGCACATGGGCCTCGGCTACGCTCTGTCGGAGGAATTCCCTTGTGATGATCAGGGGCGGCCACAGAACATGACCCTCAGGAGCCTTGGCATAATCCGCGCGAAGGACGTGCCGGTTATCGAGGTCATCCTCGTCGAGGCACCCCAGCCCAGATCCCCCTATGGGATCAAAGGTGTCGGCGAGATCGGCCTGGTACCGACAGCTGGAGCTGTTGCCGCCGCGCTGCACGACCTGGACGGCCTGTGGCGCGCGACCTTGCCGATGCGCGTGCCGGTCGGCGCGGCAGTCGGCGCGGTTGACCAATGAGCACCGCCGCGCCCGGGCTGGCCGGTCCGGCACTTGAACCGGGCGTGACCCGAGCAATGGTCTGTGGTCACCATCACCTCTACTCGGCGCTGGCTCGTGGGATGCCGGCGCCTCCGCGCACGCCGCATGACTTTCAAGAGATCCTCGAGCTCGTCTGGTGGCGGCTCGACTGTGCACTCGACCTCGAGATGATCAGGTGGTCAGCGATGCTGGGGGCGCTCGAGGCACTCGAGCGGGGGACGACGGCGATTGTCGACCATCATGCGTCCCCGAATGCCATCGAGGGCTCTCTCAGCGTCATCGCGGACGCGTGTGCGGAGGTCGGCGTGCGGGTCTCTTGCTGTTATGAGGTTACCGACCGCAACGGTCCCGACGGCATGCGGGCCGGGCTCGCCGAGAACGAGCACTTCCTTCGTTCGGGTGGGCGCGGGCTTGTCGGCGCCCATGCCTGTTTCACGCTTTGCGAGGCCACGCTCGAGGCAGTGGCAGGGCTGGCATCCGACCTCGGCCGGGGGGTGCACATCCACGTCGCCGAGGATCGCATGGACTCGGCCGCCGGCGAGCGGCTCGAGGCCATGACGACCGACGACTGGCTGCTCGCGCACTGCGTGCACCTGGATCGTCCGCTTCGAGGAACGGTGGCCCACAACCCGCGCTCGAACATGAACAACGCCGTCGGCTACGCCCGCCCTGCGCGTCTTGCCAACAGGGTCGTGCTCGGAACCGACGGGATCGGCGGGGACATGCTGGAGGAATTCCGCATCGCCTACGTCCGCCATCGAGAGGACGACGTGACGGCGACTCCCGATGCCGCATGGTCCTGGCTCGAGAGCGGCAGCGCCCTTTTCCCCGAGGCCGCCGCGGACCGAGTCCGTTGGAGCTACGAGCCGATCGACCCGTGGCATCTCGCCTTCACGCCCGGAGTGCAGCCTATCGAGGTCGTCGTAGGCGGTGAGGTCGTCTTGCGCGACGGACGCCCGACACGCGTCGACCCCCTCGAGGTACGCGCGCGTGCACGTGAGCAGGCAGAGAGGCTCTGGGCCCGCTTATAGCCGCTCCTGGTTCGGCGCGCGCTCTGCGGTCAGGACCAGCGCTGATGCCTGACGCGCCTCGAATGGCCTCTCAGGCGGTCCAGTCCGCGAACGCGTCGATCATGGCGTGCACGTCCGAGCCGAGCGGGTAGAGCACCGGACAGGTGCAGCCGCGGTGCACGTACTCGGCGACCTTTGCCTTGCATTCCTCGGCCGTCCCCGACGCAGTGATCATCTGGACGACCTCGTCTGGGACGAACTTGGAAGCCGCCTCCACCTCGTCGGCGGTCGCAGGCCATGTCAGGACCTTGCTGATGTCCTCAAGCAGGGACTCGGGGACGCCGGATGCCTTCATGATGTGCGGTTGCTGACCGAGATACTGGGTGACCAGCAGACGTGCTGCGTCGAGAGCGGCGTCTCGGTCCTCGTCGAGCGAGCAGACCACGAGTTGCGGTCGGTCGAGGTCGGTCGCCGAGCGGCCGGCCCGGTGAGCGCCACGCTCGAGATGATCCATCGCCATGTCGTTGTAGATCGGCGAGACGAGATAATTGAGGACGACCCCGTCGGCGATCTCGCCCGCGAGCTCCATCATCTGCATGCCGGTTGCTCCGAGGTAGATCGGCACGTCCTTGGGCCGGCGCTCCTGGTGGACGTAGTCGAGCTCGACGCCGTCGAGATGGACGAACTCGCCTTCGTATGTGACGTGCTGGTCGGCTAGCAGGGCGCGGACGGCTTCGATCGTCTCGCGCATTGCCACCAGCGGCTTGGTCCGCTTCACGCCGACCTTGCTGGCGAGAGGCTCCCACCAGGCGCCGATCCCGAGGATCACGCGGCCCGGAGCGAGGTCGTCCAGGGTCGAGAAGGTTGATGCGAGCAGCGCCGGGTTCCGCGTCCAGTTGTTCACGACTCCCGAGCCCACCTTGATCCGCTCGGTGACTGCAAGGAAGGCCGCCATCGGAACGGTCGCCTCACGCACGAGTCGGCTCTCGGCCTGCCAGATCGCGTGGAACCCCTTTGACTCTGCGTACTGCGCGATCGCCATTCCTTCTCGGACCGCGTGTGCGTCCTGCAGATAGACGGCAACTGGTGTGCTCACTGCGATACCTCCACATTGTTCGGACTTGATGCCAGCGTCGGACCGCGACTCGCCCCAGCGAGCGCGATGTCCTGAGGACGGACGGGCGCCCTCGGGAGCTCCAGTCCCGTGGCGTTGCGGATCGCGGCCACCACGGCAGCCACCGAAGAGATCATCGGCGGCTCGCCTGCCCCTTTGGCACCCATCGGGGACCCGGGCTCGGGTTCTTCTATAAGCGCTGCGATGTGCACCGGAGGCATGTCGAGCGCAGTTGGGATCACATAGTCGGTGAAGGAGGGATTCCGTACCCGGCCGTGGTCGAGGACGATCTCCTCCATCACGGCAAGACCGACTCCCTGTGCGATGCCACCTTCCAGCTGGCCGACCAGCTGGACCGGGTTGAGCACGCGGCCCACGTCCTGGGAAGTGGTGATATCGACGACACGCACTAGGCCGAGATCAAGGTCGACGTCGACGACTGCTCGGTGGGCGGCGAAGGCAAACGAGACGAAGGCGTCACCTTGTCCGTTCTGGTCGAGCTCCGCGGTCGGTTCGTGATGGAACTCCACGGTCTCTTCCAGCACCTCGCCCCCGGCGGCCTCAAAGACAGGGATGTCGATCTGGCCGTCGAGCGAGACGACCCGTCCGTCGAGGATCGCGAGGGTCTCCGCCGAGACGCCATACTTGGTCGCGGTGCAGCTGAACAGCCGCTCGCGGACCGCGAAGCAGGCTTTTTGAACAGCGCCGCCGGACATCCAGGTCTGGCGGCTTGCCGAGGTCGAGCCCGCGGAGCCGATGTCGGCCGTGCCAGGGGGCGCGAGGATCACGTCGGCGACCCCGAGCACCTCACGGGCGATCTGCTGCGCGAGGGTGACGAAACCTTGCCCAACTTCGACCGCCGCGCATGTGATGGTTGCCACCCCGTCCTCGAGCCGGCAACGCGCAGACGAGTAGTCGTCGAATCCGCCGCCGTACATGAGGTTCTTGACGCTCACGGCGAAGCCGACGCCGCGCCGCACGCGCGTGCGCTCGGCGGTCCGGCCCGCGCCGCCGGGCAGCTCGAGCTCCGCCGCGGTCTGTGGGCCCCCGGTGGGCAGGGGAGCGGCGGCACAGGTCCGGATGACATCGGCGACTGGCGCGGTGCCCCGCAGCACCTGGCCGGTGATCAGGGAGTCGCCCTGCTTCAGCACGTTGCGCAGCCTCAGCTCGACCGGGTCCATACCGAGCGCCGCTGCCAGCTTGTCCATCTGGGCTTCGTGTGCGAAACAGGCCTGAACCGACCCGAAACCCCTCATCGCCCCACACGGTGGGTTGTTGGTCCGGACCGCGACCGCCTCGACGACAGCGTTATGGACTAGGTACGGTCCCGGCGCCATGCAGGAGGCGTTCATCGTCACGGCCGTGGATGTCGAGAGGTACGCGCCGCCATCGAGGATGATGCGTGCCTCGACCTTCACCAGCCGGCCGTCACGGTCGGCGTGGTGGCGATACCACATGACCGCAGGATGGCGGTGGACATGGCCGAGGAACGACTCCTCGCGTGAGTAGACCATCTTCACCGGGCGCCCGGTGCGCAGTGCCAGCATGCATATCTGCACCTGCATGCTGAGGTCCTCGCGGGCCCCGAACGCCCCGCCGACACCGGCCAGGTGAAGCCTGACCTTCTCGAGCGGGAGTGCCAGGCATGCCGCCATCTGTTCTTGGTCGATGTGCAGCCACTGCGTGGCGATGTAGAGGTCGACGCCGCCGTCTTCACCCGGGATCGCGAGCCCGGACTCGGGGCCCATCTGCGCCTGGTCCTGCATCGCCGTCTCGTAGCGACCTTCGACCACGACCGCTCCGACGGCCTCAGGGTCGCCACAGCGGACCCACTGACGATGCAGGACGTTGCCCAGCGGATGGATCGGCGCCGCATCGACCGCAGCCGCCGGATCGGTCATCGGTTCGGTCGGCGCGTAGTCGACGACGATCGCTGCGGCCGCCCGCCTCGCCGTATCGGGGTGGTCGGCGGCCACGGCAGCCACCGGTTCTCCCATGAACCGCACGACATCCCACGCGAAGACCGGTTGGTCGGGGTAATCGAGCCCGTAGGTCTTGCGCCCGGGAACATCGTCGGAGGTGATGACCGCACGCACCCCGGGGATCAACAAGGCCTGAGACACGTCGATGCTGCGGATCGCCGCCGCGGGATGCGGTGAGCGCAGCATGTGACCCCAGAGCATGCCCTCGGCGAACATGTCCGAGGAGAAGGCGAACTGGCCGCGAACCTTGGGCACTCCATCGGGCCGAGGCGCGCTCTGACCCAGCCGACCGCGCAGCTTGTCCAGGACTGTGCTCACCCTCGTCGTGTCTCCTGTGCGGCCTTCACCGCTGCAAGGATCCGGCCGTAGCCGGTGCACCGGCACAGGTTGCCCGAGACGGCCTCGCGGACCTCGAGCTCAGTGGGGTCAGGATTGTGTTCGAGCAGGTCGTGAACGCTGACCACAAAGCCCGGGGTGCAAAAGCCGCACTGCACGCCGCCTTCGGCCACAAACGCGGCCTGAATGTCAGACAGCCCGTCGTCACCATCGCCCAGTCCCTCGACGGTCACGATGTCGGAGCCGACGGCACTGGCTGCAAGCACCATGCAGGAGCAGACGAGCTTGCCGTCCATTAGTACCGAGCAGGACCCGCACTCACCCTGCTCGCAGGCATTCTTTGAGCCCGGGAGGCCGAGACGCTCGCGCAGCACGTAGAGGAGGCTCTCTCCGAGCCAGGCTTCGGCGACGTCGCGCTCGCGACCGTTGACGCGAAGCTGGTAGTCGATCAACTCGCCCACGACGTGCGCTCCGATGCTTCTCGGTTGTCGCCGCTGAACACACGTCCCAGTGCCCTTTCGGCACACACTCCGACAGAGTGGCGACGATAGTCCGCCGTGGACCGGTGGTCGTCAATCGGCCGCGCCGCTGAGCGCACCAGAGCGGTGAATTCCGCGAGGTCCCCGTCGCTGGGCGGCGTTCGTCCCTCCCAGTCGATCCTGGCCGAGATGAACTCCTCTGCCTCGCGCGCCCGGATCACCACAGGCCCCACCGAGCCGAGGGCGCACCGGACACTACGTCCGGCCCAGTCGGCGACGAGCGCCACGTTGGCGACGGCGATGACCATCGCGTTGCGTGTTCCGACCTTGAGGAACTGTTGGGACCCGAGCGCGGCAGGAACGCGGACTTCGACGATCACCTCGCCTGGTGCGAGGGTGGTTCGTTTCGGTCCGACGATGAGATCCGCGAGCTCCAGGCTCCGGCGCCCGTGCTTGGATGCCACGACGATCTTGGCGTCCAGTGCGGCGAGCACCGGCAGCGAGTCGCCCGCGGGCGACGCCGTGCCGAGGTTGCCTCCCACCGTGCCCGCGTTGCGGATCTGCGGGGAGCCGACGGTTCGCGACGCCTGCGCTAGACCGGGCAAGAGCTCGCCGAGTCGTGGTGCCAAGAGCTCGGTGTAGGTGATGCCGGCACCGAGCACGACCTCGGAACCTTCAACGCGCCAGCCCTGGAGCTCCTCGACCCTTCGCAGGCACACAACTGCAGGAGGCCGCCTGAGGGCGAAATTGACCTCGACCATGAAGTCGGTCCCGCCGGCCAGGAAGTGGGCGTCCGGGCACTGCTCGAACGCGTCGAAGGCCTCTTCCAGGGAGACCGGCAGAAATACCAGCATAAATACAGCCTATAGTCGCTGATCGCTTCCGGCGACCGTGTGCCGGCAGGGACGCGGCCGGCGCTTCATGTGCCAGTCGGGTCGCTCAGGGCGCGGCGACGTCGACGAGGGCGAACTTCGTCACGTCGACGAGACCCCTGTCGGTGATCCTGAGCTCAGGCAGCACCGACAGGCCGAGGAAGCTCAGCTGCATGAACGGCGAGTCGATTGTCACTCCGAGGCCGTTGCACGCGGCGTCAGCGAGCAGTCCCACCTCGCCCGCCACTTCCTCCATGCTCTGATCGCTCATGAGCCCTCCGATGGGGAGGCGAACCTCCGCAAGCACTCGTCCGTCGCGTACCGCGACCTGTCCGCCGCCGATCTCGGCCAGCCTCGCGATAGCAACGGCCATCTCGGACGGGCCCGATTCGTCGATGGCGCCAACGACCATGCAGTTGTGGGCGTCATGCGCGACCGTCGAAGCGATGGCACCGTGGGTGAGGCCGAAGCCGCGCACGTATCCGAGGCCGATTCGGCCCGTGCGGTTGTGCCGCTCGACCACTGCGATGCGCGCCACCTGCGCCGATGGATCGGTCACGTCGAGGATGAGATCTCGTGTCGTGAGCGAACGCGACTCGACTCCGATCACCCGGGCGCGACCTCCTGGCGGCGGAGGACGGTCGAAGGCGTTCGGTCCGGGCGGGTGCTCCAGGTGGACCGACGCGCGCATCCAGTCAGGCGCGCCCACCTTCGGGACTGCTCCGGGCAGGACCGAACCGCTCACCGCCACCAACTTGCCGGCCTGCCATACCCGCGCGGGCTCGAAGCCCGACAGGTCGTCGAAGCACAGCACGTCGGCCTGGTAGCCGGGCGCGAGCCAGCCGAGGTGCTCGAACCGGTAGTAGTCGGCAGGGTTGCTGGTCACCATCACGAGGGCGTCCTCGGCGCGTACGCCTGCAGCGACTGCCAGGCGGGCGCAGTCGTTGACGTGGCCGGAGTGCAGCAAGGTGTCCGGTTCCCGGTCGTCGGTGCACAGCGCGACCCGGTCGGTCCCGTGCCGGAGCACAGTCCCGATGACACCGGCCAGGTCGCGGGATGCGGAGCCTTCCCGGATGAAGACCCACATGCCTTTGCGGCGCTTCTCCTCAGCCTCTTCGACCTCGGTGCACTCGTGGTCGGACTCGACGCCAGCGGCGAGGTAGGCGTCGAGCTGGCAGCCGGTCAGACCGGGCGCATGGCCGTCGACGCGCCTGTTGCCGGCGGTCGCGATCTTGGCGAGGACCTCCGGGTCGCCGTTCACGACGCCGGGGAAGTTCATCACTTCGGCAATCCCTATCGCTCCGTGCTCGTCCAGGAGCTCGGCCAACTCGGTACTCGAGAACGCGACCGCCGGGCTCTCGAACTGGGAGGCTGGCACACAACTCGGGGCCGTGATACCGAAGGTGAACGGGAGCTTGGCCGAAGCCTCGGCCAGGGCGACGATGCCGGGAACACCGAAGACATTCGCGATCTCGTGCGGGTCTGCCGCTACTGCGGTCGTCCCGTGGGGCAACACGGCGCGGACGAACTCGTCGACCCACAGCTTGGTGGACTCGAGGTGCATGTGGACGTCCACGAAAGCCGCGGTGAGCGCCGCGCCGCTCACATCTACGGTCTCGTGTGCCTCGCGAGGTCCCCAACCGGCGATGGTCCCGTCGGCGATAGCGAGGTCGGTCGCCACCCATTCTCGCGTGCCGGGCACGAAGACGTTGCCGCCTTTGAGGAGGAGATCTGCCGGTTCGTCCCCGCGCGCCACTGCCAGCACTCGTGGGTTCCCGCGGCGTGGTCGCACCGGTGCATCTTATGGTGAAGAGCCACCACGCGGTTCAGCCGAGCCGGCTTCGGAGACATCGCCTTTGGACACCTCGAGCTCGGACCACCAGGCGCCGGCGTGCGATTTTGCCCACGAACGCGGTATGCGACCGTTGAACATCGATACAAGCTGGTCGGGCTTTGAGAGCGCGAACGCGACGTGCGTGACCACGGCCGCCACGATCGCGAAGAACAGAGCGTCGTGCACGAGCGTGGCTCCTGTCGCCCAGGTGATCCACGACGACGGGGCGAAGCGCATTATGACGCCCGTCAAGAGTGCGCCGACCATGGCTGCGCCGAGGAAGGCGGCCTCGATCTTCTGGCCTCCGTTGAACTTGTCCCTCTCGAGTCCCGACCGGCGGGTCGGGCCCCTGAACCAGTCGAAGTCGGAAGCTCCCCAGCGGTCGAAGCGGCGCAGGTCCTTGATCAGCTGTTTGCGCCACGGCCCGGCGACGCCGAGCAAAAGGGGCCCGAGCAGGCACAGACCCGTGATGACGTGAATGTTCTCGACAAGGCCACGATGGCCGACCCGAAGGGCCAGAGACGGGAGGTACAGGATCGCGCCGGTGACGATCAGGGTCATCATCATGATCGCGGTGCTCCAATGCACGAGCCGCTCGACAAGGTCGAAGCGTGAAACCTCCGCGAGTGACGACATGTCGCGTAAGCCCGGAGGACTCAAGGCCTGCCGGCTACCGGCGCTGAGCCGCCGATCCAGGCGTCCACCGGATAGCCGTTGTCCTCCCAGTAGCCGGGGACCACTTCGTTGCTCACCTCGATGCGGTTGAGCCACTTGATCGACTTGTAGCCGTACATGGGCGCGACATACAGCCGGACCGGACCGCCGTGGTCGGCGGTGACGTTGGCGCCGAGCATCTTGTCGGCGACGAGGATGTCGGGACGATGGGCCTGGGTGAGCGAGAGGCTCTCGGTGTAGGCCCCGTCGGCCGAGAAGAGCCTCAGCGCCGTCGCCCGGCTCGTCACGCCGGCTCGATCGAGCACGTCGCGCAGGAGCACGCCTTCCCAGTGCACGTCGGGCACGATCCAGCCCGTTACGCACTGGAACTGATGGACCAGTTTGGTCCGTTTCATGGACCGGAGGTCGGCGAGACGGAGGCGCAGCGGTTCGCGGACCATGCCGTCAACGGTGAGCTCGTAGGTGTCGGCAGGAATGACCGGGTAGGAGCCGGTGATGGTGTAGTAGCGGAACTCGTCGTCTCCGGGCAACGGGACGCCGATGGCATTGCTGACCGCGCTGGAGACGTTCCCGAGAGCGTTGTCGATCTTGGTTCCGACCGCGATGCCGATACCTGTCAGTCCGAGGATCCCGAGCACGGTTCGTCGGCCCATGTGGACCGGTTTGGTTCCTGGATAGCGACCACCCGACGTCTCATCAAGCTCATCGGCCATAGGACACCCCCACTTGCCATCGGAACTGCTACCCCGTACCGTCCGCGATCCCCCCGCGTGCGTTACATCGTAGGGTCGGTCCCCGCAATCTCGACCGCGGCGGGCGATCGGGGGATCGTGGGCCGTCGGCGGCGGGACGCGAGCACAGAGCCGGCAATGACCAGCGGGAACCCGAGGCCGAGCCCGATAGTGAACGGCTCGCCGAGCAGCACGACGCCGAGGACGAGGGCTACCGCCGGGTTCACGTAGGTGACCACGGTCGTGCGGACCGGGCCGATCTCGCCGATCAGAGCGAAGAACACGATGAATCCGACCAGTGTGGGCCCTACTGCGAGGCCGACCACCGACCAGGTCACCTCGGTGGACAGATGCGCCGGCAGGTTGGAGAACGCAAATGGGGCGTAGCAGATCGCAGCGATGGCCAATGAGCCGGCCACCACCGAGAGATTCGGCAGGTCGGCCAGATAGCGGTTGAAGATCCTCGGACCAACGGCGTAGCCGACGATGGGCACCGACATCGCCGCGATTGGCCAGGCTGTTGCGCCGCGGACGTCGATGCCGACCAGCAGAGCGACGCCCGCGAGCCCGAGGAGGAGGCCCCCGATCTGTGTCCGGTCGAAACGGTCCTCGTCGCCGCTCAGTCTCGCGATCAGCGCCCCCACCAGCGGTACAGCCGCGAGCAGCAGGCCCGCAAGAGAGCTCGTGAGCCGCTCTTCGGACTTGAAGAGCATCAGCCACGGCAGCAGGATCTCTGCCGCGGTGTAGGCGAGCAACGGCCGCCAACGGCGTACGAGACCCGGGAGTTGGTTTCGGTAGGCGATTATCGGCAGCAGGACCAGCGCGACGGGCGCCGTGCGGAGGAAGATGAGCGTCGACGGCGCCACTTCCCGTACCGAGATGCGTATCAGCAGGTATGGGACGCCCCAGATGACGCTGAGCGCGCCGAAGAGCAGCCATGCGCGCCTTGACACAGCAAGGACGGTAGTGCCTAGGCCACGACGCGCCGAATCTGGCTAGGCGACCGGCGGGAGCAGCACACCTGGGTTGAGGATGCCCCCGGGGTCGAGCGCGTTCTTCACTCTCCGCATGACCGTGAGGTCGCCGGCCGAGCGCGCCGACGAGACGAAGCCGAGCTTTGCGACTCCAACACCGTGCTCGGCGCTGATCGAGCCTCCGCGCCGAATCACCATCTCGAACACTGCGTCGTCACCGCGGTAGTCCTCAGGCTCGGGGCCGATCAGATTGACGTGCAGATTCCCGTCACCGACGTGCCCGAACAGGATGACTCGTGTGTCGGATCCGCCCAAGGCGGCCGAGACTTCTGCACTGACCGCGCCGGCGAACTCGGCGAAGTTCTTCATTGGCAGTGTCACGTCAAGTTTGTGAGGCACTCCGAGCGTCGCGATCGCCTCGGTGTGGCGCTCACGGTAAGCCCACAGGCGGGCGCGGCCGGCCGCGTCGTCGGCGACGGCGATTTCGGTGACACCCGTCGCGTCCTCGATGGCACGCGCGAGCATGTCGCTCGGGTCCTGGCCGCCCGAGGCCTCGACGAGAAGCCACGCATCGGCTCCGGGGTCCGAAGGAGCGGGAAGAGCCAACGCCTCGCGAACCAGCGCCATCCCGTCCGCGTAGACGAGCTCCAGCGCGTCGATCCCGTCCACGTGTCGGCGAAGACTAAGTGCAAGAGAAACCGCCACTTTCGACACAGAAGCGACGCCGGCAGCGGGGTTTGCTGACGAGTGCTCGGTGCCGCGCAGAGCGACGAGGGCGGTCACGCGAAAGAGTGGGACGGCGACGAGGTGGAGTGCGACCTTTGTCACAACGCCGAGGGTCCCTTCGCTGCCAGCCATGATCTGGGCCAGGTCGTATCCGACGTTGTCCTTCACAAGCCCCGACAGACGGCTGGCCACCGAGCCGTCCGCGAGTACGACTTCGACTCCGCCGAGGCGCGCGCGCATCGGGCCGTACCGGATGACGTGGACGCCGCCGGCGTTGGTGGCGACCATGCCGCCGAGCGTCGCCGAGTCGCGAGCCGCGATGTCGATGCCCAGCTCAGATCTCACGCTCGCCGCCGCAACCTGCGCAGCCGCGAGTGTCGTACCGGCCTCGGCCACGATGAGCCCCTCCTCGGGGTCGCAGCTGAGGACACGGTTGAGACGGCTGAGGCTGAGCACTGCCTCGCCATGCCTCGGCACCGAGCCGCCCACTAGACCCGTGTTGCCACCCTGGGGAACCACGCCGACCCGGAACCGGCTGCATGCAGCGAGCACCTTCGCGACCTCGAAGGTGTCCGCGGGCCGCGCGACGACAATGGCGGGCCCACCGAAGCGCCTGGTCCAGTCGAGCTCGTAGGAGGCCTTGAGATCCGGGTCGCTGAGGCAATGGTCGGGCCCGACGGCATCGCTCACTGCAGCCAGAAAGCCTTGCGGCACCTGGAGGGAGTCGGCCATGATCCGATCTTCTCACGGCCGGCCAGCCGGGTCCCATTAGGTTGACGTCGTGCGCCGCGCCGCGACGGGCCTGTGGGACCTCCGAGGGCGTCTGTCATGAGCGCGCCGTCTGCTGGCGCGCACGACCGCGGACCGGTGCCCGAGCCGCGAGCGACGCTCGGCGAGGTGGCCAGTTCGTATCTGCGAATCGGCTCGACTGCTTTTGGCGGTCCCGCTTCACACCTCGCGATGATGCGCGCCGAGCTTGTCATGCGCAGGGGCTGGGTGAGCGAGCAGGAACTGCTCGACTTCATCGGCGGGGCGAGCCTGCTGCCAGGGCCGACCTCGACCGAGGTTGCACTGATGTTGGCACGTCGTCGCAGGGGCTGGGCGGGACTCGCCGTCGGCGGCGCCTGTTTCATCCTGCCGTCTGTGCTGCTCGTGCTCGGGCTGTCGTGGGCATATGTGCGTTACGGGGCAACAGATGCCGGCACCGGAGTGCTCTTCGGCATCAAGCCTGTCGTCGTTGCGATCATCGCGAGCGCGGCGGTGGGACTGGCGAGGACTGCCGTCAAGCGCCTCATCCTCGCCGTGGTCGCCGGCGCCAGCCTTGTGGCCTATTTCCTGGGAGTGAGCCCGCTTCTGATCCTTCTCGCAGCGGCGCTCATCGTCACAGCCGTCGACAACGGGCGCCGGCTGGCACGCGCCGTGCCCGTGCCCGCGCCCGTGGCCGTCCCGATGCTCGCGGCCAAGCTGCACCTCGCGCATCGTGCGAGCCTGTCCTCGTCGCGTTTCGCGCGGGCTTCATTGGGGGCTTTGTTCCTGGAGTTCTTGAAGCTCGGCTCGATCGTCTTCGGGTCCGGCTATGTCCTTGTCACCTATCTCCACAGCGATCTCGTACTCGGAAACCACTGGCTGACCCAGTCCCAACTGCTCGCGACGGTGGCGATAGGCCAACTGACTCCGGGACCGGTCTTTACCACGGCGACCTCGATCGGTTACGTGCTCGGTGGGCTACCGGGCGCGCTTCTGGCCACTGTTGCCATCTTCGTGCCGTCCTTCTTGTTCGTGGCCGCGCTCATGCCTGTTCTCGGTCGCGCGAGACGCTTCAAGTTGAGCGCTTCGGCTCTCGACGGGGTCAATGTCGCCGCCATCGCTCTAATGGCCGGTGTCACCGTGCAGCTGGGCCGGACGAGCCTGGTCGACTGGCTGACCGTCCTCACGGCCGTCTTGAGTCTCGGCTTGCTCCTGCGGTGGCGCGTCAACGCGACCTGGCTCGTGCTCGGAGGCGTCGGCATAGGCCTGCTGCACGCGTTCGCGTAAGTGGCGCCGAGTTGCTAGAACGCGCCCGGATGGCGACTCCCGATCGATTCGAGCAGGTCGCGGTCGTGTGAGTAGCTGAGCAGTCCGACGGCGTCGGTAAGCGACGGCCAAACAAGCTGGTCCACTTCGGTAGTCGGCTCGAAGCTGCCGTCGACGGGTTGCATCAGCCAGTACGAGACAACTTTCGGGCGTCCCCGGCGGTCGAGGTACTCGACCTGACCGGCGAACCTGCCGAGATGGCAGTTGTAGCCCGTCTCTTCTAGTACCTCGCGCAGCGCGCATTCGGTCGGGCTCTCATCGACCTCGAGCTTGCCCTTGGGCAGCGTCCAATCGAGATGCTCGGGGCGGTGCACGACCGCGACCTCCCACCCGCCTGACTCTCCGGCGCGGAGGACGATTCCCCCAGCGGCCTGCACGACGCTGCGACCAGCCGGAGCAGAATCGTTCATGCTGCGACCGTAACCGATGTCACCGCGAGGGATACCGTTCCTAAACACTGAGCA
>PLKG01000027.1 GCA_003140595.1 Acidimicrobiaceae bacterium | reverse complement strand
GGACGATCGAGCTTCGGAGCGATCAAGAAACTCCCGAGCGGGCGCGTGCGCGCCTGGTACGTCATCGACGGGGTACGGCACACAGCCGGCCATACGTTTCCGAACAAAGCTCAGGCCGACGAGTGGCTCAAGGACGAGTGGAACCGCCGGCGATCGGGCACCTGGACGGACCGACGAGGCCGCACCACACTGCGCCAGTTCGTCGAAGAGGTTTGGTGGCCGACGAAAGTCGATCTCTCCCTTCGGACGCGCGAGCTGTACGCGGGACTTCTCAAGAACTGGATCTACGCCGAAGTCAAGCGGCCAACTCGTCCGTCGCTCCTTCTTGGCGACACTCCTGTCATGCAGATCACCGAGGACGAGATCGAGCAGTGGTACCTAGCGTGCAAGGGTCGCAACCATGCCGTCGCATGTGCGAAGGCCTACCGTCTTTTCTCGGAGATCATGATCTTCGCCGACGAGAAGCGAGCAGTTATCCGCAACCCCGTCCACATCAGAGGCGCTGGCGCGGAGAACGCACCGGAGCGGGAGGCTCTCACGGTCGACGAACTGGTCGCGCTATCCGACGCGATCGAAGCTCGCTATCGGGCAATGATTCTGCTTGCGACCTTCGGCGCAATGCGTTGGTCGGAGTCTCTTGCGCTCCAACGGCGCGACATCTATCTCGATCGCAAGATGGTGACGCTCCGTCGGGTCATCGTCGAGCCGGANNACTTGCCCGACGAGCTCGTTCCCGTGCTCGAGGACCACTTAAAGCAGTTTGTCGGCACGCAACCGATCGCCTGGCTCTTCGAGGACCCAGACAAGGGACTTCTGGCCCGATCCCAGTTTCGACTTCTCCTCGACAAAGCGAAGGAGGTGACCGGACTCGACGACGTCACCTTTCACGTGCTGCGACACACTGGTGCCACCTGGTTCGCGGAGGAGGGTGCCACAGTTCGAGAGGTTATGGAGCGGCTCGGGCACCGTAGCGAACGCATGGCGATGCGGTATCAGCACGCCGCCACAGAGCGAATGCGCCAGCTCGCTTACGGCATGGGCGGTCGGCTCGGCGGTCGGCTCGGCACAGCTTCGGACGCAAAGTCGGAAGCAGAGGCCAGCTGAGTCGCACGCGTCATGGCGGTCAACGGGACGCGGCAATGTGATAGGTCCCTGGGATGACTGGGGATGAGGCCTTGTCCACGGAAAGCTCTCATCCCTGCGTTGGGTAACTCGGGAGCGAGTGGGACTTCAGGAGCGGTCGCGGGAGTAGGTGTCGCCGAGAGCGGTGCCGTATTTGTCATCAGATCCCCTTTGAGCGAGCGCCTTTGATGCTAAGCCACGCACCCTGCTGGCAAGTGGATCGTGATCACGCCGACCGTCCGTGCTGCCGGTTCGCCCACCTGCACTTCGTCTCACTGGGCTTGCTTCCGCCGTCGACGAAACGAGAGAGCGCGTAAATCACCGATGGTATGACGAGTACAGCGATTATGGCTATCCCCGTCGCATTATCGATAGTACGACGAAAGCATCGATAATCGCTATACTCGTCGTATGAGTGGTAGCGACGCCCGCGCCGCGGTCGCCGCCAACGACCTGAGCGACTGGCTCATCGCGCACGGCCAGCACTTCGTGACGTCTGATGCCGTCGCAAAGATCCTCGGCGTGCCAAAGGACCAGGCAACCACGATGATCGCTCGCCAGAAGGCACGCGGGCGAATCTTCTCACCCACCCGCGGCGCATATGTCCCGATCCCTCCCGAGTACCGCAACTGGGGTGCCGTGCCGGCGAATCACTTCGTCGACGCGTTGATGCAGCACCTCGGCCATCCCTATTACGTGGCATTCCTCACCGCCGCCGAAATCCACGACGCGGCGCATCAACGCCCCCAGGCGTTCCAAGTCATCACCGATGTGCAAGTGCGCGACAGGTCATTCGAACGAGTCCGACTTGAGTTCGCCCGAGACCTCAGCGTCGCCCGACGTTCGGTCGACGTCGTGAACACGCCCACTGGGACGATGCGGGTCGCTTCCCCAGAGGTGACGGTGCTCGACCTCGTCGCTTGGCCGAGGCACGGAGGCGGCCTGTCGAACGTCGCGACCGTGATCGGGGATCTCCTCGTCGACCGAAAGCTCCGCGAGCCCGNNCTCGACAAGATGGGTGAAGAAGTCGACGCGCAGATCGACACCGGCAAGCTGGCGAGCCTGTCGAAAGAGCGCCGCCGAATCCCAGCGCGACTCGACCCCGCGGACAAGCGATCCGGCCTGCTCGACAAGAAGTGGAACCTCCTCGTCAACGCGGACATAGAGCCGGATCTGTGATCCCACAGGCGAACATCGTCGAATGGTCGAACGGAGTGCCGTGGCCCACGATTGAACAGGTGGAACAGGACCTCCTCCTGTCACGCCTCATCATCGAGATCGCGGAAGACCCCTATCTAGGGAAGGAGCTCGCCTTCCGGGGCGGGACCTGCCTGCACAAGCTCCACATCGTGCCGGGACTGCGCTACAGCGAGGACCTTGATTACGTCCGTCGCACGGCCGACGGCATCGGTGACGTCTTCGATGCCCTGCGGGCCATCGGAGATCGGCTCGGCATGGATGACCACACGGCGCGCGGCGCGCACCCGAAGGTCTACCTGCGCGCGCCGTTCGAGTCCGGGTCTGGGACCATGCGGATCAAGATCGAGGTGAACACCCACGAGCGCTCGCC
>PLKG01000098.1 GCA_003140595.1 Acidimicrobiaceae bacterium | reverse complement strand
TGAGCATTCGCCACATCCGCCGACTCATCGCCGAACGACGGGTGCCCTACCTGAAGGTTGGGTGGCTTGTCCGCTTCGACCCGGCCGAGATCACTGCCTGGCTTGATGATGCTCGCCACCCTCACGTCAGGCACGGGCGGCTTGACGCCCCCAAATTTCCCCGGAGTCGTGGAGAGGCGATTGCAAGCCAGCTGTGACCACGACGCAGCCAGATCAAGCAGACAGTCAGCAAACCGGCTGCCGTGAACCCTGAGGCTGACGCACCTTCGGTAGATGCCGAAGCACCTCACACAGGCACTTCAGCATCACGGGCTCATCGAGAAGAGTCGACGACTTGACGTACGAAGGCGGGATTGAGGCTGTCCTCCGTCAGATCGTCAGGAGCCGGTGACTCTCAGGAGCAACGCCTGGATCCGAGTCTCTATACGACCCGCCGCCGTGGGCGTCAGTTCCTTGGTGATGGCTGGGATCGACCGGCCTCCTCGTCGGAGTTCTTCGCGGAGGACCGCGCCGAGGTCCCCGATGACCGGATCGGTGGGGAGGTCACTGGATGTCACGCCCTCTGCAGCAGCCACCTCGAGGCATCGCCACAAGTCGGTCGAGTCGCGCTCCTCGTTGCGGACCTTTCTCGCGCCCGCCTTCAGGAGCAACATTCCCACGGCATCGGGGAGCAGCACCTCGGTCTCGATCGCACGCCGATCAGAGAGGACGAAGCGGACCGGCAATCGCACGGGCGTGCGCCTGAGCGCCTCGGCGAGACCGGGCACCTCGGTCGTCACGACCTTGGTCCCGTTGCTGTTGATCTTCTTGTTGACTCGCGGCCGTGAGGTGTACGCAGGTATGAGCAGATCGGTCGACGCCGTCCGCCGTCCGTCGAGCACGCGCTCCCAGGTGCAACCGCTCGTTTTCTTGTAGCCCATGGCTTCCAGTTCCTCGACCAGGCGACCGGACTTCAGCACGTGCGGCGGAACTCCGAAGTCGGCGTCGCCTGTCCTCCGGAGGGGCACGTCGATGCCGAGGCGCAAGATGTGGAGCATCACGGCGATCCCACCGAGCAGCCGGTAGTCGGCGCCCATCTCCGCCAGCCCTGCCGCCCTCGTCACGTCGGCCATCGCAACGAACCCGCCATCGTCCGCTGCCGACGGACTCATCATCACCAGCCGATCCGTCCCGCCGCCAGAGACAGCCAGGATGTCCTCGACCGGGCGCGGGTCTGACGGCGCAGACGTGGGCGCAAGCGGAGCATGACTGCCGGGCGGCGAGACGCACAGGTGGCCCGCGCCACAGAAAGCCGACCCAACGTCGACCTCGTTCTCGCATGGCTTGCCGTCGCTCGTCTCCATGGACATGCACCTACGCGTCGCCATGGGATCTCCCAGCATCGCGGCCCCTGCAGTCGCCCGCCGTCATCGTTCCTCCGCCACCGGTTGCGGGACGGTTTGTCGCATTGCCACCTTCATAGGGTGCCCATCACGACGCGGCGCATGAGCCGCTCGGAGGCCTCGAACCTGTCCTCTCCGCCGAGGTCACGCAGGTCCCATATCTGCTGCAACGGGTGCGCAAGGGGGAATGGCGCCTCCCTCGGGGCTTGCCATGGTTCGAGCAGGCTCGGGTCGGACACGTGGCGGAGGACGATGCTCGCCTCGCCCCTGGCCATGGCGGGGACGAAGCCGGCCGAGTCGAGCGGCGCGTCGAGGTTGGTGTAGATCACCGTTAGCGTCGGCGACCGCCAAGGAGCGACGAAGTCGGGGGCGGCGTCGGCTGAGACGACTGCCACGGCGCCGGCTTCTACGAGGTAGGCAACGGCACGGGCGACCTGTTCGTGTGAGGGGTCGATGTCGTACCAGAGTGTCTCGGTCACGACCGCTGGAGCGTGATGGAGCGCGTATAGAAGAACCAGCCGGGCGCGTTGGTCCGCCTCGTGCACGTCCGCGAACCTGACGTCCTCGGTTGCGAGGAGTCTTCCGATCTGTGAGACGCGCGGCTGGGTGATGCCGAGTTCCCTTGCGAGGTCGACCTGCAACGTGGGGACGGTGCGGACCGCGAGGAGCCGGACGGCGCGAGAGGTGGCCTCGCCCCACCTTCGTGTCTTGGGCCGCTCCATTTCTACCGTCATGCTGCAAGTATAAGTGTTCCCGGCTCTCAAGGCAAGAAGACTTATATTAGTGTTCTAGGGCTACGGCGCGGCCATTTTCGCGACCAGCATCTTGGCCCGCTCAGCTTCGGCGTGCTGATACCGGCTAGCTGCCGCTGGGCTTGCGTGGCCGGCCTGGTGCATCAGGTCCGCCTGGGTGGCGCCAGCTTGAGCAAACCATGTCAAGCCCGAATGTCTGAGGTCGTGGAAGCGAAGATCCTCGCGGCCGGAGACCCGTCGAGCCCGCTCCCACACACGGGAGAAGGTCCGATGGATGACAGGTGCAGTGCCGTCCTTGTTCGGGAAGAGCCAGGCGCTCGCCTGCGGTCCGACATAGGTCGCAAGGTGCGCTCGCAGTGCCGTACGCACGTCTTCGGTCATGTACAGCGTTCTGTCACCTGCCTCGGTCTTCGGACCCTGCTGGCAACGCTTGCCGTCAGGAGCCACGACCCAGGCTCGACGGACGTGGATCGAGCCCGCATCGAGGTCGATATCGCCTCGTTGCAGCCCCAGCACTTCGCTCCGGCGCAATTGGCACCAGGCCGCCAACAAGAGCGCTGCCCGGTAACGATCAGGCACGGAGTCGACGGCCCACTGCAGCTCGTCCCGGGTTATGACCGGACGCTCTGTGGAAGCCTCCGTGGCGCCACCTTCGACGCGGCAAGGTGACTTTGCGATCACGTCCATCCTGACGGCCGTGTTGCAGATCGTCGCCATCAGCCGGTACGCACCGGCTGCGGTCGGAGGGTGCTGGCGCTTGAGCGGGTAATACCAAGCCTCGACCCGATCCGGGTCGATCTCGGACAAGTTGCAGTCGCCAAAGGTCGGCAAGATGTGGCGATCGAGCAGCCCGCGGTACTTTGCTTCGGTCGTCGCCCTCAGCTTGGTTCCCGAACGTCGAGCAATCCAGGCCTGTGCGTATTCAGAAAAAGTGGTGTCCTGGGTTTTCGAAGCTTCCATCCACTGGCCCCGGTGGAGATCGGCCTCGACGATGGTGAGCCACTTGTGAGCGTCCGCCTTGGCGCCGAAGGTGCTTTCACCCTTGAATTGCTTGCCGTTGTGCCAGTACGTCGCCTGGTAGCGCCCCGAGGGCAGGCGACGGACACCCCCGAAGGCCCTCCTCGTCCTGTACTTGCTGGCCATGGTCCGACACTAATGCACGGGGAACGCACGAGGCAAGAAAAGGTAGCCGTGACCTGGGCATGAATCTACCCTCTCAGGGTGGAGACACGGGTTCGAATCCCGTTGGGGCTGCCAGAAACCGAACTCACAGCTGCCATGCGCTGAGCAGGTCCGCCGCATCGAGGGCAAGGTCGGCTCCTACACTTGCGGCGCCGCGCGGCGCGACGGCGAGAAGACTAGCCGCGCCCGCTCTTGGTATCACTGCACGCCCTTCCGCAAGTTCGGCGAGGAGGTGACCAGGGAGGAGGCCGAGTTCAGGCCGGGCCCGGAGCTGAGCATCGAAGCCGCTCTGACCCCCTACCGCAAGCGGGGCGAGGCCACCGACGCTGCAGTCCGGGCGATGTCACTCACGGAGCCTTGCCGCGGATGTGGAGGCCAAGGCAAGTATCTGCGTTGGGTGCTGCTCCACCCGATCAACGAGACTGCTCGGCACGCGGGACACGCCGACGCGACGCGAGAGCTGCTCGACGGCACAACGGGGGAGTGACGTTCTGCGCTTCCCGGTGTTGGGGGCGGCGTTCTGTTTTCGCGCGTAGGCGCGAGCCTTCGCAAGCACCAGGCGTAACCTTCCTTTTCGTGACAAGTCCAGAGGTTTTCACCGTCACGGGTTCGATCGCAATCGCCGGTTCGGCGTCATGTCTGCTGACACTCGTCGTTCTTCACGTGCTTCCCACTGGACTCTCGCCGCTCACGAATCCAGTGAGCCAGTACGGGATCACTTCCTACCGGCTCGGTTATCGGGTCCAGACAATCGCGATGGGAATCGCCGCCATCGCTGCCGCGATCGGAATCTCGGAGCTCGGCATCGGTGGTGCTCCGCTCGTTGTCCTCTTCCTCGTGATCTTCGGTGCAGCACGTCTCGCCATCAGTTGGTTCCCAATGGACGTTCCGGGCGCCGCACGCACCGAGTCCGGCCGCTGGCACGGATTGCTCGCGCTCGCGGCGTTCGGAGGCGCCACGCTTGCTGCACTGCGGCTGGGGACCGATCTCGGTAGATCGAACGTATGGGTGCACGCACGCGGGCCGATCGCCGGACTCGGGATTGCGATGCTCGTCTGCCTGATCTCGATGGGTGCAGCCCGGCGAAGCGAGTCGATGCGCCACTATTTCGGCGTCGTCGAGAGAGCCTTCTACGCAGGAACGATTGGCTTCTTGTTCGTCGTGGCATTCGAGCTGGTCAGGACGCGTTGAGCGTGCGTCGCCGAAATGTCACAATCTGAGTCTGCCAGCAATCGCGGTTCCGAGATCGGTGCGCGGTGCGGGGCCTACGGCAGTCCCGCACCGGCCGTACAGATGGGTTGTCACGGCGTCTTCGGCTGGATTGGCTCAGCGATGTTGGTTTGAGCCGACAGCCGAGCGAGGACTTCCTCGGCCGTGGGCCATGCCCTCATCTCGCGGGCGAGGCGACCGGCGTGTCGCTGGTATGAAGGGTTTGACAGCACTTCCTCCACAGCGACCCGGATCCGGCGCGACTCGTGTTCCTCGTCGAGGTGGGGCTGGCTTCTTGTCTCCAGTGCGGTCCTCAGCTCCACGGTGCGGCCGGCTCGCGCGTCTGTGATCCGCCTGGCGTTTTCGAACTGGTCGGCGAAGCGCGGCACCATGACCAGCGGCACTCCGACTGCTAGAGCGCCGCAGACCGTCCCGGAGCCCCCGTGACAGACTACGACGTCGGCTTCGGCGAGCACATCGGCGTGGTCCACCCATGGCTCGACGTGGACGTTCGAAGGCAGGGAACCGAGTCGTGAAGGATCAAACCCCCGACCGACGGTCAGCAGTACCCGGACGCCGAGCCCATCGACGGCGGCCATGGCCGTTCGATACACGTCGGCGGCTATCGAAATGTTCCCAAGCACGGTTCCGAAGCTCACATAGACAAGCGGGGTGTCGGCACTGTCCCACCAGGCAGGAAGTGGCCGCAACGACGCCCGCGCACTGTGGCAGAACCGGATTGTCGTAGGAAAAGGCGAGGGGTCCAGAGACTCCGGGAAGCAGGTCAGATACGGGCTGGCCCACAGCTCGTCGACCACTCCCCTGCGGTGCTCCTCCAAAGCGGGGCCTGCTGCAACGATCGACGCGGCTTCAGCCTCGGCGAGAGAGATGGCGACCTGCGCGGTCACAGCCTGACCAGGTGGCTGGGCGATAACCGAGGCGTACTCGCACGGCTCGCGCAGGATCAGCTGCGGGACCCAATCGTGGTAGGTCTGCTCCATCGAAGGCAGCATGGCCCTAGCGGCCAGTCGCCCGAAGAGCTCCCGGTTACCCAGCACGAGCGCCTCAGCGCGAGACACAACGAGGAACTTCTCCCTAATGGACGCGATGTCGGCATCGGACGGCTCAGCACCGCGCTGGAACGAGAACCCGCTGGCGGTCACCAGCTCATCCATCGCGGGCGGCCCTATCACGAGTGTCTCGTCACCTCGACGCTGCGCTGCTTCAAGAAACGGAACAAGCGGGTTGAAGTGACCGGCACCGCCAAGGGAGCAAGCGGCCAGGACGCGCACGGAACCCGAGGCTACAGAGATAGCTGATCTGCGCCACGCTCGTCTGTCGTTGCCGTCGAGCCGACAGAGCAGATGATCGGCGGGAGCGCCTGTCGGGCGGATCACCGGAACCCTGTCTGATCGGTACGCCCACCTCGGTACCGGTGGTCGATATAGGTGCGGCAATCTGTTCGTGCCCCCCTCCGAGAGCGCGAAGGTGTCAGCGCGACCATGTGGTGCCTCGTCCGGATCCCGAGCGGCCCAGCCATTTCGTCGCGAGCGAATTCTCGAGTAGGGGAAGGGTCAGGGTCATCCCTGATTGCCACACATCACGAGTGTCGTGACAATGGAGGATGCAAAGACCTCCGCCCAGCGACTTTTCCTCGGTTAGGTGTCGGGACAAACGCGGGCGACCCCGTTAGGGTGCAGCCCGTCAGCGCGACGATCGCGGAAAGGACAACAAACGAGCACCGTTACCGACCCTGACACCTTCGAGCATCAAACCGAGAGTCGCTGGGCCGTAGAGACCCACGGGCTGACCAAGCAATTCGGCGAGAACGTGGCGGTGAACAATGTCGAGCTTCTCGTCCCGAGAGGATGCGCGTTCGGCTACCTCGGTCCCAACGGCGCCGGCAAGACCACCTTGATTCGAGTGCTGTTGGGGCTGACGCACGCTGACGCCGGCACCATGTCTCTTCTCGGATACCCGGTCCCCAAGCATCGCGATCTGGCACTGGCGCGAGTCGGCGCCATTGTCGACGAACCTCGGTTCCACGGCCATCTGACGGGCAGGCAGAACCTCCAGATCCTCGCTGCGGCTCGCGGACCAGGCGCCCGCGATCGCATCAGACCGGCTCTCGAGCGCGTCGGCATACTTCACCGCGCCGATGACAAGGTGTCGAAGTACTCGATGGGCATGCGCCAACGTCTCGGCGTCGCCGCGTGTCTGATCGGGGACCCCCAACTGCTCATCTTGGATGAGCCCATGAACGGTCTCGACCCGGCGGGCATGGCCGACATGCGAGAGATGATCATCTCGCTCGTGGCCGAGGGCCGCACGGTTGTGCTGTCCTCCCATCTCCTCGACGAGGTCGAGAGGACCTGTGATGCCGTTGCGATCGTGGACCGGGGCAAGGTGGTTCGGCAGGGACCGATCTCGGAATTGCTGGCGGGAGCAAGCCTTGCACTCCAGGTCGAATGCTCCGAGCCTGATCGAGCCCGGAGTCTCATCGACGCCACCCGCATCGGGGCCAACATCGAAGTCGGGTCTCTGGGCCTCGGCATCAGCTTGCCGGCCGGGACGACGCGCGATGTCATCGCCGAGATCAACCGTGTCCTAGTGGCCGGCGGTATCTCGGTGTATCGGCTTCAGGAGATCCAGGCGTCGCTCGAATCGTGGTTCCTGCAGGTTACGAGTCGGCTGGGGGCCCAGGAATGAGGACACCTGCACTGCCAACCGCGAGCGTGGCAACTGTGCCGGCAGACGCCGTGCGTGACCGTCGGGGCTCACCGATACCCACCGGCTCAATGATCGCCACGAGAATCATGGAGTTGCGCAAGCGGCGCGGGCTCATGATCGCCCTAATCGTGGTGAACATCGGAATCCCCACCGTCTTCCTCGTCGTGCGGCTGCTCGCACATGCCATCGCTCCGAAGTCCTACGGGCCGGCCGGCGGCTACGACATCTACACGAGCCTTTGCGCGGGCGTGCTTTACGTGTTCGGCTTCATCGTCGCCGCAACGTTGGGCTGCACGGCAGGCTCGGTCGACCTCACCGAAGGGATGTTCCGCCACCTGGTCGTGACGGGCCGCTCGCGTTTGGCCCTTTACCTAGCCCGGATCCCCGCTGGCCTTGCCATCGTCATGCCCTTGGTGGCGGCCGGGTTCATCATCGTGTGCTCGGTGTGCGTCTTCGCGGCTCCGACGAGACTGAACTACGACGGCACGAACGTGCCAGCCGGGCTTTCCCGCTCTGCATTCGAGAACTGGGCGGGGGACCATCCGAAACAGGTCATCTGCGACTTCGGCTTCTTCACCGGACCGTCTTCTCCGGTCCCCGCGGCAATCAACAGCGTTCCGTGCGGCCCCAACGGCCCGATCGTCAAGGCAGCTCCCGGGTCTCAGGGTCCCGGGCAGGCCACCGTTACGCCCGCCCAACTCAAAGCCGCCGCCATCCTGATCGCGCGGCAGAACTATACGAATTACTCCAGCGACTTTCTCTACCCGTCGGATTCCTTGATGATCAGAACGGGGCTGTGGATAGAGCTCGAGGCAGTCATCGGGTTCATTGTCGGACTCGGACTCGCATCGCTGCTCGGGCAGAGAACCGTCCCGGTGATATTGATGATCGTGCTCGAGATCATCCTCACGCCCCTATTCTCCCGAGCACGAATCGCCCACCTGTTGAACCTGCAGCGTTCGATTGTCGGCGTTGCCATGGCCCACTTGACACCGGGGGGCCTTCCCGTGTTCGGAGGAGGTGGCGGCGGTCCGGGTGGCGGACAGGGGAATCCCTTGCTGGTGCCGGAGTCGGTCACCTGGGCCGCCTTGGTCATCGTCGCGTGGCTCGTGGGTTGGACGGTTCTCGGAGCATGGCGGATGATGACGAGAGACGCTTAGGACACACTGAGTCCCGGGGAGACTGGCCGGTGACTGTCACTTCGCGGAACCGTCTCGATCTGCATGTCCCGACAAAGGGCACGAGTCGGTATTCGGTGTGCGGTTCTGTATCAACCCGGGCCCCCGGCACCAGCTCAGCTGGAAGGTTCGGTTGTGACCAGTGATCCGACAAGGCAGGGCCCTGAGAGGTCGGCCGGCGTCCCCACTACGGACTGCGCGCTTCCAGGGCATCCAGGTCCCGCTCGGCGTACAGCCGGTGTTCCCACTCTTCGTTGAGGATGATGAGCAGGCACTTGCGCACTGGGTAGCTGCGGGGCTGCGGCCAGCCCGGTCCCTCGACTGGTTCGGTGTCGCCGTCGAGTGTCGCGACCGTAAGACCTTCGATGACCTGGCGCACGGTGGCCATTCGGCGATGGCGCAGCTCGAGCACGACCTCGAGCGAGGGTCGTGCGTCGCGGTCGCGGGGCACCTCCGGCGTGTCGGGCATCTCGTCCCACGGCAGGTCCAAAGGGTCCCACGGCGACGGATCACCGAGGATCGCCCGTGTGATCCAGGAGTCGGTGGCAAAGACGAGATGGCGCAGCGTCTCGATGAATGACCACTCGCCGTCGACCGACTCGTGCAGCAGTTCAGGTTGCAGGCGGCGGGCCCGTTCGACGGTCTCGCCCCAGAGCCGCGCGAGGATGCCCCACGCCTCCCGGAAGCCTGCTGGGTCTGTCGGGCGCATCTTGGACCGGAGGGGATACCGCCTGTTGAGCTCGGCGTCGACCAGGGGCCCGATATCGACGCCATTGATCGTCAGATTTTGGATCTCGCCGTGGATGTCGACGTCGACTAGGTCCACGCTCCGCATCACGACCCTGCTCAGGTCGACGGCGCGGAACCGGGCGTCGCTCAGGTCGACGGTGCGGAACTTCGCGCCGCTGAGGTCGACACGCTCGAACTGAGCTCCACAGAGATCAACACCAATGAAGTCAGCCATGCGACGACCCTAGGGAGCATTCGGCGAGACCTGTGACGGTGCCTTTAGAGGAGCGATGAGTTTCCCGCGACACGTCCGTCATGATCTTGAACCGTTCAGATAGGAGACAACGTGCCGAAGCTCATGCAGGTGGGCCGAGTACTGGTCGCGGTGTCCGACCAAGATGCAGCCATCGCCTTATACACCGAGACCCTGGGCTTCTCCCTAACCGCGGACGTCCCGTTCGGGGAGGGTGAGCGCTGGGTTGAGGTCACCCCACCAGGTGTCGAGCCGCTCTCGCTCTGGTGCCGCCCCGGGGCGACTACCAGCCCGGGCGGATGACCCGGATTGCGCTCGTATCGACCGACCCCCGTGCCGCTCCTGTTCTTTTTCCGCGTCAACAACAAGAACCAGCTCATGGTCGTCGGAGGGCAGTAGGGCGCGAGGGCAACCTCGTTCCGTGCTCCGAATGATTCCATCCGCGCACCACGAGACCGGCCTGTCCGTGCCGCCCGTTGGCGCGGCAGACACGCTTGTCGAGCTCTGGATCGACGGTGTTCTGGGTCCCAGCCGCAGATCTTCGTGCAGCTCCGCTGCTCCGTTGACCTCCAGGTTCGGCGACCGTAGGATACTGCGTATGTTACGAATCAGATCTAAGCGCGCAGCAAGATGAGCGTCCGCCACGCGCTGCTCGCGTTCTTGAGCGAAGGTCCCAAGTACGGCCTGCAACTGCGCCAGGAGTTCGAGAAGAGCACCGGAGATGTGTGGCCCCTCAATGTCGGACAGGTGTACACGACGCTCCAGCGCCTTGAACGCGACGAGCTGATCGAGTCCGACGACCGCGGGGAGGAAGCCGGGCCGCAAAAGGTGTTCCGTATCACCGAGGCCGGTCGCAAAGAGCTCGACACGTGGCTGAACACGCCACCGGACACGATCGAGCCGCCCCGTGACGAGCTCGTGATCAAAGTGCTGGCTGCCCTTCACGTCCCTGGCGTCTCGGTCCACGACGTGATCCAGGTCCATCGCCGGTATCTCGTCGAGCTGATGCAGCAGTGGACGCGGCTCAAGGAGGACGAGGCCGAGTCCGACATGCCCTTTGCCCTCGTGGTCGACGCCGAGCTCTTCCGGCTCGACTCGGTCGTGCGATGGCTCGACACCGCCGAGGGTCGGTTGAAACGCGCCGTGCTCGAGGCTCCCTCGGCGAAACCGGGCCCGATCATCCGGCGGAGGTTGGTCGCCCGGCGATGAGCTATCTCGAGCTGCGCCGGGTCTCGAAGAGCTACGGAGCCGGCGCCACCGAGGTGCACGCGCTCTCCGAAGTCGACTTCGCCGTCGAGCGTGGCTCGTTTGTCGCGGTGATGGGGCCGTCAGGCTCGGGGAAGTCGACGCTGCTCACGATCGCCGGCAGTCTCGAAGAGCCGACGAGCGGCGAGGTCGTGATCAACGGCGATGCGCTGTCGTCGATGTCGCGAAACGACAAGGCGCGGCTTCGCCGTCGGACTGTCGGCTACGTGTTCCAGGACTTCAATCTCCTCGCCGGGCTCACCGCCGCGGAGAACGTTTCGTTGCCGCTCGAGCTCGACGGCCTCTCGGCGAAGAAGGCGCATCTCGCAGCTATGACCGCGCTCGAAGAGCTCGGTCTCGCGGATCGCGCAACTCACTACCCCGACGAGCTCTCCGGTGGCGAACGTCAGCGGGTCGCGATCGCGCGGGCGATCGTGGGCGACCGGTTCCTGTTGCTCGCCGACGAGCCGTCGGGCGCGCTCGACTCATCGAACGGCGAGGCCGTGATGCGCATGATCCTTGCTGCTTGCCGCCGCGGCGTCGCTGCGGTCGTTGTGACCCACGACGCGCAGCTCGCGTCGTGGGCGGATCGCGTCGTCTTCATCCGGGACGGCTGGATCGTGGATCAGACGGTTCCGCCGCCAACTCCCGAGTCGTTGGTCGCGGACCTCCCCGAACCGAGCCCCCGCCAATAGCCCGATCGGTTTCGACCCTGACCGACGAACAAGACCCTTGACATCCGTACTCATCTCAATAGGATACGCAGTATGTCTCCAGGTGTCTTACCTAACATCGACGCCGGACCTCCGGCAAAGGACGGTCGGCGCAGATGAGTCTCCTCGAACTCCGCGACATCTCGAAGTCCTACGGCGAGGGCGCGACGGAAGTTCACGCGCTCGCCGACATCGACCTCTCGGTCGACGGGGGGCACCTCGTGGCGGTGATGGGACCATCCGGATCGGGGAAGTCGACGCTCCTCACCATCGCCGGGAGCCTAGAAGAGCCGACGAGCGGCGAGGTGCGGATCTCGGGCGCCTCCCTCTCGCGCCTGTCCCGCAACGACAAGGCACGGCTGCGCCGCCGGACGATCGGCTACGTCTTCCAGGACTTCAACCTCCTGCCTGGTCTGACCGCCGCCGAGAACGTCGCGTTGCCCTTGGAGCTCGACGGCATCCTGGCGCGAAAGGCGCGCACCGCGGGCATTGCCGCCCTCGAGCAACTCGGGCTTGCCGACTGCGCAGACCGCTACCCCGACCAGCTCTCCGGCGGCGAGCGCCAGCGTGTCGCGATTGCCCGGGCCGTCGTCGGCGAGCGTCACCTCCTCCTCGCCGACGAGCCGTCGGGCGCCCTCGACTCGACCAACGGTGAAGCCGTGATGGCGATGATCCGCGACGCGTGTGAGCGCGGGATCGCCGCGGTCGTCGTCACCCACGACGCCAACCTCGCGTCGCGGGCCGACCGGGTGGTCTTCCTCCGCGACGGCCGCATCGTCGACCCCGACGCACCCGCTGCTCCCGACGTGCTCATGACTCCGTCCGCCGGTGATGGGATGGCCGGGCACGAGACCCTGAAGGAGTCACGATGAGCACCGCCGTCCTCTCTCCCCTCGCCAACGCCCGCCCGGCCGACGGCGGAGCGCCCGCCCGGCGAGCCGTCGTCCGTTGGGCCTGGCGGCTCTTCCGGCGCGAGTGGCGTCAGCAGTACCTGATCCTCGCCCTCATCACGGTCGCGGTAACGGCGACGATCGTGGGTTCGGCCGTTGCAACGAATACGCCACCGCCGAACAACTCCGGCTTCGGCACGGCGCAGGACTCCGTGTCCTTCACGACTTACGACGCGCACACCACCAGCGTCATCGCGAACCTCGAGCACCGCTTTGGCCGCGTCGAGGTGATCGAGAACGAGACGCTGTCGATCCCGGGATCGATCAACACCTATCAGCTTCGTGCACAGGACCCGCACGGACCCTTTGGCGGCCCGATGCTCTCGCTCGTCTCCGGGCGCTTCCCGTCGGGCGCGAGCGAGGTCGCGGTCACAAACAGCCTCGCCTCCGACTTCCACCTCACGGTCGACGGCAGCTGGCTCGTCGGTGGTGTCAAGCGCAAGGTCGTCGGCATCGTCGAGAACCCCCAGAGCCTCCTCAGCGAGTTCGCGCTCCTCGCACCTGGACAGGTGAAGAATCCCACGGGGATCACGGCGTTGTTCGACGCGCCAGGCGCGTCGCTGAGCTCGTTCGGCAAGGGCTATCAGGTGGAGACCCCGACATCAGTCGCGCAGTCGAACCCGCTCAACCCCGAGACGATCTCGCTCGCCGCGCTCGTGCTCGGCATGCTGCTCATCGCGCTGGTCTCGGTCGGTGGCTTCACCGTGCTTGCTCAGCGCCGACTCCGCTCGATCGGGATGCTCGAATCGACCGGAGCGACGGACCGACACGTCCGGCTCGTTGTGCGAGCAAACGGTACGATCGTCGGTGTCGTCGGCGCGATCCTCGGCTTCGTCCTCGGGCTCGTTGTCTGGCTCGCCTACCGACCGAGTCTCGAGCAAAGCTCGCACCATGTCATCGGGGCGCTCGCGCTGTCGTGGACCACGGTCGTCGCCGCGATGGTGCTTGCCGTCGTTGCGGCGTTCTTCGCGGCGTCCCGTCCGGCGCGGGCGATCACCAAGGTGCCTATCGTGCAGGCACTGTCGGGCCGACCGGCGCTTCCTCGTCAGATCCACCGGTCCGCGCTCCCAGGCATCGTCTTGCTCGTCCTCGCGTTCCTCCTACTTGGTTACTCCGGTGGCACGAACCACGGGAATGGAAGTGGCGGGGCTCCAGAGCTGGTGTTCGGCATTGTTCTCCTGATCCCCGGACTCATCCTGCTCGCGCCGTTCTTCCTGTCGTTGACTGCGCGCCTCGGCCGCCGTGCGCCGATCGCGACCCGGCTCGCGCTGCGCGATCTCGCCCGGTATCGGGCGCGCTCGGGCTCCGCGCTCGCGGCGATCAGTGTCGGGGTGCTCGTGGCGGTGATCGTCATGCTCGCTGCCGCCGCCCGCTACGGCAACGTCCTCGACTACGCCGGCCCCAACCTGGCGTCGAACGAGCTTGCACTTCATGCGAGCCTGCCGCCGCAGGGTCAGCCGATTGTGAAGCGCAATGCCAGCGGTCAACTCGTTCCGGTCAAGAACCATCCGGTGGAGACCGCAAGTCCCGCTCAGCTCGCAGCGCGTGCCGAGCAGATCGCGAGAGGGCTCGGCGCACAGCTGATCGCCCTTGAGACGCCGGACGCCGGATTGAACGGGACACAGGGAGGTCGCAACTGGAACGGACAGATCTACGTCGCAACGCCGCAGCTCCTCAAAGCCTTCGGGATCAAACAGTCCGAGATCGATCCGAACGCGGACATCTTGAGCTCGCGGCCTGGCCTTTCTGGCGTCTCGGGCCTCCAACTCAGCTACGGCGTCGGGAATGGTCCGAATGGAGGAGCCGCTGGTGGATCCCTCGCGCACCCGGTTATTCAGGAGGTAGGAGCGCTGCCTATGGGGACTTCCGCACCCAACACCGTGATCACCGAGCACGCGATGGCCGAGTTCCACATCCAGACGACGACGTCCGGCTGGCTGGTCCTTGGGACCCAGCCCTTCACCGCCGCCCAGATCAGCAGCGCGGAGCTCACCGCATCGACGACGCAGCTCTCGGTCGAGTCGAAGAACGACCAGCCGAGCTCGTCCGCCGTCACCGGCTGGGCGACGATCTTCGGGATCGTCATCGCGCTCGGTGTGCTTGGGATGTCGGTCGGGCTCGTTCGCAGCGAGACGGCGAGCGACCTCCGCACGCTCGCGGCGACAGGTGCATCCAGTTACACGCGGCGCACGCTGACGGCAGTGACGGCTGGCGCGCTCGGCTTTCTCGGTGCACTTCTCGGGGTGGTGGGCGGTTACGTCGGCATGATCGGTTGGCTGCGGAGCAACTCGCTGAACGGGGGGATCGCCGCGCTCGGGAACATTCCCGTCGCGGACCTCCTCCTCATCCTCCTCGGCATGCCGGCGTTCGCGGCAGTCGTTGGTTGGCTCTTCGCCGGTCGTGAGCCGACGGCAATGGCACACCAGGCGATCGAGTGAGCGCGACGCAAGGGATCGCTCGGCATCGACGCTTGAAGGTTGTCGGGCAACTTGCTGGCGGCGTCCCCGATCCGACTCATAGCGGCTTCGCGGGCGAGCCTCAGGAGTCGATCGTCATCCCAAGCTTCCCGGCCGCGAGCCACGATCTCGGCTGTTGTGGTCGCCGCGTCGAGCAGATCAGCGACGGTCTTGTCGATGCCGTGACGATTGTTCAGTTGGCCGCGCGTCAGCTCTGATGTCGTCGTCGCGCTCGGCCAGACCTCCAGCGCTGACGTCGACGCCGGTGCCAAGCAGTGTCTCGACCCCTCGCCAGAGACGCACAAGGTCGACGAGTGTGCGTCCATATTGGAAGTCGACCAGCAGGTCCACGTCGCTCGTAGGTGTTGCCGTCCCTCTGGCAACCGAGCCAAATACTCTGATATTCGATGCGCCGTGGGCTTTCGCCACCCGAAGGATGTCGGATTTGTGCGAGCGCAACACGGTCAAGCTCGGAGCCGTCGGCTCCGTTGCAGTGGCCCGTTGCACAACCATGTTCACAGTTCTGGGTGCAGGCTGAGGTCGGCTTACGGAGTGTCGCGTGACGGACCCTCCTGCCTTGCGAAGGCTTGGCGTAGATGGCTCCCGCGGAGCAGCTGCCCTTGCCCGTTTCGCCAACATTCCGCCAACTGACTTTCAGCCGCAGGCGCCGCAGGTGTCGCAGTGAGAGGCCTAGGAGTACCGAAAGCCGCATCTCTTAGCGGTAATCCAGCCACCCTCGCAAGGTGGAGACACGGGTTCGAATCCCGTTGGGCTGCACAGGAGACCGGCACCTTGACGAGAGTCAGACAATCAACATGCCGTCTGTCGCGGGACGACACGCCGAAGGACGCACCGGAGAGCTGACCGCTCTACGCCGAGGGTTGTATCAATGCCTGACGCGCTGGGGCGACGCGCTCTTCGAGCCTCGTGACGCGGCGCTGTGCGTGCCCGCATCTGCCGATTCTGTCCATTGCTGTTCTTGGAGCCGGTGTTCCTCCGGGGTTACGTCACCCACTCCTGTCTTCCAACTGACTGCGCGTGCTTTATCAGCGTTAACCGTTTCCGCGAGCGTTGAGGCGGACCCTCAATCGACCGGGAACTCGGTGACCGGCCCCGGGCACTGGACGACAAGACCTTCATCACGAAGCAGGCCGGGAAGCGTAACTAGCTCGCGGTCTTGCCGTAAATGATGCCGACGAACGCCGGGGTGGTCGTTTCGTGCTTGTAGTCCGCGGCGAAGCCGCCACGCACACGGCTGAACGTGCCGGTGAACTTGCCGCCGAGCAACTGGAAGATCGGGTACTCCTTGTTGGCCGGTGGCCTATAGCCGCCTACCATGACAGGGACGAGGGCCCCGCCGGCGTTGATCGCTCCGGCGCCGTTGCAGCACGGAGAAGTCAACTGGAACTGGCCGAAACGGGTGAGACCAGCGATCTGGGTCACGATGGTGCCGCCGGCCTGGTTTGTGAACGCCGATCCCTGCTGGAGGAGCCAGGTGGCCCCAGGGGCGACCGTCACTGTACCGGCGTTGGCGTCCGAGCCACCTCCCGACTCGTTCAGCATCCCGCCGGTCACGGTAACCTTTCCGGACCGGTTGTTCGTCAGCCCGATCTGCCAGTTGACTGTCCACGCCGAGCCGTGCACCTCGGCCAGGATGGCGCCGTTGTTGCGCAAGGTGCCATCGTTGATATCGGCAGCGCCTCCCCCGGTCTTGGACCCTTGGGCGTCGAGCACGATTGTCCCGTTGTTGACAACCGTCGTGCCGCCCAGCCCGAGGGTCGTGCTGTTGTAGTTCTCGCCCTGGTAGCCGTAGACCTCGCCCACGACGGTGATCGTCTGGCCCTTAGGGACGATGCCCACCAGGCTGGCGCTTTCCACGTTCACGACGAACTTGCCCGCCCCGGCGTGGTCCACCAGTTTGGTGCCGACCTGCAAGGCCACCGCGTTGCCCGCGACCGCTCCGCCGAGCTGCGACCAGGTCGCGCCCTGGGCCGAAATCGTGCCGCCGTTGTTGATAGTCCCCGAGTTGGTGAACACGCCGTTGGGCAGGGCTCCGGACAGCACGTCCAGGGACGCACCCGGTGCCACTGTCAAAGCGCCGTCATTGGAAACAGAGTTGACCTGCAGAAGGCCGGACTGGTCTGTAATCGTCCCTCCGACCTCGTTGGTCAAGGCGACTTGTTGCCACTCGACGGGCCACGACGAGTGGGTCACCTCGGCCACGAGGTTGCCGTGGTTGTCGATAGTGCCATCGCTTAGCACCGCCGCCCCGCCGGTGGTCTTGGTCCCTTGAGCATCGACCACGATGGTCCCGTCGTTGACAACCGTCGTGCCGCCCAGCCCGAGGGTCGTGCTGTTGTAGTTCTCGCCCTGGTAGCCGTAGACCTCGCCCACGACGGTGATCGTCTGGCCCTTAGGGACGATGCCCACCAGGCTGGCGCTTTCCACGTTCACGACGAACTTGCCCGCCCCGGCGTGGTCCACCAGTTTGGTGCCGACCTGCAAGGCCACCGCGTTGCCCGCGACCGCTCCGCCGAGCTGCGACCAGGTCGCGCCCTGGGCCGAAATAGTGCCGCCGTTGTTGATAGTCCCCGAGTTGGTGAACACCCCGGCGGCATAGCCGCTCCCGGGTGTTTGGAAGGCAAGGTCCATCGAAGCTCCGGGCGCCACCGTCCATGTGCCGTCGTTGGTGACCGAGTTGACGTCCAGGAGGCCCGACTGGTCGGTCACAGAAGCCTTGGGCTCATTGGTCAAGGCGCTGTAGAACTGTGTGTAGTTGGCCGCTTTGTTATTGGCGTCCTGGACCGTCATCGTGACGGCGCCATAGTTGGTGAACGGGGCGCCACTGACCACTGCGTCCCCCCCATAAGGAACGCCCTTGGCCTTCTCCCCGCCGTCAGTCGAGCTCAGGACCAACCGGCCGTGGGCGGTGATCAGGCTCGGTGCCGTCGTGCTCAGGCCCGTCGTGTTGACCTGCTCGTTGCTGTCGTTGGGGCTGCTCTGCCCGAGGACGACCAGGGTCTGCTCCCCCGGTCCGCTAGCAGCGCCGAGGGCGAGTGACGTGATGGCGGCAAACTGGTGGTTGGGGTCGGCGGTACCTATGGACCACGGGGCCAGCGTCACGGTGTAGGTGCCCGAGACCGTGATGCAGGCCGCGACGGGGCCTGCTTCACCGGGGACCCCAGCGGTCCAGTTGCCGGCGTCAGACCACAGTCCGCTGGTCGGAGCCTTCCAACTGTCCGTGCACGCAGGTGAGGCCAACTTGGGAGAGCCCATGGCAGCTGCAGCGGGCACGAACAGGGTGCCCAGGGTCAGGACCCCTGTCAACAGAAGTCGGGAACGGGTCATCCTTGTCCTTTCAAAAGGGCGGGACGGCAACTGAGGTACGCCGAACACTTTGTGAGGCAGCACCCTACAAGGACTGAGCGCTCCAACCGGTCAGCTGCCCGCCGGCGCCGGGAGATCACCGGTGCGGCGAGCCGTCAGCGGCTCGTTGCGCAGCCACTTATCAAGCGCCGCGACTCTTCTCACGCATCCCATCGGGCTACTTCGACATGACCGAGCACGAGCGCAAGGCCGCCGCGACGGCCATATGGGCCGACGCCATGCGTGAGACGGGCCGTGATCCCGACATGGTTGTCACCGACGCCGTGAAGACCCAGGACGAGAGCCCCGACGACGTCGTGATCCAGGACGGTCAGACCGGCGGAGCTGGCTCGGGGGCCGGAGGGTGGGGGTACTGGGTCGCCAAACCTAAGGTTACCCACCGGCTGCCTGTGCTGAACTCGGGGATCTGGTGCCGACGGAGCACTGATCGTGGCCGTCGCTGACGAAGGGGAGAAGCTTGAACTCCGAATCGGGACACATGCTCGTCGAAACAAACAGTGGCGGAACCAGCGTCCACTACCCGGTGCGGGACGCCACACGTGAGCTGGTAACACTTGTCTCGGGAATCGACCACCCTGAGTGCGTCGCGTGGCACCAAGGGGCTGTCTACTGCGGCACGGAGTCCGGCGATCTCCTCCGGATCTCACCGGAGTCAGGAGAGGTGGAGGTTGTTGCCAGCACGGGCGGCTTCCTCCTAGGAATCGCATTCGATCAGGCTGGGGCCTGCGTGGCCTGCGATACCGGGCGGGCGGAGTTGCTGCGTATCCAGGCCTCGGGGAGCGTTGAGGTGATCGCCGGCTCCGTGCAAGGGCGCAAGCTCGTATCGCCCAACTATCCAGTAGTGGCGAGCGACGGCACGATCTGGGCGACCGAATCGGGATCGGGTTGGGACACCGATAACGGCTATCTCTTCTGCGTGCGGCCTGGGGAGCTGCCCCGTATTGCCGACGAGGAATGCCGCCGTTTTCCAAATGGTCTCGCGCTCGACGAAGGGCGGGAGGTGATGTACGTCGTGGAAGGGCGCCTGCCGGGAGTCTCACGCTACGGCTTCAACGCCGGCCGATTGGGCACGCGCACCGAATATGTCCTGCTGCCCCGGGCCGTGCCTGACGGGCTTGCGCTCGATCAAGAAGGACGTCTTTACATTGGTTGCTGCCGACCAGACCGGATCTACACGGTCGAACCCGACGGCGAACTGCGCATCTTCCTGGATGATTACAGCGGTGAGTACCTGTGCACGCCTACGAACCTGTGTTTCGGGGGCCCAGAAGGTCGGACTCTTGTCATTGCGTCCCTCGCGGGATGGTCGATCAAGTCGATCGATGTCCCGGTCGCGGGACTCACACGAGAGTGACTGCCACGGAACATCGGCGGTGCTAACTCACCTCGCCAATGGAGCGGAGAGGGCCGCGGCCAAGATCGTCGACCGATGATGGACCGTCAGCCGGTTCATCGAAGCGCCCGTACCAACATTTCGAAAACGGTTCCAGTGTTGGCACTGGTTCTCAGTCTGGCCCGGGTGGCACATGTTCAAGCCGCGGCAGCAGGCTCGAGTTCGACTCCTCGCTGACGCCCGTTCGGCCGGTCACTCGATCGGTGTTGAGCGCGCTCGGTGGTACTGGAACACGCCGTGCGGTCTTCCCCTAGCGCAGAGCACTCTGACAGCGCATACTTTCCGACGGTGCACGGCTCTCGGCTTTCCTCGCAAGGCGTAGGGGGTCGTGCACCAATCCATCGACAGGCCCAGTGTCGGGCCAGGAGGAGGACGGCCACCGCAGGGCGCCTTTGGTCCGTGGGATGCACTGTCTGAAAGCCTTGAGTTTTGCCTGAGACATAGTCCGGCGGGCGCTCGTAGGCATGTAGGCGCCGCCGCAATGGGAACAGCTGTCCGAGAGTCTTGCCACTTGGTCAGCGCACGAGCCAGTCCACTGCCAATAACGCCCGACGGTTCTCACCGGCGTGTGCCGCGCTGTAGGCACGCTCCAGCGACAGGGTTGGTGTCGCCCGCGACGCAGGAAGTTGCGCCACTCCAGATATGGCTGTCAATGACGGCCATGGGCTACGCGGACCCGGACGGCCTTATCAGCGACCGAAATCGTCGAGTAGGACACCCGCGACAGGAATCACTGAGACTTGTCAAGCAGTTTCGTGCGGGCTGGGGATCGACCGACCACGAACCTCGGCCGTGCGAGCCGCCCTAGACTTACTTCCATGTCGAAGGCGATCCGGCTCGGAGTCGGCGGCGTAATCGTGTTGGCAATAGGGAGGATGGCGGCGACGGGGCGGTTGCCACGAAACATCTTTGCCGGCATCCGGATCCCGTCGACGATGCGTAGCGATGAGGCGTGGGGCGCCGGGCACCTGGCCGCCGCTTCGGCGTTGACGACCGCGGGGTTCGGCCCGGTCGTGGTCGCGATCGTCGTGGCGGTGACGAGCCCAGGTCGCGAGGCTCAGACCGTGTTGTCACGAATCGCCACCGGATGGCTTCTTGGCTGGATTGGAATCGCGACTCTCCAAGCGAGCCGCGCAGCGCGAGCAACAGCTATCGGCTGAAGTCTTTCGAGATCGTGGGTGGCGCGCCGTCGAGGGCTGGTCGCCCCGCGAAGCCCTGTCTTGTGGCCCTACTGGCTCAGGAGGTTGGACAAGAGGTGGTGGACCAGGATCGAGCCTTGCCGGAACCGACATCCGCTCGAACCGGGTCAGTGGGTGGAACCCCCGGCCGCTCCAATTAGCGACCGAGCGTGTGGGGGTGGAACACGCGTACATAGACGCCGAATCCGACCGGGGCACGGCACTCGTCTGTGGCGTGCCCATGGTTGTTCCCCAAACTGCCAGGCGTGGCGCTAACCACCCTGCTGCGCCGAGATCTTGGCATGGCTCGAAGTCTCGGGGCACATGTCTCGCACGGTAGGGCGGCTCAGAGGTTGGAGGATCGAGATCCCGCCAAGGGATTCAATCGCTAGGTCGTGTTCCCAGAAGAGCCGGATCCCTGTACGCCGTGGCGGATCGTCCGCGTCTCCACGTCGGACCCTCTCCCGACCAGGACCCTTTCGACGAGATCGAAAGGGAAGAGCCCGTGCTCGACCAGGCCGGGCGTGGCCTTGAAGCGGTCAGCCAGCGTGGAAGGATCACCGACTTCACCGGTGAAGTCCGCAATGACCCCACCGTCGGGACTCGGCGGAACGCCGCGTACGGCGGTAGGCGCCAACCGTCGCAAAGTGGATGCGAGTCCGAAGGAGAGCAGCTCCAGGGGGATCGGCTGGTGAAGGCGCTCGACGAGTTTGGTCGAGTCCGCGATGACGACAAAGCGTTCGGCGGTCACCGCCACCAATTTTTCGCGGGTATGCGCCCCGCCGCCGCCCTTCACCAGCCATCCATCGGGAGCGATCTGGTCGGCTCCGTCGATAGCGATGTCCAGACGGTCGATCCCGGTGAACGCCTCGACGAGAAGACCGAGAGAGCGGGCGGCTTCAGCGGTTCGCTGCGACGTCGCCACACACCTCAGCGAAAGGTTGCGACGAGCGAGCGCCGGCAGGAGGTAGGCGACAGTCGAACCTGTGCCGAGCCCGACGGTCATACCGTCTTCGACGAGTTGGGCCGCCGCCTCGGCGGCGAGCCTCTTCTCTCCTTCAGCTCCCTCGGCCACTCTCATCCCTTTGCCGGTAGTGGGTCGGTTCGACACGGCGCTGTCGTGGTCTCACGCCCGAACGCCGTCGCGCGTCTCGTCCCAACATCCCGCCTGTCGAATCTCCTTTGCAAGCACACCTGGGGCGTCAGAACCTACAGCGGGACGCCCGGGGGCAAGCTTCCCAGAGCGATCTCGCCTGTCTACTTGGTTGTCCGTAACGCACCGGCATAAGCGTAGGTGCCACCGGCTGCCAGATCGATCAGGCAGGCGCATATGCCGTGCTTGCCGAGATGGTCTGCGCCGAACCGCTCGACGATCGAATAGGTGTTCGTGTTCAAGCGCGCGGATAGGAGTGATCCCTGGGTGTCATCCGTGCGGGCAGGGGGGACGATTATGAGAATGCGGGGTCTCGCGTTCGTGGTCGCGGTCGTTGGCGCCTCGCTGATGGCGGTACCAGGCAACGCATCGGGGGCCTCGACGCAAACCCTGCATTCTGGGGGCAGCTTGCTCAAGCTGAGCGGACCCTCAGATTTCTGTTGTGATGTGCCACGCGAAGGTCGGTTCCTGATAGGGCGGTGAGTTGTCACCCGACCATTCGCGGCCTCGCCACTCGTGGCGGGTGTCGCTGGCGGACCCGGCACGGGAAACTTCGGCGGTGGAGCCGTGAGAGAGCGACCGGCAAGTCTGGATGGCTACCGATTCCACCTTGTCGCCGGCTCGCTTCGCACGCGACGACTCGACGGGACAAGGAAAGACCGCGCCTCGTTCGGAGAGCAGGCAAACGCGAGTTTCACGAGCGGGGCGGTGCCACCCCTAGCCGGAGTGCGCCGGGCGCGTTTGCGGGGACGACGGGACTGCAAGGCGCGATCGGGCCGATTCGACAGTACGGCTCTCCCAGCGGGGCTCGTTGGTCCGACTCGCCGCGGTTCGGCCATAGGGCCATTGCCCGTTCGGCTTGCGCGGTGATTGTCAGCGACGGGTTGACTCCTAGGTTGGCGGACACCGAGGCACCGTCCACGACGTGAAGACCAGGGTGGCCGTAGACCCTGTGGTAAGGATCGATGACCCCGGTCTCAGGGCCGTCACCGATCACCGCGCCCCCGAGGAGGTGCGCCGTCATCGGGATGTTGAAGACGTCGTTCCATCCGCCGGCAGGAAAGCCACCGATGCGCCTGGCAACGCGCCGTACGACGTCGTGCCCGATCGGGATCCAGGTCGGGTTTGGCTCGCCCTCGCCCTGTCTGGATGTGAGTCGTCGACCGAAGAGTCCTGGTTTGGTGTAGCAGGTCATCGAGTTCTCGCGCGTCTGCATGACGAGGGTGGCGATGGTCTGCTCTGACCACCGGTGCATGCTCAGGTTGCGCGCCAGCATCACTGGGTGGCGCAGTACCTCGCGCGCCCATGTCAGCAGTCGGGACCGGCCGTCACCATCGGCAAGTGCGGTCGTCAGCAGCCCCATGGCGTTGCTGCCCCGCCCGTAGCGCACGGGCTCGATGTGGGTCTGCTCGTCGGGGTAGAACGAGGACGTGATGGCGACACCTCGTGAGAAGTCGACATTGCGTTGGAATGTGCGCGCGCCGATTATCGCCTCCGAGTTCGAACGAGTCAGCTCGCCAAGCCTGGGCGAAAGGTTGGCGAGGCTGCCTTCGTCGCGCATGCCGTGCAGCAGTCTCTGGGTGCCCATCGTCCCCGCCGCCAGAACGACGTCCGATGCGACGAACGTCTTCCGGTGCTTGCGCAACCACGCGCCGGCGCGTTCGGTCGTGACCTGATAGCGGCCGTTGCCCTTTGGCCGGATGCCGGTCACCGTTGTGAGCTCGCGTACCTCGGCGCCTCCTCGTTCGGCAAGGTAGAGGTAGTTCTTCAGCAGGGTGTTCTTGGCGCCATGACGGCAGCCGGTCATGCATTCACCACACTGGGTGCAACCCTTGCGAGTCGGGCCGGCGCCCCCGAAGAACGGGTCGCGGACTTCAACTCCGGGTTCACCGAAGAACACGCCGACCGGCGTGGGAACGAATGTGTCGGCGACGCCCATTTCTTCGGCGACGGCGCGGATCGCCTCGTCGGCTGCAGTCATCGTCGGATTCGTGACGACGCCGAGCATGCGTTTCGCCTGGTCGAAGAACGGTGCGAGCTCGGCGCGCCAGTCGGTGATGTGACTCCAACGCTCGTCCGCGTAGAAACTCGGGAAGGGCTCGTAGAGGGTGTTGCCGTAGACCAGTGAGCCTCCGCCCACGCCTACGCCCGAGAGCACCACCACGTTTCTCAGCAGTGACAGCTTCTGGATGCCGAGGAGACCGATCTTGGGAACCCAGAAGAACGAGCGAACCCGCCACGAGGTCTTGGGGAATGTCGATTCGTCGAAGCGGCGTCCCGACTCGAGGACCGCGACCCGATATCCCTTTTCTGTGAGACGCAGAGCAGCCGTGCTGCCCCCGAAACCGCTACCGACCACTACGACGTCATAGTCTTCGCACTCCACCCGGCGATCTTAGGAGCCGAGACGAGTACGGCCGCCGAACGCTGGCGCCCTTGCGAGCTTCGTCGGTCAGACTCGCGAGAAGAGCGCGAATCAACAGGGTTGCAATGGAGTCTGATCAAGGTACTCAACCGAGTCGCGAAGGCGCCGAGAAGTCGCTTCGAACCTGGCGCCTCATCTCGAACGGTACTGTGAGCCAATGTTCGGGAGGGTGCGCCTCATCGAGCGGCGCTGCGAGGCCTGCGGTATGACATGGTTGTTGACGAGCGCGCAGGCGCATTTCTCGCACCGTCGTGCACACCGCGCGAGAGGCCGAGGAATAGGTGCGGTCGGGCAACTACCGGCTCTCGCGCAAGACGTGCTCGCCCAGTCGGCGTCGGGATCGCAGCTGACATCAGAGACAGAAGAGCAGTTGACCGTTCGTTCTGCGCTGCGCAGGTGCCCAAAGTGCCAGTCGGAGCACTTCACCGACCGCAGGGTCACCAGAGCCAATCCGGCGTCGATGGACGCCTCCGGCACAGAGCTGCCCTGAGTGTCGATCGCCGAGTCCTGCGCCGCGTCGGGTTGACCGCGAATGCGTGCGGCAAGGGTGGCGGCAGACGCAGCGGTCGTACTCGTCTTCGTGGGGATCGGCAGGGCTGTTCATGCCCACGGGTTCAACATTGCCGGACTGGCCTCGACCGCATGGCCATTTCTCACGGGACTGGCCGCTGGCTGGTTCGCGTTGGTTGGCCTACGGCACGACGGCTCGGTTCTCCTGGACGGCGTACTCGTGGTCCTTTCGACTGTGGCGCTCGGGATGGCCTTGCGGGTGATCTCCGGTCAGGGGACCGCTTTGGCTTTCGTACTCGTGGCATTGGGCTTCCTCGGGCTAACAATGCTCGGATGGCGGCTTGTCGAAGCAGGCCTCCGGAACAGGGGACTTCGAAGGGGTGCCGCCTGATGGCAGTGTCGTGCGGTGTCATCCCTGGCACAGGACTCCTTCGGCCATCGCGATCGGCAGGCGACCCGCGACCCGCAGGGAATCCGGCATCGACCTGAGTGGTTGTGCCGGACATGATGCCCCTTTCTGTTCTCGAACTGGCGACCGTGGCGACCGGCTCGACGCCGGCGAGTGCGCTCGAGCAGACGACGCGTCTTGCGTTGGTGGCTGAGGGACTTGGCTACAAAAGGCTTTGGGTGGCAGAGCACCATGGGATGCCGGCAGTCGCGAGCTCAGCTCCACCGGTGCTGATCGCTCACATCGCCTCCGCCACCTCTGTCATCCGGATCGGCTCTGGCGGAGTGATGCTTCCCAATCACTCGCCCCTGGTGGTCGCCGAACAGTTCGGCACCCTCGAGGCACTCCACCCGGGACGAATCGACCTCGGGCTCGGACGCGCCCCCGGCACCGACCTGAGGACGGCACGGGCGCTGCGGCGCCGGGCGGATCTCGGCGCCGACCATTTCCCAGACGACGTCGTCGAGTTGATCGGTTACCTCGCCAAGAGCGACGACCCCCCGAGTCATCCCGGTTCCGTGCCCGGTCACGGGTACCTTCCCGAGGTCTGGCTTCTCGGTTCGTCGTTGTTCAGCGCAGAGCTGGCCGGAATCCTCGGCCTGCCCTATTCCTTCGCGTACCACTTCAGTCCCCGTCTTGTCGATGAGGCACTCGAGCTCTACCGCTCGTCCTTCCAGCCTTCCGCGTTCCTCGCTGAGCCCCACACGATGGTTGCTGTCTCTGTGGTCTGCGCGCCAAGCGACGAGGAGGCCCGGTGGCTGGCGCAGTCGTCGGCGTTGTCGATACTTCAGCTGCGAACTGGCCGGCTCGGCCTGTTTCCATCGCCGGAGGAGGGGGCTTCATATCCGTTCTCCGCGGGCGACCGTGCAGCTGTGGACGAGGTTATGGCGACCCACCTGATCGGGGGTCCCGAGGTGGTCAAGCGGGGTTTGGTGGAGCTGCAACGGCGAACCGGCGCGGAGGAGATCATGCTCTCCACCCGGACCCACTCTTACGAGGCGAGGGCCCGGTCGCTCGAGTTGGTTGCCGAGGCGTGGCAAATGCCATCGCCGCCGAGGTCGGCTGACACGGTGTCCCGACGCTTCCGACTGGCGAGTGGCGCGTCCGGCCCGGTCGGTCAGATCTCTGACTTGACGACCCCGGCCATCGCCAGGGCCCCCGTTCCGCCGATCGGCATGTGAACGCCGTCTGAGTAGAACCACTGCGGGTTCTGGTTCGCCAGTTTGTTGAAGTCCGCGAGCCGGGCTCGTGGATAGCGCGCGACGCCCTGTTCGAGGGTGGCGTTCACCGAAGTCGCCCATGAATAGCTCGATGGGAGGTGCACGGTGACGAACACGACCCGAGAGGCTCCGGACAGAACGCTCATCAGGTCGGCGAACTGTTGCAGGCTCACTGGTCCATTAGTGCCGAGATCGATCACGACTATCGCCCCGAGGCGACCTTCGGACTTCAGTTGCTGAGCGAGCGCGATGCCGGTGTCCCACTGGCGGCTCACGGCGGCCTCTACATCGATGCCTTTGATATCAGCCTCGAGGGCGGGCTGCGCGTCGAGCATCACCGAGTCTCCGATTGCGGTGATGTGGCCGGCAACGAACCCGTTGCCGGGAGCGGGGAGTCCCACAGAAGCCGGGACCGACGGAAGAAGCCAGTAACCCTTGCCGTCAGGAGTTGGCGCGGCCGCGACGATCGGGTCGGTTCGGACCGCGGGCGACGCCGAGCCGTAGTACTCGGCGTCGCCGTATCGAAAGACCTGCCCACCGGCGGAGACGAGCCAGTAGCCGCGGCCGTCCGGGGTGGCCGCCAGGGCGACGATGTGGTCGTTGTGGAGCTCGCGGGCCGCAGCACCGTAGGGGTGGGCGTCTCCGTAGGAGAAGACACGCCCGTCTGACGCGGCGAGCCAGTAGCCCCGACCGTCCGGGGTTGCCGCCATGGCGACGATGTGGTCACCGTGGAGCTGAGTGATCGCCGAGCCGTAGAAGCGGGCTTGACCATAGTGGAGGACTCGGCCGCCCGACGCGGCGAGCCAGTAGCCCCGGCCACCCGGCGTGGCGGCCATGGCGACGATCGGTGTGGTGAGTTGAAGGGCGGCGGCAGAGCCGTGGAACCCGGCGTCGCCAAAGTTGAAGACGCGGCCGTTACTGCATGCGAGCCAGTAGCCGGCGCCGTTTTCGCTAACGACGATCGCTGCGGCGTTCTCTTTGTCGCGGGCGGGGACAGAGCCATGGAATCTGGCGTCCCCGAAACTCAGGACCTTGCCGTCGCCGGTTACGACTAGATAGCCGCCACCACTCGCGCTAGCGGCAATTCCGACTACCCCGGAGCTGAGGTCTGCCCGCGCGACGGCGCCGAAGTAGCTCGCCGCGCCGAAGGGGATCGGCTCACCGGCAATATCCCGGGTGTTGCGCAGGACGACAACTGGCGGTGGAGACGTTGTGCTGCTGGTCGGGGGGTCGGCCGCCACTGCTGCCTGCCCACTGGTCGTGCAGGCCGCGGAGCCGAAGAGGACACCCACGAGGATGCCGAGGACGGCGGCGGGCCTGGCACGAACGTGGCGGCATCCCTTCGTCACTTGGAGGTTCGGCATCGCGCGAGACGATACTCACCCCGGCCGAGCACCGGATGCTCACCCGTTCGCGTAGATCTGGTTGATCACCTCTGAGTGGTGCTCATACACGATGCTTCGCTTGACTTTCATAGTTGGGGTCAGCTCCCCGTCCTCAGCCGTCAGCACATGGGCCAGCACACGAAACTTGCGAATGCTCTCGGCGTGTGATCGCTTTGTGTTGACCTGATCGATGACCGCCTGGATCTCGGACAGTAGGTCAGGGTCGGCCGTGAGAGCCTCGAGGTCACCGAGCTTGGTGTGCTGTCGTGCCCAACGTGTGAGCGCGTCAGGGTCGAGCGTGAGAAGGGCGGCGAGGTACCTGTGGCCCTCTCCGATGACGACCGCCTCGGAGATGAGCGGATAGTTCGTCAAGTCGACCTCAATGGCCTCGGGGGCGATGTTCTCGCCGGCCGCCGTGATGATGATGTCCTTCTTCCGGCCGAGTATGCGAAGCGAGCCGTCGGCGTCGAATGCCCCCGTGTCGCCGGTGTGCATCCAGCCGTCGGCATCAATGAGCTCGGCCGTGGCGTCCGGGTCGTTGAGGTAGCCAAGACATACGTTGCCGCCCTTGAGAAGGATCTCGTCGTCATCGGCGATGGCGACGCTCATTCCCGGCAGCGCCGTGCCAACGGTACCGATGCGGACCTGAGTCGTCCGATTAGCGGCGGTCGGCCCGCAGCCTTCTGTGAGGCCGTACAGCTGCAGCAGGGGGAGTCCGATCGCGTGGAACCAGCTGATGAGCTCGGGATGGGCCGGTGCTGCAGTCGTCACAAGAACGCGGGCCTGATCGAGGCCGAGCGTCTGGCGGAGGACCGACCCGATCGTCAGGTCCAGGGCTCTGTAGACGGCGAGCGCCGACCTGTTGATCGGCGAGCCTTCCTGTTCGAGGGCGACATTGCGCAGGCCGAGGTCGATGTAGCGCTGCACGGCGGCGCGAACCGGGAATGTTTGGGCCCGCACGTGGCCCTCTATCGATTCGCGTAGCTTCTCCCACAGTCGGGGCACGGCCAAGAACACCGTTGGGCGACAGGCGGGGAGGTCTTCGGCGACGGTGGCGAGGTTGCGGGCGAACCAGGTCTCACCGGCCACCGCTATGGGCAGGAAGTCGCTCATCATCCGCTCTGCGATGTGGCTGAGTGGCAGGAACGACAGGAGGCGGTCACCCTCGCCGATCTCGTAGACAGGAGTGACCTTGCGTAGCGACCACATGATGTTCGAGTGGCTGAGCATGGTCCCTTTGGAAGGGCCGCTGGTACCGCTCGTGTAAACGATCGTCGCGAGGTCTTCGGGCTGGAGCTGACGAGATCGCTCGTCAACCGAGTCGGCATCCTGTCTCAGCCGATCGGCGCCTGCGGCCCGGAGCGCGTCAAGGGCTACGACGAACGCGTCGCCGGCACGCCGCGCTCCGTCAGTGATGATCACGCGCTTTAGTCGCGGCAACAGGTCTCGAACTTGGATGAGCTTGGCAAGCTGGACCCGGTTGTCCACAAAGCACGCCTCGACCTCGGCGTGGCCGAGGATGTAGGCGATCTGGGACGGCGAGCTCGTCGGGTAGACGGGCACGGTCACGCTTGCGTTGCAGAGGGTCCCGAGGTCCGCGAGATGCCACTCCACCCTGTTGCCCGCCAAGATGGCGACACGTCCTCCCGGGTTGACACCGATCTCTGCGAGTCCGCCGGCGATCTGACGGGCCGCCAGCAGATACTCGGCCCAGGTGACGACTCCCCATTCGCCCTGGGTCGTGCGTTCGGCCGGGAGGTGCCGCATTGCCGGGCGATCCGGCAGGCGCCGGGCGTTCGAGGTCAACGCGGCAACGATCGTGTGACCCTGCTCGGCTGGTACACCGACCGGTCGTCTCGGGGCCTTCACGGGAAGGACCTGCTTCAGTCGAGCGGGCATCACACGCGACCAAACCTCATCATGGTCCTGGTGGCTGGAGTTGGATCGAGACGGTGCTCGTAACCTCCGAAAGGAATCCGGCCACCCAGGTGGTGTGCTCATAGCGCTCCGATGAAATTGGCGCCCACTCGTTGGTGAGCCCGGTTGATGGTCAGTCGTAGTTGCTGCAGTCAGTGGCCGCCGTGCAGCCGGAGTAGTCCCTTGTGACAACAGCATTGACATCTTTGACTATCGCGGAGTCGTTCGTGACGATGCCGAGCTCGCGGTTGTAGTCCATGGAGGCGCGCGAGAAATTGATGCTCCCCAGGTAGACGTTTTGATCATTGAAGCCGGCGTCGGCGACAGTCGTCTTCGCGTGGATGTATAAGTCCGACACGCTGTCGCGATAGAGGTGCACGTGACCCCCGGCGCTTACGATCGCCCTCCAATCGCTGTCATACGAGCTGTCTCGGGTCATGGTGACCTCGACCTTCACCCCGCGTCTGGCAGCGGCCACGAGGGCGTCCGTGATCGTCCAGTCGCCCATCTCTTCGTTCTCAATCGACAGGGAGTGACTCGCGCCGTCTATCACCCTAAGCATCTGGGCCTGCGAGCCCGGGCTCCACACGAGGTCGGAGCCATTCGAAGGCGTGATGGGCTCGTGTGCGAAGTCCGCGGCGAAGACGGCCTCGATTGCGCGGACGTCCGCCTGGTTGTGGTCGAAGACGCCGAAATCGCGCGTCGTCGAGTAGTACTCCTCGGTGAGATTGGCCGACAAGATCAACGACTCGGTGCCGTCGACCGTGATGGTCTTTTGATGTGTCGCCTCGTAGCTCGTGTCGGCCCAGACCACTTTGACGCCACCTGCCCGAAGCGTTCGGAAGGCGGGCCCGTTCCTGCTCTGCTCGCGGTTGGTGTCGAGTATCACCCGTACCTTCACGTGGCGCTTGTCGTCTGCCACGAGATCACGCACCATGGCCGGGTCCACGAGCTCGTACATGGTCATGTCGACGGACTTCTTTGCCGACAGTACGAAGTCGTAGACCGCAGTTATCCCGGCGGAGGAGCCGAGTTCGGAGGGTTCCACGATCACCGCGCCGAGGCCCGACGCTGCCTGTGCACGCCCATGGGCGCGCGAGGTTGGAACAGTTCCGCCGGCTGCGGTCGCGAGGACCACAAGGACACAGGCGCCGAGAACAGGGAGACCAGCATGTCGCCATCGCGCTCTAGGGGACACTTGCTGCGCATCCCTGCTTGACCCTCCACCACCGGTCGTCGCCACGACAGGTCAATCGCCGACCGCGCCGTCGATGCGTTCGCGGATCAAGTCGGCGTGACCGTTGTGCCTCGCGTACTCCTCGATCATGTGCAGGTAGATCCAGCGGATGTTGCGCCTTTGTTGGGGATCTTGGCCGTGGCTTGCGACCACGTCTTCGAGCTGCTTGTCGCGCACTGCTTCTCGCGCCGCCTCGACTTCGCGCCGGAAGGTCTCGATGTCGCCTGGCGCGTCGGCGGCATCGAGATCGTCGAAATCTCCATCCTGGTTGTCGTCGGTCGAGTACTGGAAGCCGATCTGGTCGTTGCCCGCGTGAATGCGGAACCACCAGCGTTCGACCTCGGCCATGTGACGGACCAGGCCCAGCAGCGATAGGGCCGACGGTGGGACCGGGCGTGCCTTCAGTTGGACTGCAGTCAGCCCGGCACACTTGCTGAGCAGCGTGTCGCGATGGAAATCCAGCCACTGTTCGAGCGATTCCCTGTCCCCACCAGTGCGAGTGGGCTCTGTCCGCACGACTGTCGGTGCCATCCAGGTGTTCGTCATGGGTCGGACGCTAGCGGTCCGTGGCGAGCGCAGCCGCTTGGTACCCGAGGGTGGCCGGCCGCCGGTCGCCTGCCGAAGCGACGTGAGCCGCCTTGCTGCGGCATCATGCACGCAGCGATTCAGGAGGAGATATGCCGAACGACCTAGATCACGTCCGGAGCCTTGCCGAACAGGACTCCTTCGCCGTAGTCACAACGGCTCGGTCCGACGGGACGATCCACGCATCTGTAGTCAAGGCTGGCGTCCTCGACTCGCCGATCTCGGGGGATGCCTGCATCGGCTTTGTCGTCGCTGCGGCAGCGCGCAAGCTTCACCATCTGCGCGGTAGCGGAAGAGCGGTGACTGTGTTCCGCCACGGAGCCGACTGGATCGCGGTCGAGGGCCCTGTCCAGCTGGTGGGGCCTCAGGACCGGCCTGAGGACTTCGGCGCTTCGCAGCTTTCGAGGCTGCTCCGGCGTGTCTTTGTCGCCGCAGGTGGCACTCACCAGGACTGGGATGAATTCGACCGGGTGATGGCGGCCGAGGGGCGCACCGCTGTGTTCGTGACCCCCGAACGCATAAGTGGCAACAGCTGAAGGCACTTCACGATGGCCGTTTCTTGAGAAGGGATCGCCAGCGTCGGATATGAGCTCTCTCAACCATCACCGCGAGGCCGCCGCCGACGAGGAGCACCACCGCGGCAGTCGCTTCTATGACGACGGTTGTCATGGCCCACGGTGCGTTTATGGAGGATCTGTAGCCGAATAGGCCCGTGTGAACCGATACGAGCAACGCCGCGATCGTGCCTGCCGCGAACAGAGCTCCGAGCACGGCGACCGAGACACGCCGGACCAGTGCGATTGCCAACGAGAGCAGGACTCCAGCGACGCCCTGCGCGAAGAAAAGTGGGCCGATCGTCGCCTTGTACCTGTAGCCGTCAGCCCAAAGGTGCAGATGGATGGCCGCGGACGCGAGGAGTAACGCCGATCCAGCGACGATGACGAGACTGACCACGGGTCCGGTCGGCCGACGTGCTGCCCCTACGGCTCGCCCGCTACGAAACTCACGTTCGCTGCTCACCCTGCCCCCATGCGCCATCGAGGTGGTCTCTTGGCCAGATCGTACCTGCATCCCTGCGGGAACGTTGACGGATAGTGTCCGAACGGTCCCCTAGCGTGATGAGCTGGGTCGTCGGGAGCTCGACCACCCTCAGCCAGGAGGATCGCGTCGCCAGCCCTTCGTTGTTGCTGTGGCCGGTAGTCTCAGTCAAACAGGACGGGGACGATCTGATCCTCGAGCTATTCGAGTGTCGAGTCCGGAGGAGGAAGCAACCGTGTGCCTGGGGATCCCCGGTGAGGTAGTCGAGCTCCTCGAATCGAATCGACACTTGGCGAAGGTCGACGTTGCGGGCGTGCGTCGCAACGTCAACATCGACCTCCTGGAGGACGAGAACGTGGTACCGGGCGACTGGGTGCTCATCCACGTCGGTTTTGCCATGGCCAAGATCGACGAGGAAGAGGCGCGTCGGGCCCTGGAGGACCTACAGCTCATGGGTCAGGTCTACGCCGACGAAGTTCAAGCGGTCGCCGAATCGCGGATTGCGTAGCGCGACACAACGCGGCATGTGCGGCGCGAGCCACCGCAATCGGGTGGCTCCCAGGTTGCCGAGGAGTCGCCTGCCGGTGAGGGAGGGACATCATGCGATTTGTCGATGAGTACAGGGACCCGGCGGCTGCCCGCGCCCTGGTGGCTCGTATCACTGAGTTGGCAGGGGGCGGGCACAAGAAGTTCATGGAGGTGTGTGGAGGACATACCCACACCATCTACCGTCACGGAATCGAGAACCTTCTCCCGACTTCTGTCGAGCTGGTGCATGGCCCCGGTTGCCCCGTGTGCGTCATCCCGATGGGTCGAATCGACGACGCGATCGCGGTGGCGCAGGTGCCAGGGGTCATCTTCACTGCTTTCGGCGACATGATGCGCGTGCCCGGTTCGCACGGCTCTTTGCTTGGTGCCAAGGCACAAGGGGCGGACGTCCGGATCGTCTATTCACCGCTCGACGCGCTGCAGGTCGCCGGGAATAATCCGGAGCGACCGGTCGTGTTCTTAGCGGTGGGCTTTGAGACCACGTCTCCCTCGACGGCTGCGACCCTGCTAAAGGCGAGGCGGGACGGGGTCGCGAACTTCAGCGTCTTTTCGAACCACGTGACGATCGTGCCCCCGATGAGGGCCATTCTCGATTCCCCTGACCTCAGCCTCGACGGTTTCATCGGGCCGGGCCACGTATCGACGGTCATCGGCCAGCGACCGTACCGTTTCGTCCCCGATGAGTACGGCAAGCCGATCGTTACGGCCGGATTCGAGCCCCTGGACATCCTTCAGGCAATCGCGATGTTGCTGACCCAGATCAGCGAGGGTCGTTGTTGTGTCGAGAACCAGTACACGCGCTGTGTGAGCGAGGCCGGCAATCCGCGGGCGCTCGCCATACTGCACGAGGTCTTCGAGGTCCGGCCGCAGTTTGAATGGCGCGGGCTTGGATTCATCCCCGAGAGCGCCCTCAAGCTCAGGCCGGAGTTCGCGAAGTGGGACGCGGAGCTTCTTTTCGACGTGCCGGGTGTACGCGTCGCAGATCCGAAGGCGTGTCAGTGCGGCGAAGTTCTGAAGGGTGCGCTCAAGCCGTGGGAGTGCAAAGTGTTCGGCACCGCCTGCACTCCGGAGACCCCGATCGGCACTTGCATGGTCTCCTCCGAAGGTGCTTGTGCTGCCTATTACAACTTCGGACGCCTGCACAGGGAAGTGGCCGTCAGCATGGGCGGCTCCCGCTAGACCTGCAACCAGGACTTATCAGTCCGGACGGGTTCCCAGCGCGGCGATCGCCGCCTGTCCGATGCTGATCCCGCCGTCGTTCGGCGGAACCGACTCATGCACGAGGACGCTGAGCCCATCGGCGGTGAGGGCGTCCTCGACGATGTTGCTGAAGCGCACGTTCTGGAACACCCCTCCGCTGAGTGCGACCGTGTCGAGTCCGTGCCTGCGGGCGAGACGCGCCGCCAGAGCGGCAGTGGCGCGCCCGAGGCCCTCGTGGAACCCCGCGGCGATCTCGGAGCGGTCGGTCCCCTCTTGGGTCTCCCTCAGCACCGTGGCGATCAGTGGTGACGGGTCGAGCACGTCGAGGCCGTCGGGGCCGGCCGCCTCCAGGATCTCGGTCGGGTAGTTGGGAGCCGACGCCCGAGGCACCGACCGCGCGAGCGCCTCGAGCTCGATCGCTGCCTGGCCCTCATATGTGACCCGGGATCGGAGGCCGACCAGGGCAGCGACGGCGTCGAACAGTCGGCCGGCGCTCGAGGTGAGGATCGATCCGTATCGTTCGCCGTCCCCAACAGCCAGGGGCAGGATCTGGCTCCACCGTGGATCGAGTCGGGCGCCGAGCCGCGCGGCCGCGTCGATGCCGAGAGAACACGCGGTCCACGAGAGAGCCATCCGCCACGGTTCGCGAACAGCCGCAGCCCCGCCCGGCATCGCAACCTGCCGCAGATGGGCGGCCCGTTCGAAGCCGTTGAAGTCGGCGATGAGGAACTCCCCGCCCCACATCGTCCCGTCTGTGCCGTAGCCGAGTCCGTCGAAGGCGACCCCGAGCACGGTGTCCGTGTGGCCGTGTTCGGCCAGGCACGAGGCGATGTGTGCGTGGTGATGTTGGACGGGCCACGGCTCGAGATCGAGGTCGAGCGCGTGCTTGGTCGACAGGTACTCCGGGTGCAGATCATGGGCGACGACTTCAGGCTCGATCCCGAATAATCGGCACAGGTGAACCGTCGCCTGCAGGAATGCCTGATAGGTCGCCAAGTGTCCGAGGTCTCCGATGTGGTGGCTGCATACGACAAAGGACTCCTTGGCCACCGAGACGGTGTTCTTCAACTCGGCACCCACGGCGAGAACTTGGCGCGCCGCCTTGACGGGGAGGGGCAATGCCTCTGGCACGTAGCCTCGGGACCTCCTGACCATCTGTACGCGACGCCCCGATGCTCGGACGACCGAATCGTCACAGCGGATATGAATCAGCCGGTTGTGTGCCAACACACCGTCGACCATGGGGCCGAGGCGGGAAAAGGCGTCGCCGTCGGTGTGAGCGATCGGGTCGTCGGACTGGTTGCCGCTGCTCAGCACGAGCGGCCTCGCTACCTTGGCCATGAGAATGTGGTGCAAAGGGGTGTAAGGAAGCATCAGTCCCAGGTCGGGCATTCCCGGTGCAACTTCGTCGGCGATCGAGGTATCCGGTCTACGGCCGGCGAGCACGATGGGCCGCGCGACACTGCAGAGAGCGGACACGGCCTGTGGATCGAGCACACACAAAGATCGTGCAATCTCCAGGTCCCCGACCATGAGGGCGAAGGGCTTGTCATCCCTCGACTTGCGGCGCCGGAGCTCGGCCACCGCCTCGTGATTGGTCGCGTCGCAGGCCAAGTGGTAGCCACCGATGCCTTTCACGGCGAGGATCCGGCCCGCGCAGAGTGCTTCGGCCACCGCGGCGAGAGCGGCAACGCCTTGGGCCACGGGCCTTCCAGCCGGGTCGTAGAACGTGACGTGAGGACCACAGGAGGCACAAGCGTTCGGCTGTGCGTGGAAGCGCCGATTTGTCGGGTCGTCGTACTCTGCTTGGCACTCGGTGCACATCTTGAAAGCGGCCATGGTCGTGGCGGGTCGGTCGTAGGGGACTGACAGCACGATCGTGTAGCGCGGCCCACAGTTCGTGCAGTTGGTGAAGGGATAGCCGTGTCGTCGGTCGTGCGGGTCGTCCACCTCGCAAAGGCAGTCGTCGCAGGTCGCGCTGTCAACACTGACGGCCACGTTTGGGACTCGCGCGGCGGCACTTTCGACGATGCGGAAGCTGTAAGAGGTCCCGTCCAGAGGGAGCACGGACCAGTCGACCGAGGTGACCCGGGCGAGCGGCGGTGGGTCCTCGCTGAGCAGGCGACAAAGCTCGGCCACGCCGGCCCGCTCGCCTTCGACGTCGATGAGTACACCGGAGGAGTCGTTCAGCACGAAGCCGACGAGCCCGAGGGCTACCGCGTGGCGGAACACGAAAGGGCGAAAGCCCACGCCCTGCACCGTCCCGGTCACCCTCACTCGCCTGCGCTCGGTGAGCTGACGTACCTTGCTCACCAGCGCTAGCAGATCCGCGGCAACGGATCGCCGACCAGCATGTCGACAATCCTTGTTCCCCCGAAGGACGTCCGTAGGACGACGATGCCCTGGGGCTCGGCGCGGATGTCGCCTATGAGTGTCGCATCGGACCCGAGTCGATGACGGCGCAGAGCTGCGACCGCTGCATCGGCCTCCTTGGCGGCGACGACCGCCAGGAGCTTGCCTTCGTTGGCGACATACAGCGGGTCGATTCCCAGCAGGTCGCAAGCCCCGGCTACGGCAGGATCGATTGGAAGGGCGGACTCGTCCAACACGACGGCCAGGCCAGTGTCGTGGGCCAGTTCGTTGCAGACCGTCCCGACACCACCGCGGGTCGGGTCTCGAAGCCAGCGCGTCGATGGAGCGGCCGAGAACAAGGCCTCGACGAGTTCGTTGAGGGGCGCGGTGTCGGACTTCAGGTCCGCCTCGAGAGCGAGGTCGCCTCTGGCCAGCATCACGGCCATCCCGTGATCGGCAATGGTGCCGGAGATGAGAATGCGATCGCCGCGCTCGACGAGGTTGGCTCCCAGTCTGCGGCCAGGAGGAACGATTCCGATGCCTGCCGTCGTCACATAGAGCCCGTCGGCTGCGCCTCGGCCGACGACCTTGGTATCCCCGGTCACGATCGTCACCTCGGCAGCCGCGGCAGCCTCGGACATGTCGGCGACAATTTTGCGGAGCTCGCTGATGGCGAAGCCCTCTTCGATGACGAAGGCAGCTGAGAGCCAGCGAGGGCGAGCACCCATCACGGCAAGATCGTTGACCGTCCCGTGGACGGCGAGGTGGCCGATCGATCCACCAGGGAAACGAAGCGGCTTCACCACGAACGAGTCGGTGGTGAATGCGATCGTCTCGCCGCCCGCAAGCGCGATGAGCGCCGCGTCGGTCAGCGGTGGCCTCTCGAGACCGCCGAAGGCATCCAAGAACACGGCATCGATCAACGCGGCTGACGCTTTGCCCCCGGCCCCGTGCGCCAAGGTGACGAAGTCATCCCGGAACCTGGGCCGGCGCCGCCGGAAGGCCTCGATACGCTCGAGAACGCCGGCTTCTCGCCCGCTCACAGTCCCACCCGGTGTCGCTTGTGCTGCTGCAGCGGTCTCCGACTTGTCCTGGCCTGTATCCTCCTCGGTCAACGTGCCTCCTCGGGCTCGAGTTGTTCCTGGTGGTCCGGGCCGAGCGCGTCGTCAGTCACCGATAGCCGGCCGGCGCTCACGGGCTCAGGCTCTCGTGCCTCAGAGGTGCTCACACGTGCCACTTGGCACTCGGGCTGGAGAAACGGCTCAAATACATCTGATTCATTGCCGCTCCTCCAAGTGATCCGTCATTCGCAGTCTAGGCCCAGGCGTCATGACGGCTCCTGACGCGGGGTCAGGCGCCCGCCCACACCGTCGCCCGGCGGAGCGCCGTTGCCATGATCGTGAGGGTCGGGTTGTGCCCGCCCGATGTTGGGAAGACCGCGCCGTTGCTGGTGAGCTACGTCGAGCCGTTCCGGCGGTGTCGCTCCCGATCGGGTCGTGCCGATGTGCCGCGGCACGAGGGCGGGTAGGGTCCCGCAAGTGACCACCAGCAACGGACCGGAAGTTCCGCTTGCTTCCGCTTCTAGGGTGCTTTGCTCGTCTTGGGCTCGCGACCAGAAGCTCGATCCGATCGGCACGGCAGGCTGTTATCGCGGTTACTTACTTCTCGAATGGCCACTTCCCTGGCCGCGGGACCTGAGTGAGGATCCGGCGCTCGAACCCGTGGTGTCACTGGTCAGGCGCGAGGGGTTGCGCCTTCAAGGTCTCGTGCCTGCTTCTGGAGGAGGGTCGAGACGGATCATCGCCTATCGGTGGCCGGACGGCGGAGGCGCACGGTTCGAGAGGACCGAGCTCGTCGTCGGACCACGCGACGTCATCGCGGCGGCACTGGCCATTCTCGACGAGCAGCCATGTTCGGAGGAGACGACCGACGTACTCGTCTGCACCCACGGAAGACGCGACCGATGTTGCGGGTCCTTGGGGACGGCGCTGGCCCAGGAGCTGCTGGCAGACCATCGCCAGCTCGGGGACGATGTGAGGTTGTGGAGGACCAGCCACACGGGGGGGCACCGCTTTGCGGCAACGGCGTTGGTCTTGCCGCAGGGCACCGCGTGGGCGTTCTGCGACAAAGACACCCTGGTCAGGATTGTGCACCGCATCGGACCGGTCGGCGATCTCCTGCCGCGTTACCGGGGCTGTGCGGGGATGGCATCTCCGGCGGTCCAGGCGCTCGAGCGTGCGGTGGCGCGCGAGGTCGGGTGGCCCCTTTTCGACATGAAGAGACGCGGCGCCGAACTCGGAGACGGCCGTACCGAGCTCGTCGTCGAGGAGACGAGCGGTGAGAGCGTGGTCTGGGAAGCTGTTGTCAGCGTCGGCCGGGAGGTGCTCATGCCTGACTGCGGTATGTCGATGGAACTGGCGACAAGGACCGAGCAGCAGCTTGTCGTTGGTTGCTTGCAGCGCCGCTAGCGGCGCTTGGAGGCAACGTTTCGGCGTCTCCTTGCGGTGAGGGGCCCTGTGGCGTGGTTGTTTAGGCTGACACCTGTGCATTCGCCAGTTCGTGTCAGGAGCTGATATGAGGCTGGCCACCGTCCGGACGACAGAGGGCACCCGCGCCGCGCGCATTGAAGGAGACCGGCTGCTGCTGTTGAGGGCTCCGGATGTCGGTGCCCTGTTCACCTCGATGAACCCGGCGTCGCAGAGAGATACGGTGGCGGACCTCGAGACCACCGGATCGGTTCTCTTCGCGGACGCGTCGTTTGCCCCGCTCGTGCCGCATCCGGAGAAGATCTTCTGCGTCGGGATGAACTATCGGGCCCACATCCTCGAAATGTCGCGGGAGTTTCCGAGCTATCCGACGCTGTTCGCCAAGTTCGCCTCCGGCCTCATCGGTGCGCACGATGATCTCGTCCTGCCGTCGGTCACCGACGCAGTCGACTGGGAGGTTGAGCTGGGCGTCATCATCGGTCGTCGCGTCCGCCGCGCGAACCTCGAGCAGGCTCGCGACGCAATTGCCGGGTACACGATCGTCAACGACGTGTCCATGCGCGACTGGCAAGCCAGGACGACGCAATACCTGCAGGGCAAGGCCTTTGACGCTTCGACTCCGGTCGGTCCTGTTCTGGTGACCGGGGACGAGATCGGTGACGCCGCCGATCTCGAGGTGCGTTGCGAGGTCGATGGCGTTGTGATGCAGCACGGCCGCACATCGGACCTCTTGTTCGGCCCGGCCGCAGTTGTCAGCTACATCAGCCAGTTCGCCACACTGTGCCCAGGCGACCTGATCTCGACGGGAACCCCAGGAGGCGTTGGAGCCGGGCGCGACCCGCAAGTGTTCCTCGCGGCCGGTCAAGTGCTGACTACCGCAATCGAGGGGATCGGCAGCTGCGTGAACCGCTGCGTTGCTGAGCAGGGCTGAACAGTACCCGAGAGCTCGAATCGAGGGAACCTAGATCAGCCGTCAAAACGCCGCAACCGCTGCAACCATGCCCACTGGTACCGTCGCGTTATGCGTCCTCGCCCCACCCTCGTCATATTGACTGCCGCGATCGCATTCGCGGCCGGCTGCGGAGGCGCGTCAGCCGGGTCCAACGCGTCCAACGGGATCCAGCTGAAATCAGGTGACAAGATCGTCGCGGCGGCGGTCAAGGCGACCAAGGCGCAGCGTTCGTTTCACTTCGTGGAGTCGGCGCGCGCGGGGACAAGTGAGGTGAGCATCGTCGCCGATGTGGGTACCACCACCGGCGAGCAGCACGTCACGGTCAGCCAGGGAAGCAAGGCGGGCCATCTCACCGTCCTGCTTGCCGGCGGCGCCGCATACTTCGAGGGCGACTCTCTCGGTTTGCAGGGCCTTACCGGCATGAGCGCGAAGGTGGCCGCCGAGTTCGCTGGGAAGTGGATATCGGTTCCGTCCAGCAACGCGAGCTTCTCTTCTTTGGCCGGTTCACTGGCGGTCAAGTCGGCTGCCACTCAGCTCGTGCAGCTGAGCGGCACACTGACGCGGGGCAAGACATCCACCAAGCTCGGACACGCGGCCGTGGCGGTCAAGGCATCCCAGACCACCAAGACCGCCAGCTTGGCGCTCACGATGTACGTGAGGACGACGGGAGCCGCGCTGCCGATATCGGTCGAGGGGACCTCGAAGCAAACTGGCAGCACCGCCCACACGATCTCTGCCAGTTTCAGCGATTGGGGTGAGGTCTTGCGCCTCACCGCTCCGAGTGGATCGTTGCCCATCGCCACCGTGCAGGCAGCTGCGGGCTGAGCGTTCTCACCGACGCTCAGCCAGTTCGGGAGGTGAATTGACCACACGATTGTCCCAGGACCGAGCGCGATGAGCTCCGGTGAGCGTTCCGTCGCCGAGGAGGCCTATCCTGCCGAGCTCGGATGCGACGTGCTGCTGTCGGACGGTCGCGCGGCTCAGCTGCGCGCGATCCGGGCCGATGACGGCCCTGCGCTTCGCTCGTTCGGCCAGAGGCTGTCGAGCGAGACGGTGCACTTTCGTTTCTTCGCGCCGCGTCGGGAGATCAGCGACGAGGAGATCGCTCACTTCGTAACCGTTGACTATCGAGAGCGGCTGGCGCTTGTGGCTGTCGTAGACAGTGAACTGGTAGCTGTGGCACGCTACGATCGCGCCCCCGCGCTGCCCACTGATGGCCCTTTGGGCGGCACAGCCGGCACCTCGGAGGGGCCCAACCAGACCGGAGTAGGCGAGGCCGAGGTCGCCTTCGTCGTGCGGGACGACCAGCAGGGACGGGGCCTCGGTACCGTACTGCTCGAACATCTCGCCTCGGCTGCGGTTGCACGCGGGATCGAGCGGTTCGTGGCCGACGTCCTACCCGACAACCACCGGATGATCGGCGTCTTTCGTTCCGCGGGATTCGACGAGCATGTGCTCCTCGATTCGGGGGTGATCCGCGTGACGCTGGAGCTCGCGGCGCTTCCGGAGTACATCGAACGGGTCGAAGAGCGCGAATGGACCGCGGCAGTGCGCTCGGTCGAGCACATACTCCGCCCTAGGACCATCGCTGTGATCGAGGCGAGCGGCGGGAGAGGCTCAACGGGCCACGATATCGTCGGCAACCTCCTCGCAGGGGAGTTCACCGGCAAGGTCTACCCGGTCAACCCGCAGGGCGAACCCGTGGCGGGGCTGGCGTCGTACAGCAGTGTCAGCGACACGCCAGGCCCCATCGACCTGGCACTGCTCGCGGTGCCGGCTTCTCGAGTGGCCGAGGTGGTTCGCGAGTGCGGAACAAGGGGGGTTGGCGGCCTCGTCGTCGTCAACTCAGGCGAAGCGGACCACGAGGGCGCCCGCAAGACCGCAGATCGCGATCTCGTGCAGCTCGCCCGGACTTACGGCATGCGGCTCGTCGGGCCTGACTGCATGGGCGTCATCAATACCGCCTCTCAAGTCCGCATGAACGCCACCTTCGCCAAGCAGGCACCGGCGCCAGGTCGGATCGCGGTCTCCTCCCAGTCCGGGGGCCTCGGGATCGCTCTCCTCGGTGCGCTCCAGGGCCGCGGTCTCGGGATCTCTAGCTTCGTGTCCCTCGGCAACAAGGCCGATGTCAGCGGTAACGACCTACTGCGATTCTGGGAGGAGGACCCGCAGACCGAGGTGATCCTGCTCTATCTGGAGTCGTTCGGAAACCCCCGGAAGTTCAGCCGGATCGCCCGACGTGTCGCCCGGAAGACCCCCATCGCCGCGGTCAAGAGCGCCCGCACTGTATCGGGCCTGCGGGGCACACATGCCGGCGGTGTCGGCACGGTTCCCGACCAGGCTATAGACGCCCTCTTCCGCCAGGCCGGCGTAATCCGCGTCCAGACGCTGGAGGAGCTGCTCGATGTCGCCGATCTCTTGGTGAACCAGCCGCTTCCAGCCGGCCCGCGTGTCGCGATCGTAGGCAATGCAGGAGGCTGCGGAGTCCTGGCTGCTGACGCGTGCGAGAGCTACGGCCTCGAAGTTCCCGAGCTGTCCGCCACGACTCAGAGCAGGCTCCTCGGCGTCGTTTCTAGTGGCGCCACAGTGAGAAACCCGGTCGACCTTGTCGACTCGTCGACCGCAGAGGAGTACCGGTCCGTGCTCGAGATCGTTCTTGCCGACAGCGACACAGATGTCGTGGTGGTCACCTTCACTCCGCCGGTGACCGTTGGCGCTGGCGATATCGCTCAAGCCGTGGCTCAAGTGGCTTGCACGGCCACCAAGCCGGTGCTCGCGAACTTCATCGCGACCGAGGAGACCCTTGTGGCCCTGCGCACGTCACCGAGACACGTGCCCTGGTTTGCTTACCCCGAGTCTGCGGCCCGTGCGATTGCGCGGGTCGCGCAGTATGGGCAGTGGGCGGCTCGGCCCGAGGGGACCGTGCCCAGCTTTGACGATATCGATGTCGTGTCCGCACGCTCGATAGTGGACGTCGCCTTGTCGGCACGGCCGGTTGCTGGCTCGGGCACCTACCTCACGGCTACCCCCACCTCCGGGCCGCTCGCTTGTTCGGCAGGCTCGGTCTGGCTCGACACGGTCGCTGCTTTCCACCTGCTCGAGGCCTACGCGATACCCATCCTCTCTTGTGCGAGGGCCTCCTCAGCGACCGAGGCCGTCGCACAAGCGACCGCCATGGGATATCCGGTCGCGGTGAAGCTCGACGCTCCGGATCTTGTGCACAAGAGCGATGTAGGGGGCGTCCGTCTGGACCTCGGGTCAGCGGATGTCGTGGCCTCGGCCGCCGAGGAATTGCTGACCAGGTTCGGGCCTGGCGCGACTCTGATCGTCCAGCCGATGGGTCCAGAGGGCGTCGAGACAGTTGTCGGCGTTGTGGAGGACCCGTCGTTCGGTCCGCTCGTGATGTTCGGGCTCGGAGGCAAAGAGGGCGAATTGTTGGGCGACAGGATCTGGTCGTTGGTGCCCATGACGTCCGAGGACGTCTGCGACCTTCTGGGCGGGCTCCGGTCTTCGCCCCTTCTGACCGGATATCGAGGCTCGGTGCCAGTCGACCTCGAGGCACTCGGTGAGGTGCTCTCTCGAGTGGCCTGTTTGGCGGCGGACCATCCCGAGATTGTCGAGTTGAACCTGAACCCGGTTGTCGCGAGCCCTGGAGGTGCCATAGCGCTCGACGCACGCGTACGCGTCACAACCACGGTGCACGATCCCGTACTGTTGCGTCGAGCGATGCGGATGGCGTGAGTTCGCAGGCCAGGTCCTGTTACCCAGCGCTAGTTCTGGCCGGCAACCTCGTTGATTCGCCGCATCACGTCGTCGTCGAGTCGTTCGAGCACCTCGAGCGAGCGCAGGTTCTCCTTCAGCTGCTCGACGCTGCTCGCGCCCGTGATGACTGTTGAGACCTTGGGATTGCGGGCGCACCAGGCGATGGCCAGCTGGGCGAGCGGACAACCGAGATCGTCCGCAATTGCCTTGAGGGCTCGTACCTTCTCGTTGTTAGCGGCGTCTTCGAAGTTTGGACGGAGCCACTCGAAGCCTGCGAGAGCGCCTCGAGAGTTCTGCGGGATCCCTTCTATGTACTTGCCTGTGAGCAGTCCTGCGCCGAGGGGGCTAAAAGTTGTGAGGCCGATCCCGTAGTCCTCGAGCAACCTCGCGTACTCGAGCTCGACACGCCTTCGCTGAAGGATGTTGTACTGCGGTTGCTCCATTACGGGCTTGTACAGGTGGTGGCGCTCGGCGATCTCGATCGCAGCGACAATCTCGGCTGCAGCCCACTCAGAAGTGCCCCAGTAGAGCGCCTTACCGGAGCTGACGATGTCAGACATCGCCCGGACCGTCTCTTCGATCGGTGTTTGCGGATCAGCGCGGTGGCAGAAGACGAGGTCGAGGAAGTCGAGACCGAATCGCTCGAGCGAGGCGTCCACAGCCTGCATGAGGTACTTGCGATTCAGTGTGTTCGCCATGTTCGGGGAGTCGTAGATCCCCCAGAAGAACTTGCTCGAAACCACGAAGTCGCGGCGCTCCCAGCCGAGCGTCTTGATGGCCCGGCCCATGATCGCCTCGGACTTGCCACCGGCGTAGTTCTCGGCGTTGTCGAAGAAGTTCACTCCTCCCTCCCGGGCGGCCTCGAGGCAGCGCACCGCGAGGTCGTCGTCTATCTGGTTACCGAAACTGACCCAAGAGCCGAACGAGAGCAGGCTCACTTTGAGGCCGGATCGTCCGAGGCGGCGGTAGGGCATTGACATATCTGGTCATCTCCAGGTCATTGGATCCAGATCCGGGGCGGATCACACAGGTCGAAGATACCCGGAACTGATGGAACCCGGCCAAGCCCGCCCACCAATTCCCGGTGTCGGTGTCGTCCTTTAGCGGCGCTTTGTCTTGGGCACCGTTGCGAGCAGGTCGGTCAGAACCTCGGTGACGATCTTTCGCGTGCGGGGCACCGAGCAGCCTTGAAGTGTGCGCAGGGTATCCCACGATGACCAGCTGGTAGCGACGTCGAGTGCGTCGAGCATGACGGACCGACGCTTGGCGTCCAGACGCGACAACTCAGGGGCGAAGACGTCGGCTACTTGGGCGCGCGCTTTCGCGTATGCCTCCGCGAGCTGTTCGACAACGAGCGGGTGGGTCTTGCTGAGATAGATCGCGACCCTTCTGACAGGAGCAATCTTCTCGTACAGCTTCGAGCGCAGCCCCACGAGCGCCTCGATCCGTTCCTCCACGCTACGAGCGTCGGGCCGCGGTCCCAGGTAGATCTGTTGGATCGGCCGGATCCTCGAGGCGGCCGCCACGAACAATGCGTTGAGGTCGGCGAAGTGACGGAACACGGTTCGCTCCGATACCCGAGCCCGCGCCGCCACCTCGGCGGCACTCGGCAGGTAAATCACCTCGGGAGGGCATTCCCGCACGATGTCGAGAACGGCGCCCACAACGGCCTCGTAGTTGCGGGCCGCGCGTAGTCGGCGCCCATCGGCTTCCCTGTCGCTCGCCGCCCGGGTGGGCTGGCGCACTTGCGCCGACGTGGCCGGCGGCGACGAGCGCTCTGAAGCGCGAGGGGGCCTCGGGCGCGCGTCAGACGCTGTGCGGGGGAGCCGCGCTCGCGCAGAACGGGTCGTCGTTGCCTGGGCTGTGGGGGCTGTGGTGCCAGTCGAGCGACTTGAGCTTGCCGAGGGCCTCGCCCGGGTCGCGCGGGTCACCATCTGTGACATCCGAGTGACAAATTGAACACGCCGAGCATTCTACTAAACGCGATGGCATTAGATCGGTCAGTACGTCTGACAGTTGCCGTCACCGGAGATTCATCCGTCCACGAGGAGAGTGCCGGCGGCTGACTTGGCGACGGGAATGCTCGGCAGAGGCGCGGCGGCGGGGCCCTGGAGAACCTCCCCGGTGACGGCCGAGAAGATAGAGCCGTGGCACGGGCAACGGAACTGGACTGCCGGTTCGAAGAATCCCACGGTGCAGCCCATGTGAGTGCACACGGCGCTGAAGGCGACATAGGAGCTCTCCGCCGGGCGCACCACGTAGGCAGGGATACCCTGGGCGGGATCGGTGAACTCTCGGGCGCCACCGACCGGTACGTCGCTGGCGAGCCCTATTGCCGTGCCCTTCGAGGAGCCACCGCTGGGCGCTTCGGTGCTCGGCGGTGGTAGTTGCGGAGCACTCGAGGTCTGGACCGATGTGCCGAACATTCGCCCGATCGCGGCCGAGACGCCGGCGGTGACGACGGCGAAGGTCCCGAGTGTGATCGCGGAGGCCACCTTGCGAACGGCTGCACGGCGGTCTAGGTCAGGTGCTTGCCGACCCGGCGGGACACCGGCCTTGGTTCGTTCCCTGGCGTGACTTGCCCGTAATGCGCCGTCAACAGACCACGTCCCGCTTCCTCCGACCAAAAGAGGTGTCCAGGCGAAGAAGAAGACGATGTCCGAGCCGTAGAAGTAGGGCGTGGTATTGAAGCTGACGGAGAGGAACAGGAGGAGTGACACTGCCATGCCGCCTGCCGCGGCAATCCTTCCGAGCAACCCGAACAGAGTCCCGAGGCCGACTGCCACTTCGCCGAAAGCGATCAGCAAGCCGACAAGCACCGGTTCGTGCGCCGCGAGCCTTATCAGTGGTCCGATCGGGCTCGAAGTGATCGACGCGTGCAGCTGTGCCTGGATTGACCCAGGGTTGGCCGCTTCGAAGAAGTAGCGGTTCGTCAGCTTCTGTAGGCCCGCATAGGTGAAGGTCACACCGAGGAAGGCCCTGAGAACGACCTGTGGACCCCCGGGAGTGTCCCGCAGTCGCACCGCCAGGCGCGCCACGGACCGGTCTCGCGGCTCGGGGGCCGAAGGTCTAGTCACGCGTTGAAGTTTGCCAACGGTTCCTCTGAAGTGACAATTGCGTCCACGAGCCCGGTCGCATGCGAGGAGGACTCATTGTCCGGCGCTGTCGTGTGCACGGTCTTGCGGAGGCGAATCTCCGGCAGGGCGAGGGACAAGACGAACGCGAGGGCGACCACAGGCGTCGCGATGAGAAAGACCGTGTCGATCGTGTGCACATACGCGACAGTCGCCGCTGCGTGAATGGCCGGTGGCAGCAGCTTCAACTGGGCGGGGCTGCCCACGATCTCCCGGGCGATCTGAGGCACGTGGGCATGATCCGCCAAAGGTAGGGCCTTGGTCAGGTTGCCGATGAGGCGATCGTTCAGGACCGCGCCCAACAGCGCGGTGCCGAAAGCGCCTCCCATCGACCGGAAGAACGCGGCGAGCGACGTCGCTGTGCCGAGGTCTTTGTAATCGACGCCGTTTTGGACAGCCAGGATCAGCACCTGCATGACCAGACCCAGCCCGAACCCGGTGAGCAGCATGAAAGCCGAGGTCACGAGGAAGGAGGTGTGGATCGTCAAGGTGGAGAACAGCCCCATCCCGACTGTCATGAGCGCAGTACCGACGATCGGGAAGACTTTGTATCGTCCGATCCGCGCGATGATCTGCCCGCTTCCGATCGAGGCCGTGAACAGCCCGGCCATGATCGGTAACAACATGAGCCCGGAAGTTGTCGGCGAAACACCTCGGACGACCTGGAGGTATACGGGCAGGTAGATGATCGCGCCGAACATTGCGACGCCGACGATGAATCCCGCGGCGTTCGACACCGAGAAGACCCGCTTGCGGAACAGCCTGAGCGGGACGATCGGCTCGGTCGCGTAGTGCTCACGCACGAGGAATGCAGCGACGAAACCGATGCCGATCACGATCATGGCGATGATCTGCGGTGACAACCACGCGTAGCCCTGTGGGGAGCCTCCGAGGGTCGTGACCAACAACAGGGCGGACACGCCGATGAGCAGCAGGACCGAACCGCTGTAGTCGATCTTGTGCCGGGTGCGCGCCGTCCGGTCACGCAGCACGATGCTCGTGACCACAAGGGCGACTGCGCCGATGGGGAGGTTCACGTAGAAGATCCAGCGCCAAGAGGCGTGGTCGACGAGAAAGCCTCCCACGAGCGGTCCCGCGATGCTCGCGATACCGAACACCGCACCGAAGTATCCCTGGTAGCGGCCACGTTCGGCAGGCGAGACCACGTCGCCCACGATGGCCATCGCGAGCACGATCAGCCCGCCCGCCCCGAGGCCCTGAACGGCGCGGAACGCGATCAGCTGATCCATGTTCTGGCTGAGACCGGCCAGGATTGATCCGGCGAGGAAGATGATGATGGCGAACTGGAAGATCTTCTTGCGGCCATAGAGGTCGGAGATCTTCCCGTAGAGGGGGGCGCTCACAGTCGATGTGAGGAGATAGGCGGTCACGACCCAGGTCAGGCGGTTGAGGGAGTGGAAGTCACCGACGATCGTTGGCAGTGCCGTGCTGACGATGGACTGGTCGAGCGCGGCGAGCAGCATCCCGAGCATCAGGCCTGAGAACACGACGAGGATCTGGCGGTGAGTCATGCCTCCGCCCCCGCGTTCGGGTTGCAAGGTCGAGCTGGCGGCCCCGGCCGCCTCGGCGACCACTTGGTCGGCGCCGAGAACTCTGTCGGTGGTCGTCATCTTGCTGGTTCCTCCTGGGCGTTGTTCACCGAAGCGCTCTCAAGGCAGGTGAGCGTTTCGTTCGCGGTGGCGGCCGCGTCGAGCATTTCCATTGTCGCGACGAGCTCAGCGAGCTGGTCGTCGGAGAGCGAGACGAGCAAGTTCGCTGTCTTCCTGCAGGCCGTGGCGTGAAGCTTGGTCACCAGCGACTCGCCTGAGTCGCTCAGGGCCAGGCGTACGACACGGCGGTCCGAGGGGTCGTCGCGGCGAGCGACGAGCCCTTGGCGTACGAGACGGTCGACCACGGCTGTGGCAGCGCTTTCGCCTACGTCGAGCTCCCTTGCGAGCTCGCGCATTGTCACCGACTGCCCGCGGAGGTAGGCCAATACGCTCAGCTGGTGTCCGGTGACGGCATGGAGCTCATCTCGCAGCTCTCGGTGCAACAAAGCGCTGAAGCGCCTTTGCATCTGCGGTTGAAGCTCGCAGTAGCGATCTACGAGGACCTCACGTGTCGAGGGCTCCGGCGCGCTGGTCGTCCCCCCGTTCGACTGCCGCGATGTGGATCGCGCGATCGTCACCACCGGTGGACCGGTCCAGATGAGCTCTGCAATGTCACATGGGCTAGAACAGTTCCACTGGTGGAATATTCCAGTAGGTGAAATTGTCGGACTGCTCTCGCGGGGATCGGTGGTCAGAGCATTCCCTTGCGGGTGAGCCGATCCCAGCTCGCGAAGCCTATTGGACGACCCTGGTCGAGGTCGCCGCCTTGTGGAGTGCTTCGATCTGTTGTCAGCGGGACACGTCGAGAATGATCTTGCCCAGCTTGTTCCCCGCTTCGAACCGTGCGTATGCCGCGTCCACTTCCTCCAGCCCGAACATGGCCTCGACGGGGACGCGAACCCGCCGTGCCGCGACCAGTGGCAGGACCTGGCGCTCGACGAGACGCGCGGCAACCGCCTTGTCCTCCAGAGGACGAGCCCGCAGCGTGGAGCCGCAAATGCGTGCCCGACGATCCATGAGCTGGAGCAGGTCAATCTCGCCCCGTGCACCGGCGCCGACGCCGATGATGACGAGACGGCCTCCGATCGTCAGTGAGCCAAGGTCGCTCTTCAGATTCGACGCCCCGATCGGTTCCAGGATCACGTCGTAGGTGCCGTGTGCGGCCGCTTCGGCCGGGTCGACAGCCGTCGCGCCGAAAGATTCCAGCGAGGCCCGAAGGTGAGGGGCTCGCACGCTCGCGACGACGGTGGCGCCTGCCACACGGGCAAGCTGGACCGCGGCGACGCCGACGCCGCCCGCGGCGCCGTTCACCAGGACGCGTTCACCTGGTCGGAGCGCGCACTGGGTAAACAGAGCGTCATGTGCGACCGTGAATGCCTCCGGGAACCCGCCCGCTTCCAGAAAGTCCAGCGTGTCTGGCATGGGCAGCGCGGCGCGCTCATGGACGATCACCAGCTCGGCCTGGGCCCCACCGCCGACGACGGCCATGACACGGTCGCCGATGGAAAAGCGCTCGACACCAGGGCCAATATCCGCCACGACTCCCGAGAACTCGAGCCCGGGTGTGTCCGTGGGCGAACCCGGCGGAGCAGGATAAAGACCGGCCCGCTGCAACATGTCGGCGCGGTTCAAACCCGCGGCGCGGACGCTGACGAGTAGCTCGCCCACCCCGGGGACGGGGTCGGGCCGCTCTCTGGCGACCACGGATCCGGCCTCGATGACGACAGCGCGCATTGGCGAAGCGTACGTGGGAAGGCCGCTGGCGTGCAGCGGTGCAGCTGTTGGAGCGTCTTAGGAGGGTCGAGAGGTCAAGGTCTGCCGGCGCCGAAAGCACCAGGTGGAATCGGCGTGTCCATCACGTTGGTGCCAGTCTCCTCTGCCTGCACGACCATGCCGCCTCCGATGTACATGACGACGTGGTAGAGGAGGTACGAGTCGCCATAGAAGATGAGGTCACCAGGCTGAAGGTCGGACATCGAGACGTGTTCGATCTCGTAGTACTGCTCAGTTGCCCCGTGCGCCAGAGAGACACCTGCTTGGGCCCATGCCCACATTGTCAGCCCCGAGCAGTCAAAGCCTGCTCCCGCCGTCGCACCCCCCCAGACGTAGGGGACGCCGCGCTGGCTCTGGGCGGCGTTCACAGCGATCGCACCTGCGCTGTTACCAGACACCGGTGCAGTGGGCGTAGGCGCGGGAACCGGCGTCGGAGCCGCAGTCGACTGTTGCGACTGCGACTGCTGCTGCTGTTGTTGTTGCTGGGCAGCGGCTTCGGCGGCGGCGGCCCTGGCCAACGCGGCGGCATAGGCCGCGGCCTTGGCGCGTTCAGCCGCCGCAACAGCGGCTGCTAGCTGACCCTTTACGCTGACTTCTTCGCTGTCCAACTTGGCCGTGATGAGCTGGGCTTGCGAGAGGTCACTCGAGATCGTCCTCTCGTTGGCACTCGCGACCTGCTCGGTGCGGTTGAGAGCGGCCCGATCGATCGAAAGCGCTCGCTGGTTGATCAACACCGTTGTCTCAGACTCGTCAAGGTTGCCTGACGCCGCTTGGATATAGGCCTGCTGCATTCCGGCGGTCTGTTGGGTGCCGTTGAACAGGACAGAAAAGCTCTGCGAGGCGCCGCCGGAGACGTAGGCCTCGATCGCAACCTGGCGTAGGTGCGACCGATCCTGATCAAGTGTCGTCTCGGTCCGGCCTATCGCCTTTGTCGCGTCGGACACCTGTTGAGCGAGGGACGCCACCCGAGCCTTGGCTTCGAGGTAGTTCTCGTCGAGGATGGTCAACTTGACGTTGGAGGCTTGGATCTCTGCGGCGATGTACTGGGCACGCTGTTGCAGGGTGGAAACCTGGTCGGCACCTGCCGGCATGCCGTTGAGAACAAGAGGTGTGACGACGCCTGCGAGCAACATTGCCGAGACGGCTAGCGAAACCGCCGCGCGGCGGCGTCGGCTCTCTGGCGCATCCGGCGCGACGACCGAACTTCGCCCAGCCTGAATGACGAGGCTCCCAGAAGCAGGTCTCACAGTGATCGCAACCTAACCCGCTCTGCAAAGCCATTGCAAGCACGCGGGCTCCCACCTGCGATGCGAGCAATTCTGCTCGGCTACTGACATTACAGCGTAGTTACGATAACTCTGCCCGAATTGTTACGGTCGTTCTGACAACTACGTTGACTCTATGACTGTTCTGGGAGACTCACAGCGAGCTGGCGACGCCGAAGTCGAGTATCGCATCGAGCACGACTCGATGGGGGAGATCCGAGTTCCCGAGCGTGCCCGATGGGGAGCACAAACTCAGCGTGCCGTCGATAACTTCCCTATTTCGGGCCAACCAGTGGACCCAGCGCTTCTCGTCGCCCTGGCGATGATCAAACGAGCAGCTGCCACGGTGAACGCGGAGATGGGAACGATCGGTCCCGATGTCGCGGCGGCGCTTGTCGACGCGGCTGAAGAAGTGGCAGCCGGGCGCCATTTTGACGAGTTCCCGATCGACGTGTTCCAGACGGGATCGGGGACCTCCACGAACATGAACATGAACGAAGTGCTGGCGCATATTGCCAGCGAACGGCTCGGGCGGGAGGTCCGCCCCAATGACGAGCCCAACGCGTCGCAATCGTCCAATGACGTGTTCCCCTCGGCGATTCATCTGGCGGCCGCCCGCGGGATCGTCGGAGATCTTGTACCTGCCCTGGGTCATCTCGCCTCGGGCTTGCGCTCGAAGCAGGCCGAGTTCATGAGCATTGTGAAGTCCGGTCGCACCCACTTGATGGATGCGACGCCAGTGACGCTCGGACAGGAGTTCGGTGGATACGCGGCTGCCGTCGAGCACGGCGTCGAGCGGCTCCAATCGGTCTTGCCACGGGTTGCGGAGCTGCCGCTCGGTGGCACGGCAGTCGGGACCGGGTTGAACGCGAAGGCGGGCTTCGCGTCGAGGGTCATAGGAGATCTCGCGTCGGCCACCGGTCTGCCCCTCATCGAGGCTCGTGATCACTTCGAGGCTCAAGGCGCTCGGGACGCTCTGGTGGAGGCCTCCGGTGCTCTCCGAACGATCGCAATATCGCTGTACAAGATCTCGAACGATCTTCGATGGATGTCATCCGGTCCGCGGTGCGGCCTTGGCGAGATCCACTTGCCTGATCTCCAGCCGGGATCGTCAATCATGCCGGGAAAGGTGAACCCGGTGGTTCCCGAGGCTGTCTGCCAAGTTGTCGCTCAGGTTGTCGGCAATGACGCTGCGGTTGGCTTCGGTTGTGCCGCGGGCAACTTCGAGCTCAACGTCATGCTGCCGGTGATCGCCAGCAACCTGCTCGAGTCCATCCGGCTGCTGTCGGCGGTGAGCCGAGTCTTGGCAGACAAGTGCGTTGTCGGGATCGCCGCGGATGAGGAGCGGTGCAGGTCCTACGCGCTCTCCTCCCCGTCAATAGCGACGGCGCTCAACCCCTATATCGGATACGAGCAGGCGGCCAAGGTTGTGAAGGCGGCTGTCGCTGGAGGAAAGGACCTGCGAACGGTCGTGCTGGAGATGGGCTTGCTCACCGAGGAGGAGGTCGATCGCGCTCTGGACGTTCTGGCCATGACCAAGGGCGGGATCGTCGGCTAGGCCGATGGGCTCGCTTTAGGCTCCTTGCTCTCGAGCTTCTCGGTGCCACGCCGGCATCGCGGCGGCAAGGTCCCCACCGGATGCACCGCATCGAGCGCCCACGGTGGATCGCCCGGGATCGCGACGAGGCCCACGACTCTGGCCGTCGAGGCGGCACGGGCCATTTCCGAGCTCGCGCTGAAGAACCGCGCGCTGTCGTGACCGCCGGCCGACGGCTAGTCGAGTCTCAGGTCTTTGCCAGGCCTCTCTGGTGGGTGGCCGCGACGATGCTTGCTGCCTCTCATCCCGATAAGGCGGCGCGAAACCAGTCGGCGAGCTCCTCTCGGATCCGACGGCCGATCTCCTCGCGGCCGGCCTGAGCGAACGCCTTGTCGCGAACGGGCACATCTCGTCGCGTGTCCCGCCCAGACCGTGCTGGAAGCTTGTTCGCGTCGGGAACCCGAAGTGGTACGTCTGGTCACTTCGCCGCGCGCACTGCCGACGACCTGCGAAGGTTCGCGGCCGCGGCCTCACAGGCCCGCGGCTGGGGGTACCAAGACGCAAAGGAGCCTGTCGAGGGCGGCGCCGCGGTACTCGTGGAGGCGCTCGCGGCGGGTTCTCGAAGTGTGCTCTGACCTCTGGCCGCCTCTGTCGCCAGAGCCGCCAACGATGCTCCGGTCCCAGTCTGGGGAGTTGCGGGCGTCGGCTGTGTGCGGCACGGCCAGCTGTTCGGAGAGATTCTCCGACGGGCACGCGACGACGCCGAGCTGATCTAACCGGGTTCGTTCGATCTCGTGGTCGGCCCGTCAGGCCCGGACATCCCCGTCCAAGCCCTAGGTCGAGCCATCTGCCCGCCGTCGCCCGAGCTCGTCGTTCGGGCGGGGTGACGAATTTGCGGGGGTCGTCGGGTTGGTCCCGAGGACCTCAGACCGGCGACCGGTGTCCGCGGGCATTGTCCTGAGCTGGCGTGAGAGCTTGGCCTAACCACTCCGCAGCTAGGGCGGCTACTCCGCAACAGGCGACGAAGAAGCCAAGCAGCAAAATACCAAGGCCGCCGCCGACGGCCGCTCCTGAGATTGCCGGGCTCAAGATGTTGGCAACCGTGACGCACATTGCAGACGCGGCAAAGTACCTTCCGCGTAGCCCCGGGGGGGCAAGGTCGTTCACGAGAGGGCCGCTTACAGGGCTGAGGAGCACCTCGCCCGCAGCAAACACGACCAGAGTCGCGATGACAAGCGCCCGCGCGGCGTAGGACCCAGGTGCCAGACCCGCTGACGCGAGCACGACCCAGCAGGCGGCGAACGCGCCCGCGACCATCTTGAGGGCGGTCGTACGCCTCGTCCGGCTGACGATTCGCAGCCCCAGCGGCTGTGCAAGGACGATGAACGCCGTGTTGGCCGCGAACGCGGCCGCGATCGTGCCGGGGCCAGCCTTGGCCACCGAAGTGGCGAAGGCGACAAAGCCGGTGTTGAGAGCGGCGTAGCCGGCGACCATGAGAACGGTGGTCGCGACGAGGTACCGGCGGAACACGCCGTCGCCCAGCACGGCTCGGTACCCACCCGAGCGGGGTCGGTCGTGCGCGCAGCTTTCGGTGCCGCCCTCGTTTGCCAATGCGGCACCGACATGGCGCGCAGCGCCAAATGCCCTTCGAGGCAGCACCGCGAGTGCGGTGACGACCACCAGGTTCGACGCCCCGTCGGCGAGATACACCGATACGAAGGTTCCCGGCTCGCGGACGTGCACGATGAGCCCGCCGACGATCGCGCCTATGCCGAGACCCAGGTTCAGGAGTTGGAAGTTCCGGGCGAAGGCCAAGCCGCTGAGCTTGTCGTCGTCGACCATCACTCCCAACAGAGCGTTCCACGTGGGCCACGCGGCGGCCTGGCCCAGCCCGAAGACGAACAGGGCGGGCAGCGCGGTCAGGGTGCTGTGAACGGTTGCGAGACCGGCGGTGCCGAGCCCTTGCACGACCATGGTTACAAGCACCACCTGGCGGGCACCGACGTGGTCGACAAGGGCACCGGCCACCGGACTTACGGGAAGAGCGAGGACCGCGACGCCGCCGATCAGCACACCCGAGATCCCGAGCGGGATGTGTCGAACCTGGTGCAGATATATGACGAGAAACGGGAGAGTAAGACCGCTGCCGATCGACGACACGAAACTTGCCGCGAGCAGGACACGAAAGGTCCCTGGGAGACGACCGGCGGACATGGGGGCCCATCCTCGCGCTCTCGGGCTGATGCCTGAACCGGCCGCCGACGGCGAGTAGCTTCGCTGGGATGGGATCGGTGATCGAGTTTCCAAGCGATGGTTCGACTGATGTCGGGTACCTGGCCTTGCCCGCCAGCGGGGGCGGACCGGGTGTCGTCGTGATCCAGGAATGGTGGGGGTTGGTTGACCACATCAAGGACGTCTGTGATCGCTTCGCGGCCGAAGGTTTCGTGGCACTCGCGCCTGACTTGTACCACGGGACCAATGTCACCGAGCCAGACGAGGCGGCAAAGCTGATGATGGCGCTTGAGCTGGACCGGGCGATGAGGGACATGGGCGGTGCCGTCGACGAGGTCGCGGCGCGATCGAGCGGTGGTGGAGTAGGCGTTGTCGGATTCTGCATGGGCGGAGGGCTGGCTCTGATGCTCGCTTCGCAGCGTCCCGACAAGGTGAGGGCTGTCGTGCCGTTTTACGGTGTGGTGCCCTGGCAGGGTGCTCAGCCGGACTATTCGGCACTGAGCGGCGCAGTCCTCGGTCACTTCGCCGGAAGGGATGAATCGGCGAGCCCCGAGATGGCCAGAGCGCTCGTGCGCACCTTGCGGAAGGCAGGCAACGACGACGTGAGTATCCATATCTACCCCGAGTGCGACCATGCTTTCTTCAACGACACGCGCCCGGAGGTCTATGACGCCGAAGCGTCGGCTCTTGCCTGGCAGCGAACCACTGAATTCCTCCGCTCCCGTCTTAGGTGACCGTCGTACGACCGCCGAGGTCGTGGAGCGCTACCTTGTGCTCGGCTTGGCGGCGGACCGCCCCCTGAGCGGGCTCGTGGACCACTAGCACGGGCCGAAGTCAATCGCGGCCCGCGTCGCCGCCGCACCGGTCCTGCCGCCGGAGCCCTTGTCGCCGAGGCACGAGCGCTCACGATGCGACCCTAGGCGTTGCCGCGGCCGCGCCCAGGGCGCCGTCGTACGATCGAGGTCGTGTCCGAGCGTTCCCGCGACCTACCCCGCCGGTCGTGCCTATCCGTGCCGGGATCGAGCCACCGGTTTCTCGAGAAGGCTCCCGGCGTGCCGGCTGACATGATCCTTTTCGACCTGGAGGATTCCGTCGTGCCGGCCGAGAAGGAGACCGCGAGGTCAAGTGTCGTCGGTGCGATCCGCGACCTCTCGTGGGACGACCGCGTCCTGTGCGTGCGCCTGAACGGATGGGACACACCTTGGACCTACGGCGACGCAATCGAAGTGGTCAGCGGAGCTGGCGATCGTCTCGACGAGGTCATGTTGCCCAAGACGCAAGCGGCGGCCGAGGTCGTGGCCCTTGACCTCCTCCTCACCCAAGTAGAGCTCAACAGCGGGCTCCCCACAGGCCACATAGGTATCGAGGTGCAGATCGAGACCGCTCGCGGGCTCCTCAACGTCGAGGCGATCTGCTCCGCCTCAGCGAGGCTCGAGGCAGTCGTCTTCGGCCCGGCAGATTTCGCCGCTTCGATCGAGATGCCCGTGTTGACCGGCGGGGTCCAGATCGACCAGTACCCGGGCGACCATTTCCACTACGTCTTCAGCAAGATCTTGATTGCCGGACGGGCGAACGGAATTCAGGTCATCGACGGCCCGTTCCTCAAGATCCGCGATCTGGGGCTCTTCCGCGACTACTGCAGCAGGGCGCACGCCCTCGGATACGACGGGAAGTGGGCGGTCCATCCTGACCAGGTCGCGATCTTGAACGAGGTGTTCTCGCCGGCCCAGGAGCAATTCGACCGTGCGTGGGCGATGCTGGACGCCTACGAACGCGCCGGTGACGACGAGCGCAAGGGTGCCGTGATGTTCGGGGCAGAGATGATCGACGAGGCCAGTCGCAAGATGGCATTCAAGCTCGTCTCGCGGGGCCGACGTGCGGGCCTTCAGCGCTCTGAGCCGGCTGGGCCCTGAGCGGAGCTTGGTTAGCGCGACATGTTGGCCCGGACTGCCCGAGATGCCTGAGCTACCCCAGATGCAGGCGCTTGCCGAGCGTCTCGATTGTGCTGTCGCCGGAGCAACCATCGCTGCAGTCGAGCTGCTGGGCTTTTCCGGGCTGAAGACGGTTCTTCCGCCGGGACAGGGCCTCGAGGGCGAGAAGGTCCTCAGGGTGGGACGCAGAGGCAAGTACCTGGTCGTGAGCCTTTCGTCCGGTCGGCGCGTTCTCGTACATCTGTCGCAAGCTGGTCGCCTGGACATCGAGGTACCCCCGAAGCACACCAAGCCGAGAGGTGCCGTCGTTCGTCTCGTTTTCGGGAACGGCGCCGGTGTGCTGCTGCGCGAGCATGGCCACGAGCGCAAAGCTGGTTGGTGGGTGCTGGCCACCGGCGACGGGGGTCCACTGGAGGGCCTAGGCCCCGAGCCGTCGGACAAGGCGTTCGAGGACCGGCTGCTCACGAGCCAGGATCCCCGGCATCTTCACACCCTCCTGCGGGATCAGAGGTTCGTGGCCGGAGTAGGCCGCGGCTACGCGGACGACGCGCTGAACCGCGCCGGTTTGTCGCCCTTCTCGTCCCTCAGTTCGCTGAACGAGTCGGATCGTCGGCGTTTGGTCGCCGTCGTCCGGTCTGTCATCTCCGACGCGATCGCCTCCGAGCGCCTGCGTACGGGGGGCCTGTCTGAGCCCAAGCTCGGCACCGGCTTCGCAGTGCACAATCGCGCCGGCCGGCCCTGTCCGGTCTGCGGTGAGCCCTTGCTCAGGGTCTCCTACGAGTCGCACGAGGTCGTCTACTGCAAGCGCTGTCAGACCAAGGGCCGCCTTCTCGCGGACAGGCGTTTGTCGCGCCTTTTGAAGTGATCCTGTCGAAGCGGCCGTCGCGCTCCGGCCCACGCCTGTAGCGTGCTCCAGGCGGCCGTTCCGGCGGCGGCGGAGCCCGTTTCGAAACCCGAGAGGAGCATGAGCCCAGGTGATAGGTGAGAAGGTCATGCAGTTCCAGGGCAAGCATGTCGACTTGCCAGACCTGGAATCGAAGATCGAGGGCTACCTGACCTCCGATGGCTTCACTGTGCAACGATCGGCACCGAGTGACCACGGTGTCGTCCTCCAGGCCAAGAAGGGCAGGTTCCTGGCGTCGGTGATAGACGCCGACCGCGCGTTGACCATCACCGTTTCCGGCTCGGCTGACGACTGCCTTGTGCGCATCGGCATCGGGAAATGGCTCCAGCACCTCGCGACCGCAGCCCTCGAGACTTTGCTTCTATCTGACCTGTTCCTATTTGTTGACGTGGCTGAGACGGCATGGAACCTCGAGATTGAGGACAAGCTCGTCAGACAAGTTGAATCCTTCGTCGGCTGAACCGGCTCGAAAGCAGGCGTCCCCCGCCACGAGAGCCGCGAGGTGTCGGTACCGCGTCGGTTAGCGCGCGGAGGCGGTTTCTGTTGCGAGGCGACGGCCGATGACGGTGACGAGCGGCGGTAGCACCACCGAAGCGTCCCCCGGCTCAACTTCGGTGAGCTCTTCGAGGTAGGTCGCCACAGGCCCCGGCCCGGCGCCTGCGGGAGCCTCGGCCCAGGCATCGACGAGCTCGAGGCCGGCCTCGCGGACCATCCTCGGGAGAAGGGCCCCTACGTCTTGGTGCCGCGCCCCGGGCATCGACATCGCCACACCGTCGATCCGTCCTGCCGAGGTGATGGGCTCCTGTGCGAGGAGATAACCGCCGATCCTGAGTGAGGCGACCATCCGCTCGAGGACCACGCGGGGCTCGAGCACGTGCATCAACAAGAAGCGGCAGTACGCAAGATCGACGCTCTCCGGCAGAGCCAGGTCTTCGCCGGCCTGGGTGATGCTGATGACCTGTGCCCCTCCGGTGGCCGCCGCCGCGGCGGCGACCTCGTCGCGCGCGCGGGGATCACTGTCGACCGCGTAGACGCGCCCACCCCGCCCGACGAGCTCCGCGAAAGCCACAGAGACGTCGCCGGCGCCTGCACCCACATCCACACAGCGCCATCCGGCTTCGAGGCCGAGGCGTTCGAGGGCGGTTGCGAGCGGCCGCCGATAGAGGTCGTTGCGCAGTCCGAGCTCGCCCATCCCGACGACGGTACTCAAAGTTTGCCGGTGCGTCCGTACCGTGCGGGGCTACCGTTGCGTCGTGAGAGTGACGATGATGCTCTGTGACGCGGCGCAGGTGGCGGATGGGAAGTTGTTCATCCTCGGCGGAGGCTGGAGCCTGATCGGACCGGATCCGATGCCGTCCGCGATAGCGATCAAAGTTGACGTGGGATGGCACGAGGCAACGCGTGCTCACCACTGGGAGCTTTTCTTGATGGACGAGGACGGGCGCTCGGTCATTGTCGAAGGCGCCGACGGTCCCCAGCCGATTGAGGTGCGCGGTGATTTCGAGGTGGGGCGGCCCGAGGGCGTCCCGGAAGGAAGCCCGGTCGACGTGGCCGTAGCGGTCAATTTCAGCCCGCTCCCCCTCCCCTACAACACGCGCTTCACCTGGCGCCTCACCATCGACGGAGAAAGTGAGAACGACTGGCAGCTCGCCTTTTCCACAAGGACGCCGCGAGAACTGCCAGAAGGATGACGAGGTCGCAGACTCGTTCCCGGAGGAGCCAGGACCGGTCCTCCTAGGTCTTTGGGTTTCCTAGAGCTTCTTGGTCTTGTTGCCGCGCAGCACTAGCCTTCCGGAGGCCCTTAAACAGGGAGCCTCAGAATCGATTGAAGGAGGGCGACCGTTGCCGAGAGTCGATGCGTCCAGCGCGATCGCGGACGTCATGATCGTGACCCCGGACGTCTACGGCGATAGCCGTGGACGGTTCATCGAGACCTACCGCAGGAGCTGGTTCCCCCTCGGGCGCGAAATGCTCCAAGGCAACAGGTCGGACCGTCAGCAGGGCGCGCTCGTCGGTCTTCACTACCACTTCCACCAGTCTGACTACTGGTACGTGACCAGAGGCCGCGCCCGCGTCGTGCTTCATGACCTTCGTCTGGGCTCGCCGACGGAGGGCGCGACCGAGATCCTCGAGATCGGCGAGCACGACGACCGTGGATTGTTCATCCCGCCTGGGGTGAGCCACGGATTTGCTGCGGTCACCGATCTGACGCTCACTTACCTTGTCGACTCCTACTACAACCCTGCCGACGAGCTCGGTGTCGCGTGGGACGACCCTGATCTCGGCGCGGACTGGGCTGTCAGCGACCCGGTCGTGTCTGCTCGTGACCGCGCGAACCCGCGGCTCTCGGAGATCCCGGACTACCTCCGTCCGCGCCACGGCCTGAGAGCCTGACCGCATCTACTCCTCAGGCGGGCGCGATGCCCGAGTCTCGGCATTCGGCTTGAATGGGAGCGTGCGCAGCCAGTTGTGGAGTTGGTGGCCGTGATAGCGGCAATCGTCGTCGTCGTCCTCGCGGTGCTAGTCGTGACCGCGATCGTCTGGGCCCGCGTCACCTCGGCCAGGTCCGCCACAAAGTCAGTCGAGACATACGAGCGCGCGCTCGGCGTGCTCGGAGAGGTCTCAAAGCGCACTGAGTCCACCGGGTTCCGCATCCTTCCCCACGAGGAGACCGGGCGGCCGCATGTGGGCAGGCGCATCGACGAGACCGGTGGTGAGGCCCCCGCGGCCCGAAGCGCTGTCCGTCTGCCCGGCAAGGGCCAGCTGGCCTCCTCGCGGCTGCCGCCGGCGGGTGAGCCCAAGCTCCGCCTCTCGGCACCGAACCGGATGCCGGGTCACGGGCCGGTGGCGGACCACCAGGACGGCGTCGACCAGGAAGCCGACTTGTCGGATACAGGGCCCGGTACCACCGCCGGTGCACGTGGCAGCCATGCCCGCCCGCGTGTGCCAGGAACAGCAGAGGCTCGTGCCCGGAGCGACGCCTACAGGTCGCCAGCCGATCGTCATCGCCAGGTTATGGTCCGGCGGGCCGCGACCGGTACCGCAGCGGCCGTAGCAGTTGTGGCGGTGGTGGCCGCCGTGATCTCCCTGAGCGGTGGAGGCGGATCGGGCGGCAAGCTCACGACGACAACTACTCGTCGCGGAGGTGGTGGACGGACCACCACGACAACTTTCACGACCACGACGCTCCCGACGTCGCTCAAACCGACCTCCGTGTCTCCCTCCAACATCGCTTTCAGCGTGCCGTCGGGCACCTACACCTTGGCGTTCCAAGCTTCCACCGGCGCCTGCTGGGTGGGGATCGAGCACACGCGCGCAGGGCCGTGGCTGTTTGCCCAGACGCTGGACGCCGGCCAGTCAGCGACCTATGCGGCCTCGGGCGCGCTTGTCGTCATCCTCGGCGCGCCGCGCTTCATCGGCATCACCGTCAACGGGCTTGCGGCAGAGCTCCCGAGCGGGATCTCGCAGCCCTACAACGTCGAGCTCACGCCGGCCGAGGGCTGAGGTCGCCGGTCTGACTTCGCGAAGCGACAGCCGGTCCTAGACGCTGCCGCCCGGCGGGTGGGCGCGCTGGTCCGGAGTTGTTACTATGTGCGTAGGAGAAACTCCCGGGGAGGAACGCCTGATGGCCATCACGGAGCTCGATCTAGGCAAGTACCAGCTCGGCTGGAGTGACGTCGAGGATTACGTCTTCAAACCGCGCAAGGGGCTGTCCGAAGCGATCGTCCGGGAGATGTCTGCCATGAAGGGCGAGCCGAGCTGGATGCTCGACTTCAGGTTGTCGTCGCTGCGCCGCTTCGAGCGCAAGCCGATGGTGCGCTGGTTCGCCGAGAAGATGCCCGACCTGGACTTTGACGACATCTACTACTACATCAAGCCAACCGACGCGCAGGTCAGCGACTGGGACCAGCTGCCCGAGTCTGTCAAGAACACCTGGGACAGGCTCGGTATCCCGCAAGCAGAGCGCAAGTACTTGGCCGGAGTGACCGCCCAGTACGAGTCCGAGGTCGTGTACCACCGAAATCGTGAGGACCTGGCACGCCTTGGCGTGCTCTTCACCGACATGGACACAGCGGTTCGCGAGCACCCCGAGATAGTTCGCAAGTGGTTCGGCAAGATCATCCCGCCTGGCGACAACAAGTTTGCAGCTCTGAACTCGGCTGTATGGTCGGGAGGGTCTTTCATCTATGTCCCGCCCGGTGTGACCGTGGACATGCCCCTTCAGGCGTACTTCCGGATCAACGCCGAGAACATGGGTCAGTTCGAGCGAACGCTGATAATCGCGGACGAGGGCGCCCAGGTGCACTACGTCGAAGGCTGTTCGGCACCGGTCTACTCGTCGGACTCGCTTCACTCGGCCGTTGTCGAGCTTGTTGCCCTGCCCGGCAGCCGGATCACCTACACCACGATCCAGAACTGGTCCACAAACGTCTACAACCTGGTCACAAAGCGGGCTCGAGCCGAAGCCGAGGCCCACGTCGAGTGGATCGACGGGAACATCGGCTCACGGCTCACGATGAAGTACCCATCGGTGTATCTGATGGGTCCGAAGGCCTCGGGTGAGGTTCTCTCCGTGGCTTACGCGGGGGCGGGTCAGATCCTCGACACAGGGGCGAAGATGTTCCACTGCGCTCCCGAGACCAGTTCGACGATCGTCTCGAAATCGATCTCGAAGGGCGGTGGCCATGCCACCTACCGGGGCAAGGTGCACGTGGACGAGGGCGCGAGGAGGGCGAAGTCGTTCGTTCGTTGCGACGCTCTGATCCTGGACGAGGACTCGGTCTCCGAGACCAAGCCGTACATGGAAGTCTGCGAGCGTGACGCCGAGATCGGTCACGAGGCGACCGTGTCCAAGATCGGTGACGATCAGCTCTTCTACCTGATGAGTCGCGGCCTGAGCGATACCCAGGCGATGGGCATGATCGTGAACGGTTTCATCGAGCCGATCACGCGGACACTGCCGATGGAGTACGCGGTCGAGTGGAGCCGTCTGATCGAGCTCCAGATGGACGGCTCGGTCGGCTGAGGTCTCGTGCACCAAGCGCTGCGCAGGCCTGCCCAGGTTCCACCGGTTGTCGCGGGGTAACGTCCATCCCCATGCCGATGCGGGAGGATTGTCGTCACTACCAGAGCCGAACCTATGCGAGTGGAGAGGTCGCGAGGTTCTGCGTGCTCGACATGGCACCTGACGCGCCGTGGAGGTGCCCGGACGGATGCCCGGTCTACGAGCGGCGTCTTGCCGACGCCGGTTGGACTCACGGCAAGCTGGTAGAACCAGCTCTCGAGTCAGAGCCGTCCGACGTGCCGGCAGCGGACGCCGCCGACCTGCTCGAGAACGCGGAAGAGATCGTCTCTGCGATCGCGCCCGACGCGATCGACGAAGCGCGCAAACGAGAGCGTAAGGAGGAGCGGCACTCCGGCTCGGGTGGCGGATTCGGTCCGCGTGGCTGGTTCAAGCGCAAGGGTTCACCGCCCACCCGGTGACGGTTGTCCGCTAACCTGCTGCGCTGATCACAATGCAATTACCCGTCTCGTACACCGCCCGAGTCGCGCGGTCCCTCGGTGGCCCGGAGTGGCTCGTTGAGCGGCGCCTAGGCGCGCTCGATAGGTTCGTCGCGAGCCCAGCTCCATTGGTCGACGAGGATCTGTGGCGCTACAGCAGGATCTCCGAGCTCGACCTCGAGCAGTATGTCGCGAACGAGACGCCGGCCTGCGATGTCGCGCGGGTGCCGGCCGAGGTTGACGCCTGGCCTGAAGCTGTCGCACTCCTCGGTCACCTCGGCGAGCGTTCCGGTCTAGCCGTGGTCGTTGATGGTGTCCCGGTCGCATGCGAGTTGTCCCCTGCCGCCGGCGCGGCTGGGGTCGTTCTCGCCAGTATCCTCGGCGATTCCAGGGGCTCGGAGGTTCTCGACCGGGTGACCAAGCTGAATTCGGCGACCGGAAAGGAGGAGCACGCGCCCGACGCGTTCGACCACCTTGCCGACGCTCTTCTCCGCGACGCGCTCGTGCTCTCGGTTCCTGCCCGGGTGCATGTCGACCACCCGATAGTCATCGTTCACGTACTTGGTTCGAGCGGGGCCGCCGGGGCGGCCCAGGCTGTGTCCGCCCGCACGGTGATAGATGTCGGCGAGGCGTCGGAGGCCTCGGTGATCGAGCTCTTCGTCTCTGGCGACGGCGCGCTTGTCGCGGTGCCGATTGTCGACATCGACGTCGGGGATGCGGCGGTGTTGTCCTACAACGCCATCCAGCAGCTCGGCGCCGGAGCTTGGCAGCTCGCCCATCAACGGATCCGGGCGGGCCGCGACTCCACGGTGCGCACCTTCACGGCATCGCTCGGCGGCGAGTACGCACGCTTTCGTACCGAGTCGGTACTGGCAGGCCAGGGTGGCAGTGCCGAACTCCTGGCGGCGTACCTTGGTGACGCGACCCAGATGCACGACTTCCGCACGCTCCAGGAGCACGCAGCGCCGCGCACAAAGAGCAACCTCGTCTTCAAGGGAGCGGTCGGCGGCACAGCGCGCTCGGTGTATTCGGGGCTCATAAGGATGAGGCACGGCGCGAAGGGAGCCGATGCCTTCCAGACCAACAGGAATCTCGTGCTGAGCGACGGAGCGCACGCGGACTCGGTTCCCAACCTCGACATCGAGGAGAACGATGTCCGGTGCTCGCACGCTTCAGCTGTCGGCCAGATCGACCGTGAGCAGCGCTTCTACCTCGAGTCTCGAGGCGTTCCGCCCGCGGTTGCCGAGCGCCTGATCCTGCTGGGCTTCTTCGAGGACCTCTGGGTGCGCGTCGCAACGCCGGGTGTTCGCGACCATCTCGCCGTGGCGATCGCAGCGCGGCTGGACCGTGTCACAGGTGGAGGCTGATCCGGTGAGGGTGCGACTCTGCGCGACCGGTGACCTCGAGCTCGGACAGGTTCGCCGCTTCGAGACCGACGCAGGACCGATCGCGCTCGTTCATTGCGAGTCCGGGTTCCGGGCACTCCTCGACGTCTGCAGCCATGAGGACTACCCACTCTCGGAGGGCGAGGTCTTCGCCGACGTGTGCGAGATCGAGTGCCTCCGGCACGGCAGCACCTTCTCCCTCTTGGACGGGTCGCCGCAGAGCCTGCCGGCCACCCAGTCCGTCCAGGTTGTGCCCATCGAGGTCGACTCCGGAGAAGTATTCGCGGTGATCAGTTGAACGCCAGCATCCTCAAGATCTCGGGTCTTCATGCCCGCGTCGACTCCCAGGAGATCCTCCGCGGCATCGACCTCGAGGTGCGCAGTGGTGAGATCCATGCGGTCATGGGCCCGAACGGCTCGGGCAAGAGCACCCTCGCGCACGTCCTGATGGGTCGTCCCGGCTACGAGGTCACGAGCGGGAGCGTGACGCTCGACGGCGTCGAGCTGCTCAGCCTGGCGCCTTTTGCAAGGGCGCAGGCTGGACTCTTCCTCACGTTCCAGTACCCGATCGAGGTACCCGGGGTACCGCTCGCTGCGGCGCTCACCGAGTCGCTGATCGCGGCGGGCCGCATCGAGGAAGCCGAACCAGGTCCACTTGCGGCCCGTCTCGCAGAGGAGGCCGCTGAGCTGGGCATCTCGCCGGAGATCCTGGCGCGTCCCATGAACGTCGATCTCTCAGGTGGCGAGGCGAAGCGCAACGAGACCCTGCAGCTCGCGATCATCAGGCCACGGATCGCCATCCTCGACGAGCTCGACTCGGGCCTTGACGTCGACGCGCTCGGTCAGGTGTCAAGGCGCATCGAGCGGGCCACAAGAGAAGGCGATCCTCCCCTGGGCGTGATCGCGATCACTCACTACCGCCGTTTGCTCGCCGAGTTGCCCGCACAGCGCGTCCATGTGCTGTCGGAGGGCCGTATCGCCGCTAGCGGTGGCCCTGAGCTCGCCGCGGAGCTCGAGCGGACCGGATACGTGGCCTACCGGGAGGAGGCCGCTGGGGCCGCTGGGGCGGCACTCGACGATCCCGACCCAAGTGAGCGGGGCCTCGGCGAGACTTTCCCCGGCGGGCTGTAGGCACGGGCCTCTATTTTTCGCGCGGCGGTGGAGCGCGCGCCGGCGCACACGGGCACCGGGTCGACTACGAGCTGATCAGAGGTTGACCACCGGGCAGGTCAAGGTCCGCGTGATGCCCTCGATGAGCTGTACTCGGCTGACGACGATCTTGCCCAGGTCGTCGACTGTGTCGGCTTCAGCCTGCACGATGACGTCGTAGGGTCCGGTCACATCCTCTGCGCGGGCAACTCCGGGGATCTCGGCCACCTTGGTTGCGACGGTGGCCGCCTTGCCAACTTCTGTCTGGATCAGCACGTAGGCACGAACTCCCACTGATGACCTCCTAGCTCTGTGTGGGGGCATCGTAGCGGCGTCTCGCCGCGATGAGCCGGCACGTACCATGGCGGCGTGGACAGCTCTGCCCGTTGGGCTCGCCTCACCCGGCTTGTCCGCAGCGCAGTCCGCGATCTCTTCGACCAGTCCCAGCCCTTTGGCAGGCTCGCACTCGTTCACAGCGTCTTCTCGACGGGCACGACATTGGTGACCATCTCGCTCGCGGGGACGCTGTTCTTCACCATCTCTCCGGAGGCCGCCAAGGGAAAGGTCGTCCTATACCTGTTATTGACGATTACGCCGTTCGCCGTCGTGGCGCCAGCCCTCAGCCCGCTTCTCGACAGGGGCAGCTATGCGAGACGCGCGTCCATGGCGGTCGCGTCGGTTGGCAGCGCCGTGCTGGTGCTCCTGATGGCTGCCGACATCAGAGGGCTGCTGCTGTTTCCCGAGGCGTTCGGCGTCCTCGTGCTCTCGAAGCTCTACCTGGTCGCCAAGGCGGCGCTGGTTCCGTCCATGACCGAGACGGAGGACGACCTCGCGAGCGCTAATGCAAAGCTCGCCGTTCTCGCCACCCTCGCTGGCTTTGTGGCCTCTCCAGTGGCGGTGGGCTTGCTTCAGCTCGGCGCGCCTTGGGTGCTGCGGCTGGGGTTCGTCGTGTTCCTCCTCGGAGGTTTCGCCGCGTTGCGGCTTCCCAAGTCTGGCGACGCGGTCCTCGCCAAGCCGCCGAGCGCGTCGCCCGATGGCCAGCCCATCCTCGGACCGCAGGTTCCCGCCAAAGGGCGCGCGATACGACCAACCGGGCGCTCCCTCGACGAGCGCCCGGCGACCTCCGACAGCGAGCGCCGGGTGCGGATCAACGTCGCTCGCGAGCGCCAGCGGCTGGGTCTTCCGCTGTATGCCCCCGAGGTGGTCCTTTCGCTGGCGGCGATGTCGGTGATCAGGGGATCGGTCGGCTTCCTCACCTTCTTCCTTGCCTTCGCGCTGCGTCATCTCCACGCAGCGACGTGGTGGTTCGGCTTCGTCCTCCTGACCAGTGCAATTGGCTCGCTGCTCGGATCGCTTCTCGTGCCTGTGATGCGCAGGTATCTGTCCGAGCAGCAGCTGATCCTCTATTCGCTCGTGCTGTCCGCGCTGTTCGGCGTCATCGCCGCGGTCTGGGGCTCGCTGTGGGCCCAACCGCTGCTCACCTTGGCCATAGGCTTTGCGACAACGGCGGCCAAGCCTTCGTTCGACTCGATCGCACAGCGGCACGTGCCTCCGGCACTTCTCGGGCGAGCGTTCGCCAGGTTCGAAACCCAGCTCCAGCTGGTCTGGGTGCTGTGCGCGTTGTTGGCCGTGGTCGTCGGCTTCTCCTTGCAGGCGGGTGACGTCCTCATTGGCGTGACCTGTGCCGTCGCGGCAGGGTTCCACGTCTCGATGCGCCGGGCTGTTACCCAGACCCGTCTCGAGCGTGGTCATGCGGGCCGGGCCGATCTTCCGGGCTCGTCGCTGAACTAGCCGCGTCCGGCGCCGTCACTGGCCGCTCATCCGGAGCGGCGATCAGTGCCGTAGTCCAATGCAGAGGCGCCCGGGACGAGCCCGGGACAGCTCGCAGCGCAGGCATGGCGACGAGCCAAGCGGCAATCGCGGTGCTGGCTTAGGCCTCTTTGGACAAGGGGGGCAGCAGATGGAAAGCATCACTCGTCGGACCTTTCTCAAGCGAGGTGGGACCGGTGTCGCAGCGGCGGGCATCTTCACCGCTCTTCCGTCGTTTCGCGCACTCGCGCCGGTGTCACGCAGGCCGGCGACGGTTCACCAAAGCGGCGTCGCCGCACCCGCGGGGCGGGCCGCCACCGGGCCACTTGTCGTGCACATCCCAGACCCGCGCAGCAGTGAGGTTCACCTGATGGTCGGTACCCGTGAAGTTGTGACCCGAGATTCGGCTCTCGTCGCGCGGCTGCTGCGCGCGGCGGGTTGAGCCAAGCGCCGCCGAAAGGCGCACCCAGATCAAGCATCGCCTCCAGGCGAGCTCACACAACACAACCCAGACGACAAGCGAGGTGTAAGAACCATGTCTTCCCACCGAGAAGCTCCTGAGATCTCAAGGGACCCCGTAGCAGACAGCGCGGACCTCTATGCGTTCGTGAGCCCGGACAACCCCAGCACCGTGACGATCATCGCGAACTACGTGCCCCTCCAACAGCCGGCCGGAGGCCCGAACTTCTACGAGTTCGGCAACGACGTGCTGTACGAGGTCCACATCGACAACGACGGCGATGCACGCGCCGACATCACCTACCAGTTCCGGTTCAATACCGTGCTCACCAACAACGGTGCACACGACGTGTTCCTCTACAACACCGGCCAGATCCGACATCTGAGCGACAGCACCTGGAATCGCAAGCAGTTCTACTCGGTCACCCGAGTGGACACGAGAGGCACACACCTGCTCGCCAAGGACCTGGCGTGCCCACCGTGCAACGTCGGCAAGAACTCGATTCCCGACTACGCCCGGCTCACCGCCGAGGCGGTCCACTCGCTCAGCTCGGGCAGCTACGTGTTCGCAGGCCAACGCGCCGACGGCTTCTACGTCGACCTCGGGTCGATCTTCGACCTCGGTGACCTCAGGCCTTTCCAGCCTGACTTCCTGCTCAAGGGGGCGGCGGTGGCGGGCGTCAACACCCTCGCCGGGCTGAACGTCCACAGCATCGCGGTCCAGGTCCCGATCCAGCACCTCACAAGCGACGGATCGAGGCCGAGCAACTACGGCGCGCCCGACTCGACTATTGGGATATGGACCACAGCCAGTCGTCAGAAGACCCTCATCTACGGGAACCCGGCCACCCACGCGGGACCGTGGACACAGATCTCGCGCCTCGGCAACCCGCTCATCAACGAGGTCATCATCCCGATGGGGGTGAAGGACTACTGGAATACCCAGGCACCGGCGGGCGATGCCAGCTTCGCGGGCTATTACGACCACCCGAGCCTCGCGGCCCTTCTCAATGTGCTCTACCCCGGAGCGTTCCCGAATCTCGCCGCCTACACCGCCAACTCCTCCAACACTCGTCCCGACCTCGACGCCGTTCTGCTCACGGGCGTGCCTGCCGGGCTCTTCACAGGGTTCCAGAACAACACGGGGACCACGAAGGCGGACATGCTGCGGCTCAATGTCGCGATCAAGCCGACCGCGACAGCCAAGGCGGCCATTCTCGGCGTCGTCGGCGGTGACAGCGCCGGTTTCCCGAATGGGCGGCGAGTGTTCGACGACGTGGTCAGCATCGAGTTGAAGGCCGTCGCGGGTGCGCTGCTCGGCGACGTCGTGAAGTCGTTCAAACCCGACGCGGCCGCTGGCGCACTTTATGACGTCGGAGGCACCGCGTCAGGGCCGGCAAGTGTCGCAAACCTGAGCGCATTCGGGCTCAACTACAAGGACTCCTTCCCGTATCTCGGCGATCCCTGGGACGGCTTTGACAACCCGTCGGCACAGAGCCTCCCAGTGGCCGGCTGAAGAGATGATCCTTATCCGATCGCGTGTGCCGACGATGCGACCACGCGCACATCCCCATCCTCATACTGCTCCCCATGCCCGCGTGATCGGGGACTCGGTGGCCGAGGGGCCCCGACCTGCTGGCGAGAGCCTCGCCGTGATCGTGGACGTCGGCGCCAGCAGGGGTGCACTCGTCTTGACGGCGCCCGCGCAGTGCGAGGGTCTCGAGGTCGAGATCCATCCGACCTCGGACCCTTCGCAGCGCACCCACGTGTGGGTCTTGCCGCGCCGGGGGCAGAGCGCGACGGTCTACGCAGCCGTCTTTCCGAGCCTGCCTGCCGGCGAGTACGCGGTGCTAGAACAGGACGGCGCAGCGGGCATGATCGTCTCGGTTCCACCCAACCAAGTGACGAGCGCGGTCTGGGACCAGTCGCGGGGACTGCGTTCGTGAGGGTCAGCCGAGGCGCTGGCGGAGCGCCTCGGCCTGGCCGGTGATTGCCGGCGGCATCCGATCGCCGAATTGGGCGAAGTACTCCACGATCGGGGGTAGTTCCGCCCTCCACTCGTCGCGGTCGACACGGAGCAGCTCGGTCATGTCGTCCTCGGGGATGTCGAGGCCTTCGACGTCGATCGTGCCGAGCGCTGGGAGGTTGCCGATAGGCGTTTCGACGACTTCGCCGCGGCCTGCGCAACGCTCGAAGACCCACTCGAGTACGCGGGAGTTGTCGCCGAATCCCGGCCATAAATAGCGCCCGTCGGCCGACTTGCGGAACCAGTTGACATAGAAGACCTTGGGTAGCTTCTCTTCGTCCATCCGGTCTTCGAGCGACAGCCAGTGCGCCCAGTAGTCGGCCATGTTGTAGCCGCAGAACGGCAGCATCGCGAACGGGTCGCGCCTCAGCTCACCGACGGCGCCCGTCGCGGCCGCGGTCGTCTCCGACGCCATGATCGAGCCCAGGAAGACCCCGTGGGTCCAGTCGAAGGCCTCGTGGACGAGGGGGACCACCGACGCGCGCCTGCCTCCGAACAAGATGGCCGAGATGGGCACGCCCTCGGGGTCCTCCCACTCGTCGGCGATCGCCGGATCCTGGCTGGCAGGAGCGGTGAAGCGGGAATTCGGGTGCGCAGCGGGCGTTGGGACCTCCGGCGTCCACTTGTCTCCGCGCCAGTCGGTGCAGTGGGCCGGCGGCTCCTCGGTGAGACCCTCCCACCACACGTCACCGTCATCGGTGAACGCCGTGTTGGTGAAAATGCAATTGGCGCCAAGCGTGAGCACCGCGTTCGGGTTGGTCTCCATGTTGGTGCCGGGCGCCACGCCGAAAAAGCCGGCCTCCGGATTGATCGCCCGCAGCATCCCGTCCGGGCCGATCCTCATCCAGCAGATGTCGTCCCCGATCGTCTCGACCCTCCAGCCCGGCATCGTCGGCACGAGCATGGCGAGATTCGTCTTGCCGCAGGCCGAGGGGAAGGCACCGGCCACATAGCGCACCTCACCCGCAGGCGAGGTCAGCTTCAGGATCAGCATGTGCTCGGCGATCCATCCCTCATCGCGTCCGATCACCGAAGCGATGCGCAGAGCGAAGCACTTCTTGCCCAGCAGGGCATTGCCCCCGTAGCCGGAGCCGAACGACCATATCTCGCGGGTCTCGGGGAAGTGACTGATGTAGATCTGCTCAGGGTGGCAGGGCCACGGGACATCCTGCTGCCCAGGAGCGAGAGGAGCCCCGACCGAGTGCAGGCAGGGCACGAAGTCGCCCTCTTCGCCGATCACCTCGAGCACTCCTGTGCCCATCCTCGTCATGATCCTCATGTTCACCACGACGTACGGCGAGTCGGTGATCTCGACGCCGACGTGCGCGATGGGCGAGCCGATCGGGCCCATGGAGAATGGCACGACGTACATCGTCCGGCCCCGCATGGCTCCCCGGAACAGGTCAGTCAAGGTCGCGCGCATCGCGGAGGGATCCACCCAGTTGTTGGTGGGACCCGCGTCTAGTGGATCGCGCGAGCAGACAAACGTACGGCTCTCCACCCTTGCGACATCGGCGGGGTCCGAGCGCGCCCAGTAGCTGTTGGGGCGCTTCGCTTCGGACAGCTTCGTGAATGTCCCCCGGTCCACGAGCAACTGACAAAGCCGGTCATACTCGACGGCCGATCCGTCGCACCACTCGACCCGGTCGGGCTGAGTGAGCGCAGCGACTTCGTCGACCCAGTCCAGGAGTTTGCAGTTGAGCGTCTCTGGCATTGATCGATCGTAGACGACCACACTTTGTGCTCCCAATTCTCCCGGGCTTGCTGGTGGTATAGGTCAAGGCTCACTTCTGCGAGGTAGCGTCCGCAGTTGTGTCAGGCACCGGCGGCGAAATTGCCGCGATCGAGACCATCCGTCGCGGCCTGCCGCCCGCGCGAGGCGGTGAGACCTGGATCGGCGACGACTGCGCGGTGGTCGCAAGGCCCGCGGACGGCTCGCTTCTTCTCGCGTCCGACGTCGTGGTCCAAGGCGTGCATTTCGACCTCGACCTCGTTGAGGTGGCGGACGTCGGGTGGAAGGCGCTGGCCGTCAACGTGAGCGACATCGCTGCAATGGGCGGAAGACCGTTGCATGCACTTGTCACTGTCGTCGGCGCGAGTGCGTCAATGATCGAGGGGCTTGTCCGAGGACTCGTCGAGGCCGCTGCCGCGTACGAGTGCGCCATCGTCGGCGGAGATCTCTCCTCAGGCCCGTGCCTCGTCGTCTCGGTGGCCATTACCGGGACCACCGGTGAGCGGCAAGCCGTCCTTCGCTCCAAGGCTCAGCCGGGTGACCTGCTGTTTGTGACGGGGGCCCTGGGACGCTCCGCTGCCGGGCTCAGGACCCTGCGCGCCCGGACGCAAGCAACCGGTGACCCGACTGTGTCCGAAGAGCTCGTTGCCGCCTACCGGCGGCCCACTGCCCGAGTGGGCGAGGGACTGGCCGCCTCCACAGGTGGAGCGACGGCGATGATCGACGTCTCCGACGGGCTCGGGATCGATCTCGACCGCCTGGCGACGGCTTCGGGCGTCGGCGTCGTGCTGGACACGGTCCCAACCGCTGAAGGGGCGACCCGTGGCGAGGCCCTCGCCGGCGGAGAGGACTACGAGCTCGTATTCGCCGCCCCTGACCGGGACGCGGTGACAAGGGCCTTCGGGGCAGCCGGGCTGCGACCTCCCATACACATCGGAATGTGTGTCGCGGACGCGGCGCGTCGGCGCGTCGGCGCCGATGTGTTACCTGCTTCGGGTTGGGAGCACAGCCTGCGGTGAGCAGCGTCGCGGGGACGCCACGCCCAGGTGGGCGACGCTCAGGCCTGGGGCTGAGCGAAGATCCGACGCGGTGGCTTGACCACCCTGCCAGCACGGATGCACGAGGTGCACACGTTCAGGTGCGTCGGCGTACCCTTCACGAGCGCGCGAACCCTCTGGATGTTCGGGTCCCAGCGACGCTTTGTGCGCCGATGGGAGTGGGACACGTTCATCCCGAATCCCGGGTGCTTCCCACAGATCTCGCATACGGCTGCCACGTTGACGCGTTCCTCGAGAGAGAGTTCCTACAAATGGACGATGTGTGACGTTAGCATCCATTGGAATGGCGCCGTGCGAGACCGATCCACGACCACCGGTAGCGCCATGGCGCGCAGTGAACCGGTGAGCGTTCATGGCGCAGAAGCCGATCTCACTGCCGGCCTGACTCCCGAGCACCTCCACAGGGTGATGCGCGCCTTTTCCGAGGGCCTGGAGCTCCACCGTGCCGTCGTGAACAGGCTCAATGTCTACCCCGTCCCCGACGGCGACACCGGCACGAACATGGCCCTCACGGTCGAAAGTGTCGTTAAGGCCATGGACGGTCTCGACCCCGAGACCGCGGACGGTGACGCGATGGGCGCCGCATGCCGTGCGATCGCGTCAGGATCGCTTATGGGAGCGCGAGGAAACTCGGGAGTCATCCTCTGTCAGATCCTCCGCGGTATCTCGGGCACGTTCGCTCCTTGTCTGGTGGTCGGGGCGCACGAGGCGGCTCTCGCCCTGGCAGAAGGCAGTGCCGCGGCGCGCGCTGGGGTCATGCGACCCGTAGAAGGAACGATGCTGACGGTCGCGGCCGACGCAGCCACAGCCGCGCGGGAAGTCGACGAAAACGGTGGAGGACTGCTGGAGGTGTTCGCGGCGGCGAGGCAAGCTGCCGTCTCCTCGCTGTGGCGTACGCCCGACCTGTTGCCGGTTCTCGCACAGGCCGGCGTGGTGGACGCTGGCGGGGCAGGCCTAGTGCTGTTGTACGACGCCTTCTTGCATGTGATCGACGGGCGCCCCATCTCAGATCGCCTGCCTCTGCCTCAAGACGTAGCCGACAAGGTCGCCGATGGCGTCGCAGGTGACCCCTCCTCCCAGCTCGCAGGAGGTTTCGGCATGGGCCGCGCGGCGACGGCGCAGGGCGCCTCGAATCACGACGGCGCGACGTTGAGGAGCCCGGGCTCGGCCGCCGGCGAGGTTGGAGGTATTACTGGCCCGCGTTACGAGGTCATGTACTTTCTGGAGGCTCCCGACGACACGCTCGGGGCTTTCAAGAGCGTCTGGGCAGGTGTCGGCGACTCGATCGTCATTGTCGGCGGCGACGGGCTGTGGAACTGCCACATCCACACCGACGACATCGGGGCGGCGGTCGAGGCTGCCCTTGACGTGGGGCGCCCGCGCGATATTCGAGTCACGGACCTCCTCGACCAGGTCGAGGAGGAATCGTGGGTGCGTCGCGCGGTCGAGCTCGACGCCGGCTCTGAACCGAGCATCGAAGAGCCTGCACCGGTGACATCGGTTGTCGCCGTGGCGACGGGCGACGGGATCCGGCGCATCTTCTACTCGCTCGGCGTCCACCACATCGTGGCTGGCGGACAGTCGATGAACCCGTCTACCGCTCAAATCCTGGAGGTCGTCGAGTCTGTCCCGGGCGCCGAGGTGGTGATCCTGCCCAACAACAAGAACATCGTGCCCGTGGCCCGGCAGGCCTGTGAGCTCACGGCCAAACCGGCATTCGTCGTGAATACCGCTGGCATCCAGGAGGGCTTCGCCGCGCTCCTGGAGTACGACCCCGAGGCCACCGCCGAAGAGAACGCGAGCGCAATGCAGGCCGCCGCCGGCAGGGTTCGCGCGGGAGAGGTCACACGGGCCGTCCGCGAGAGTGACTCGCCAGCCGGTCGAATTGCGGTGGGGGACTGGATCGGGCTGTCGCGCAGCGGCATCGAGTCGGTCGCGGGGACGCTGCCCGAGGCGACCTGTGGTCTTTTGTCCAAGCTGCTTACCGATGGCGACGAGATCGTGACCCTGATCGAGGGTGCGGGAGCGACGGCGGCTGACACGCGACGGGTCACCGAGTGGCTGCGCGAGAACCGGCCCGGTGTCTCCCTCGAGCTGCACCACGGGGGCCAGCCGCTCTACCCGTACTTCGTCTCAGTCGAGTGAACGGGGCGGCGGGAGGTCGCACGCTGCGGTTTCTCGGGGACAAGGGCGTTGTCGAGCTACGCAGCGTAAAGGCGCGCAAGGCCGCGGGCCTGGCTTCAATGGGTATCGAAAGTGTGCTTGACCTTCTCATGCACTACCCGCGTCGCTACGTCGATCGTCGCCACCAGTCCGAGATCGGGGTTCTCGCCGAGGACGAGGAGGCGATGGTCTCAGCAGTCGTGCAGCGGGTCTCCACTCGCCGCACCAGGGGCGGCAAGACAATGGTTCAAGTCGCAGTGGAGGACACGACGGGGCGCCTCAATCTCGTGTTCTTCAACCAACCCTGGAGACGACACCAGCTCTCGGTGGGCTCGGAAGTTGTCGTCTTCGGCCGCACCGAGATGTTCCGCAACGCCCGACAGATGACCAATCCCGTGGTCGACCTCGTCGGTGACCAGACGGGTCGTTTGGTGCCCATTTACCCGCAGTCGGGCAAGGCCAAGATCGGCTCCACCGAGATCGCCGCGTACGTGGCCGAGGCGCTGGACCGCACCGGGCGCCTGGCGGAGGTGCTGCCAGCGCCCTTCATCGACGAGCTCAACCTTGTTGGGCGGACCGAGGCGTTCAGGGGGATCCACGCCCCCTCGAGCCCCGAAGAAAAGGACCTCGCCAGGCGGCGCCTCGCGTTCGACGAACTGTTGAGGCTTCAGCTCATTCTCGTCATGAAGAAACGTGCCGCCGCGACCGAGGCTCCGGGGATCCCTCACCTCACAGCTGTGCCCGTGGGCAGGGTGAACCTGGTCGAGGAGTTCCTCGGGCGCTTGCCGTTCCGATTGACCGCCGCCCAAGCAAGGGCGATCCAAGAGGTTGCCCTTGATCTCGCCGCTCCGCATCCGATGCACCGCCTCTTGCAAGGTGATGTCGGAGCCGGCAAGACCGTCGTGGCACTGGCGACCCTGCTCTACGGCGTGCAGGGGGGACATCAGGGGGCTCTCATGGTCCCGACCGAGGTGCTCGCGGAGCAGCACTACCTCGCTGCTCGTGGCTTTCTCACCGGCTTGGAGGTCGCAGACGCCACCCGTGTAGCAGGAGCGCGCCCTTTGGAGGTGGCGCTGCTCACCAGCAAGACCACCGGGGGAGAGCGGGCCAGGATCCAAGCGGAGCTGGTCGCCGGGAGCCTCGACCTCGTGGTCGGCACGCACGCCCTGTTGACCGACAACATCCGCTTCCACTCACTCGGGGTCGTGGTGATCGACGAGCAGCACCGTTTCGGGGTCGAGCAGCGCGCAGCGCTCAGGGAGAAGGGTCCGGCCACCGTCGCTGACAACTCCGGCGGCGAGACTGAAGGCCCAGGTCGGGCCCCCGAGCCCGACCTGGGCTCCCGGCATCCTGACGTGCTCGTGATGACGGCGACGCCGATCCCGCGCACTGCCGCGATGACTGTCTACGGGGATCTCGACCAGACCGTCCTCGACGAGCTGCCGCTCGGGCGCAGGCCGGTGACCACGGCGTGGCTGAACGGCCCCGACGAGTACGCGACTGCGTGGGAGCGGGTGCGCAAGGAGGTCGCGGCCGGTCGACAGGCCTATGTCATCTGCCCACTCGTGGGCGGGGGGCAACCCGAGGACGAGGAGCCGGAACCCCTGCTGGAGGTGAGAGAGCCCGAGGACCCCGAGCTCGAGCCTTATGACGGCGCCGGGTATGTCCGCATCTCGATGTTGCCCATCGTCGGCCTCGGCCTCGGGGCAGGGGAGACTCCCAAGCCACCGCCGAAGTCGGCGGTGGAGGAGTACGCGCGGCTTTCCTCAGGCGAGCTTGCGGGCCTTTGCGTGGGGCTGCTGCATGGACAGCTCGCCCCGAAGGAGAAGGAAGTCACGATGGCCGCCTTCCGCCGCGGCGAGCTGCAGGTGCTCGTCGCCACGACTGTCATAGAGGTCGGGGTCGACGTGACGAACGCGACCGTGATCGTGATCGAGGACGCGGACCGTTTCGGCATTGCACAGCTCCATCAGCTCAGAGGCAGGGTCGGCCGCGGGACTGACAAGTCTTGGTGCTACCTGTTGGCCGAGGCCGTCACCGATGGCGCATCCAGGCGCCTCCGTGCTCTGGAGGCCTCGAGCGACGGATTCGAGCTCGCAGAGGTCGACCTCGACCTTAGGGGTGAAGGCACCGTTTTTGGGATACGCCAGAAGGGAAGGAGCGATCTGCGTCTCGCGTCACTTCGCCGGGACAAGCCCCTCGTCCGGGCGGCCCGGCGCGTGGCCGAGGCAATCGTCGACGAGGACCCGACATTGGAGGCGCACCCGCTGCTGGCAGACGAGGTCCATCTGTTCGTGGCCGAGGAGTCCGAGGAGTTCGTCCTGAAGGGCTGAACCGGCGATCGAGCGCCTCTCGCGACCGTTGAGCACTTGTCGTACGGCGTTCTACCGTGGTGACATGCGCGTCATCGCAGGTACGGCTAGGCAGCGACGGCTACGCGCCCCCGACCTGCCAGATCTGCGCCCGACGAGCGATCGCGTGCGGGAGGCGATCTTCGACATTCTCGCCAGCCTCGGAGCCGTCGAGGGTGCGTCGGTGCTCGACGCCTATGCCGGCTCCGGGGCTCTTGGCATCGAGGCACTGTCTCGTGGAGCAGCTTCGGTCTGCTTCGTCGAGCTCGACCGCCGGGCTGTCGCCGCTATTCGCGCCAATCTCGACTCGACCGGCTTCGGCGACTCGCCGGCGGTTCGTCTCGTGCGGGCCGACGTCGCCGAATTCCTCGCCCGAGAAGCCGGTACGCGCTATGACCTCGCACTGGTTGACCCTCCTTATTCCTTCGACGGCTGGCCGTCGTTGCTCGACTCGCTGGACTGCGACCTCGCCGTCCTCGAGACGGGTACCCCCGTCGTGCCCGGAGAGAACTTTCTGGTCCGCCGCGAGTACCGCTACGGCGGTACGCTCGTCACGCTGGTCGAAGCCCGCGGGCTCGGCCGTCATGATCCGAGAACCACCGAGAAGGGCACCGTGTGACCGTCGCTTTGTTTCCCGGTTCGTTCGACCCGTTCCACAACGGGCACCTGGAGGTCGCGGAGCGCGCCTCGAGGCTGTTCGACGCGCTCGTGGTGGCTGTCGTGACCAACCCACAAAAGGGCGAGCCTCTTTTCGACTCTGCAGAGCGTGAGGCGATGATCGCCGAGTCTCTGGCACACCTGGACTCGGTCCGCATCGTGTCGATGTCGGTCCTGGTCGTCGAGGTCGCGCTCGAGGTCGGGGCCAACGTGATCGTCAAGGGCTTGCGCGCGGTGTCCGATTTTGAGAACGAACTGCAGATGGCACAGATGAACCAGCATCTCTCCGGTATCGAGACGCTGTTCCTGCCCACGAGCTCGTCCCATTCGTTCGTCGCCTCGAGGCTCATCCGCGAGGTTGTCCGCTACGGAGGCGACGTGAGTGAGTTCGTACCGCCCCCCGTTGCAAGCCGGTTGAAGGAGCTGCGATCGTGACCGACATCCACGACACCGAAGGAACCGAGGCCGAAATCGGAGGCCAGCCAATCGTCGAACCGGGTGGCGCCGAGGACCTGGTCGAGGAGCTCATCGAGATCATGACCTCCGCGAAGTCGATGCCGCTGTCGTCGTCGGCGATCGTCACGCGCGACGAGGTGCTCGACCTGCTGGAAGCGATACGTGACGAGCTGCCAGAAGAGCTCCGCCGTGCCCGCAGGCTCCTCAAAGATCATGAGGAGCTGCTGGCTGCCGCCAGGCGGGAGGCAGCCGACATCGTAAGTGACGGCAGGGTCCAGTCCGAGCGCATGGTCCAGCGGACCGAGATCGTCCGACAGGCCGAGCACCGGGCTGTGCGGATCGTCGAGGACGCCGAGGCCGAAGCGCGCCAGATGCGTCACGAGGCCGAGGACTACGTCGACCAGAAGCTCGCCGGCTTCGAGATCGTGCTCGACCGCACGCTGAAGACCGTGCGGGCCGGCCGCGAACGGCTTGCCTCGGTGCCGCCGCCGCAACCCCAGCCCGGCGACCAGACGACCGACGAGCTAGGCGATGACGCCTGGCTTGCCGGTGAGGGGTTCTTCGACCAGGATCTGGAATGACCAGGACCGGCCGCGACGGACCCTTTGTCGTCGCGGTGGCCGTGCTGCGCAAGCATCCGGGCACGCGGCGTCGGTTAGATGTCGTCGGCCCGATCGCGGACCTCGATGTGAGCAACTCGCGTGTGGAGCCGGGTTCCGCAGTCGAGTTGGACGTGGTGCTCGAATCGGTGCTCGGTGGCGTGGTGGTGACCGGCACTGTCTCGGCTCAGTGGGAGGGCGAGTGCCGCAGGTGTCTCGAGACGGCGACCGGACGCCTCGTGGCCCGGGTTCGCGAGGTGTACACGGACCACGCGGACCCTGAGATCGAGTACGCGATGACCGACGACTGGCTCGACCTTGAGCCCCTTGCCCACGATGCCTGTATCCTCGAACTGCCGCTCGCGCCGCTCTGTGGGCCCGATTGCCTCGGGCTCTGCCCCGAGTGCGGCGTGAACCGTAACCACGAGAGCTGCACCTGCACGGAGAAAACCGACCCGCGATGGGCCGGGCTTGCCGGGCTCGGTGCAGCCGAAGCCATACCCGAGTGGAGAAAGTGACGATGGCAGTCCCCAAGAAGAAGACCTCGAAGTCGAAGAGCCGNNTGCGGGTGGTACAAGGGTCGCCAGGCGGTCGAGGTCAACTGACCGTCGTGGCGCCGACCACCAAAGACGGTGAGGCGCCGCCGAAGGCCGCTTCGCTGCCAGTTGCTGTTGACGCCATGGGTGGCGACCGCGCCCCGTCCGAGATCGTCGCGGGAGCGCGACGCGCTGCTGAGGAGCTAGGTATCCCAGTAGTGCTGGTCGGTCCTACCGATGGCTCCCTCGGTGACACCGGCGGGCTGGAAGTGCTGCCCGCTTCAGAGGTCATAGCGATGAACGACGACCCCGCCCAGAGCGTGCGGACCAAGAGGGATTCGACGTTGGTTCGTGCAGCGGAGGCTGTGCGCGACGGTCGGGCCTCAGCGATGGTGAGTGCCGGCAACACCGGGGCGACCATGGCCAGTGCCTTGTTGCGCATGGGTCGGTTGCCTGGGGTTGCGCGCCCGGCGATCGCGGCGCTTATCCCGGCGGTGAGCGGTCGCCCTGCAGCTCTCGTCGACGCCGGTGCCAATGCCGACTGCCATGCCGAGTGGCTCGTCCAGTTCGCTCAGATGGGGTCTGCCTTCATGACCCGACGCTTCGGCATCGCCGTCCCGAAGGTCGCGCTCTTGTCGATCGGGGAGGAGCCCACCAAAGGCAACCAGCTCGCCAAGGAGGCGCACGCGCTGCTGGCGGCCGGTGTCGGAATCGACTTCGTCGGGAATGTGGAGGGTCGGGACCTCCTTGACGGCGATGTCGACGTCATCGTGACCGACGGCTTCACAGGAAATGTGGCACTGAAGTCGCTCGAGGGAGCCTTGGGGGCTCTGTTCGGTGTTCTCGGCCGTGTGTTCGAAGCCTCGCCCGAGACGCGCGCCGCGGGAAAGGTGCTCGGTCCTGAGCTCCTCGTCTACGCGCAACGGCTCGACCCGGAGGAGACCGGTGGGGCGATGTTGCTCGGTGTCGACGGCGTGTGCGTCATCAGCCACGGGAGCTCGTCGGCTAGGGCGATACTGAATGCAGTGCGCGTCGCCCACGACGCTGCGACCGGCGACCTGGTCAGATCGTTGCGCGAGGCAGTCGCGAGGACCTGAGCGTCGCCCTGTGCCGAATCCCTGAGAGCGATGGCGCCCTTGAGAAGGCACAGGACAATGCGCGATCTTGTTCGGCAGGCCTTAACATTGTGTGAAGGCAAGACGAAGGAGCCCAGGTGGCCGAGACGACCGGTGCGATCATGAGCCGCGGCGAGGTACTCGAGCTGGTCAGATCCCAGCTCGCTGAGATCCTCGAGATCGACATGTCAGAGATAAATGAGTCCTCCTCGTTCGCCGACGACCTCGACGCGGACTCGCTCGCGCTGATCGAGCTTGTCGAGGCGCTCGAGGAGGAGCTCAGCGACCGACTGCCGGGCTTCCGTATTGACGACGAGGATCTCGAGGACCTTCGTACCGTGCGCGATGCCGTCGATTATGTGAGCGCGAAGGTCGAGTCGGCCTGACCAATCCGACGGGCGAACCTCGCCCTTCGGGCGAGAGGTTGCGCCGAGCGCTTAGCGATTACCACCTCGACGGTGACTTGCTGCACCAAGCCCTGTCACACCGTTCCTACTGCGCCGAGTGGGGCGGTCAACCGTCCAACGAGCGCCTCGAGCTGCTCGGCGACGCCGTGCTGGGACTGGTCGTCGCAGACCACCTGTACCGGGCCTTCCCCGACCTTGCCGAGGGGGATCTCGCGCGGTTGCGCGCGTCGGTCGTGAGCACCGAGGCCCTGGCGCCGGTCGCGGCGCGGCTCGGTGTGGGTGAGGCGGTCCTCTTAGGCAAGGGAGAAGAGACCTCGGGTGGGCGCGCCAAAGACTCGATCCTCGCCGACTGCCTTGAGGCGATAATCGCCGCGGTCTATCTCTCCCTCGGGCTCACGGCCGTCACCGATTTCGTCGTCGGCCTGTTGGAGGACCCGATCGAGGTCATTGCCGAGGGCAGGCTCGGCGACCCGAAGAACTGGTTACAGGAACTGACGGCGCAGCTCAACCTGGATTTGCCCTCGTACGCGGTCACCGACAAGGGTCCGGACCATGCGAAGGTCTTCTTCGCCGAGGTGACCGTTGGCGGAGAGGTGCTCGGTCGTGGCACGGGTACCTCGAAGAAGATCGCCGAACGAGTCGCGGCCGCCGCCGCGCTCGAGGTCATCGAGGCCCGACAGGGCGACGCGCCCGTCCGATAGATGCCCGAGCTTCCCGAAGTCGAGACGGTTCGCCGGGGGCTCGAGGGCGCGGTCGTCGGGCGCCGGATAGTCGAGGTCAAGGTGCTCGGGCGCCGGACGGTGCGGCGCCAGTCACCGGCGGAGCTCGTGACGCGCCTCGAGGGGCGGAAGTTCGCCACCGCCGGCCGGCGTGGCAAGTTCCTGCTGTTGTCACTCGACGATGACGCGGTGCTGGTCGTCCATCTGAGAATGAGTGGCCAGCTGCTTCACCTGAGCGGCGCGCAACGCTGGCCGATGGCTCCGCACACCCACGTCGTCGTTGCACTCGGGGACGGGACCGAGCTTCGCTTCGTCGATCCGCGGACCTTCGGGGAGTGGTTCGTCTCCTCCGAGATCGACGGTCGCGGCGTACCCCTCGAGCTCGCGCATCTCGGGCGGGACCCGCTGCTCGAAGGGCTGCCGACCGCCTACCTCGCGGCGCGCCTCGCCGGCCGCCGCGCCGGGCTCAAGGCTCTGCTCACAGACCAGCGGATGATCGCCGGCATCGGGAGCATCTATGCCGATGAGATCTGTTTCAGGGCAAAGCTCCGTCCTGACCGCTCCGGAGGCTCGTTGAGCGCGGGCGAGGTCACCTCTCTCGCCAAGGCCGCCCGGGCGGTGCTCCGCGACGCCGTGGCGTCCCGGGGCTCGTCGTTGCGGGACCTGCGCTACCGCGATCTCGATGGAGAGGTCGGGTCCTTTCAGGAACGTCATGCGGTCTACGACAGGGCCGGGGAACGGTGCCGGCGTTGTGGAGATCACGTCGAGCGGCTCAAGATCGGGGCGCGTGCCGCCTACTTGTGCCCAGGCTGCCAGCTCTGAACCGGGTGACGGCGCCAAACCGGGGCCGTTCGACCAATCCCCGGGGTCTCGCTCCGGCACGGATAACGTGATCTCAACGTGTTCCTGAAAACGCTGACTCTCAAGGGTTTCAAGTCGTTCGCCGACCCGACGACGATCGAACTGGAGCCCGGCATCACTGTGGTCGTGGGCCCGAACGGCTCCGGCAAGTCGAACGTCGTGGACGCCGTAGCCTGGGTGCTCGGCGCCCAAGGGCCCAAAGTCGTCCGCTCGACGAAGATGGACGACGTTATATTCGCCGGCACATCGAGGCGGCCCGCTCTCGGACGTGCCGAGGTCTCGCTGACCATCGACAACGCGTCGAGACGCCTACCAGTGGACGTGGCGGAGGTCACGATCACAAGGACGCTTTTTCGCACGGGCGAGAGCGAGTATGCGCTCAACGGCGCACCCTGCCGGCTGCTCGACATTCAGGAGCTTCTTTCCGATGCCGGAGTTGGCCGCCAACAGCATGTGATCGTCAGCCAGGGTCAACTCGACTCGGTTCTCCAGGCCCGCCCGGAGGACCGGCGAATGGTGATCGAGGAGGCTGCAGGAGTCCTTAAGTTCCGCCGCCGCCGCGAGAGGGCTGAACGTCGCCTCGAATCCAGCGAGCAGAACCTGCTTCGGCTGCAGGACCTCCAGCGAGAGGTGCGCCGGCAGCTCCGGCCGCTCGAGCGTCAGGCCGAGGCGGCCCGCCGCCACGATGGGCTCGTTGCCGAGTTGCGGTCGCTGCGGTTGCATCTCGCTGGTCGCGAGATCGACTCGCTCACACGCCGGCGCGACAGCGCCGAAGGTTCCCATGCCTCGCTGACCGAGCAGGAGGCTGCCCAGCGAGTCGAGCTTGCCCGTCTTGACGAACTCGTGGTCTCGACCGAATCAACGCTCACCGAGTTGCAAGCCTGGGACGGTGCCGACCGGCTCGCGCGCGCTGAACGCCTGCTCGAGCGCCAGCGTGGCGTGGCGAACGTGGTTGCCGAGCGGCGCCGGACTGTCGCCGGGTCGCTCGCGACTGTCACCGAGGCGGACGTTGTCGCGTCACTCGAGGCCGAGTCTTCCCGCCTGGCGGCCGACCTGTCAGCCGCTGAGTCGGCTGCCGACTCGCTCTCACCCGAGCGCGAGGCGCTCGAGAGCCTCGAGGAGGAGCTGCGGAGCGACGAGGCGAGGTTCCTCGTCATCGCGAGCCCTGGCCGTGTCGCGGGCTCTTCGGTCGGGGAGCCATCCGCCCAGTCGCTCGAGGTTGCACGGCCGCTGGATGCTCGCGGCGCCCGTCGACAACACGACGCAGCGCTGACCCGGTTGTCCAATGCTCGGGAGGCGGTCGCGCGACTGACCGAACGGCTCGCCAGCTCTGATCGTGTACGTGCCGACCATGAGCTGCGCCTGGAGGAGCTGGCGGTGGAGTTGGAGGCGTCCAAGGTCACCTGCGAGCTGCTTCGAGCCGACCACGAAAGTTTCTCGGCCTTGGAACAGGCGGCTGAGGAACGCGAACGCGAAAGCGAGTCGCACGCACGTGCCGCGGCGGATCGATCGCACACGCTCCAAGCCCGGGCCGAGGCGCTGCAGACGGCGCTCGACGAGACCCGGGCGCGCGCCGGTGTCGAAAGGCTCGCCGGTCTGCCGGGCGTCCTCGGAACCCTCGCCGATGTCGTGGACATCGACGAGGGCTGTGAGCGTGGTTTCGAGGCGGCCGTCGAGGACGCTCTCGGTACTGTCGTGGTGGACGGGACCGCCGCCGCACGTGACGCGTTGCGGCACCTGCACGACGCCGGACTCCACGGGGGCGTGCTGCCGACCGGCGGCCTGCAGGTGGCCCCGACCGTGCCGGGGCGACTGCCCGCAGAGTTCGACGGCAGGGCAGAGCCGCTACGTGATCGGGTCAGGTCACAGGCCCGAGGCCTCAGCGCGGTGCTCGATCGGCTTCTTGCCGATGTACTGCTCTGTCGTGGCGGGTTGATCGAGGCGCTACGCCTTGCCGAGGAGCTGCCCAGCTACACGATCGTGACGATCGAGGGCGACCGCCTCTCGGCCAGGGGATGGCGGATCGGTGCGGCGCGCTCGGGAGCGACCCGCGCCGCCCTCGAGAGCGTCCGGCGCGACGCCGAGTCAGCCGCAGCTCTCGCAAGCGCGTTGGCGGCCGGGGCCGAAGCCGATCGTGAGACGCTCGCCACCGCCCGCGCAAAGACGACTGAGGCCGCGAGGCGCTTCGACAACGCAGTCGCCGCGAGCACCCAGTCACAGGTTGCCCAGGCGCAGCTGACCCGGCGACTCGCCCAGCTGGACTCCGAGCGCGGCGACGCTTCGTCCTCCCACGAGGCGGCTCTGGGGCTGCTCGCGGCTACCCAGGGGGAGGTCGAACTGCGCGAGGCCGAGCTTGCCAGGGCCGAAGGGGCCGAGCTCGAAGCCCTCGCGGCGGCAGAGCAGACAGCCCGAGCGCGCAAGGCCCTGGACGACCGAGCTCGATCCGTCGCCGGCTTGAGGGCTGAGTTAGGAATGCGTGCCGCGGGACTTGAAGAGCGCAAGACACTGCTCGCCACTCGTCGCGACGAAGTGGAGCGGCGGCTCGTCGGCCTCGACGCGGCCCGTTCGGACGCTGCCACCCGGCGCGAGTCGCTCGAGGCCGCTGAGCTCGCCCTCGCGCGCATAGCCGGGGAGCTCGTCCGCCTGGAGATCGAGCTGACTGCGGTACGCGAGCGCCTGCGAGCCGAGCGCGCGGAGCAGGAGGTGGCGATCACCGCTGCGGTCGACCGCCTGCGCCGGGCACGAGACGAACGCGGCGTCGCAGAACGCGAGCTCACTGGCGCAAGGGAGCTTCTTCAGCGGGTCGAGCTTGAACGCGCCGAGGCGAGACTCAGGCTGGAGACCGCAGTCGAGGCACTGCGCCGGGAGCTCGAGTGCGAGCCGGACGAGGCCGTCGCGGCAAACTGTCCCGAGCTGCCGCCCGGCATTCCTGCGCAGGCCAGGGTACGCGAGCTTGATCGCGAGCTCCGGCTGATGGGCCCGGTGAACCCGCTCGCGCTCGAGGAGCTTGCTGCACTCGAAGAGAGGGACCGGTTTCTTGCCGAGCAGCTCGAGGACGTCCGTGGCGCTCGGCGGGAGCTCGGACGAGTCATCCGTGCCGTCGACGAGGAGATCGTGGGCGTCTTCACCCAGGCCTTCGCGGATGTCGCCCGGCACTTCGAGAGCCTGTTCACGATGTTGTTCCCCGGAGGCACCGGTCGCCTCAGTCTCGTGGAGCCCGAGGACCTGCTCTCGACCGGTATCGAGATTGAGGCCCGCCCGGCCGGTCGCAACGTCCGGCGGCTGTCACTGTTGTCGGGAGGAGAGCGGTCCCTCGTCGCTCTCGCGTTCCTCTTTGCAGTGTTCCGCAGCCGCCCGTCCCCGTTCTATGTGATGGACGAGGTGGAGGCGGCGCTCGACGACGTGAACCTGCATCGTTTCCTGGACCTCGTCGAGGAGTTCCGGAGCGACGCTCAGTTGATAGTCGTAAGCCACCAGAAGAGGACGATGGAGGCCGCGGACGTCCTCTATGGCGTGACGATGCAAGCCGGCGGGGCGTCCAAGGTCGTGAGCGAGCGGATGGGCAGCCCGACGGTCCGCGGTGTCGCCCTCGAATAACTGGGTGGCCACCGCCGTCGGCCCAGGCCAGGAGGGCTATCTCGGCCCTTTCAGCTCCGCCCGGTAGTCTGCGCACGTCATGACCCTCGTGATCGTCCTCATCGTCGTCGCCGTCGCGCTGCTCGTATCGGCGGGGCTCGTCGTCAGCACGCGGTCGCGCCGGGGCGCAGCGCTCGAAGGGCGCGGCGCACCACAGCCGGGCACCTTGCCGTCAACGGCATCGACGATCTCGGCGCAGGCCGAGCCCGAGCCCGAGCCTTCTCCCAGGTTCGAAGCCGAGGCGGCTCGCCCGGTGATGCGGGACCGGCTCGGGCGCGCCCGGGGTCTGCTGGCGGGCTACTTCGATCAGGTCCGAGGCCGCAAGGGCATCGACGACGCGACCTTCGAGGAGCTCGAGGAAGCGCTCATCCTCGCCGACGTCGGTGTCGCGACGACGACGCGAGTTCTCGGGGATCTCCGGGACAAGTTGCACAGCGGCGCCCTTTCAGCCACTGACCCGACTGCTCTCCTGCAGGCACTTCAGGACGACCTCGTCGCGATGTTCGACGGCGATGTCGGCTCGCTCGCCTACGGCGATGGCGACGGGCCGACGGTGTGGCTGTTCGTCGGCGTGAACGGGGTCGGCAAGACCACGACGATCGGAAAGCTCGCCCTGCGCGAGACCGAGTCAGGCCGGAGCGTGGTGCTGGCCGCCGGGGACACGTTTCGAGCTGCTGCCGGTGAGCAGCTGGAATCCTGGGCCGAGCGCGCCGGCGCCCGGATAGTCCGGGGCTCCGACGGCGCGGACCCCTCCTCGGTCATATTCGACGCCGTTCAGCACGCGGCCTCGCGGCGGGCCGGTCTAGTGCTGGCCGACACCGCGGGGCGGCTGCACACCAAGGTGAATCTGATGGACGAGCTGCGCAAGGTGCGCCGCGTGGCCGAGCGACCGCCGGGCCAGCTGACCGAGGTCCTCCTCGTGCTCGACGCGACGACGGGCCAGAACGGGGTGGTCCAGGCACGCCAGTTCACCGAGGCGGTCGGAGTGACGGGCATTGTTCTCACCAAGCTCGATGGCACGGCCAAAGGGGGCGTCGTGCTCGCGATCCGATCCGAGCTCGGGCTGCCCATCAAGCTCGTAGGAGTCGGCGAGGCTCCGGCGGACCTCGTGCCGTTCGATCCGGCGGAGTTCGTCTCGGTTCTGTTCGGCTGACGCGTGCACATTCGCAGGCGCCAACAGTGCCCGGGCTGCGGCCCGACTAACCTGAGTTGACTCATGTTTGACACCTTGACCGATCGTTTCGACGCAATCTTCACGCGCCTTCGGGGCCGCGGGCGACTAGGCGACGCCGAGGTTGCGGAGGTCCTGCGTGAGATCCGAGTCGCTCTGCTGGAAGCTGACGTCAACCTCGTCGTCGTCCGGGACCTGCTCGAAGCGATCCGTGCTCGTTGCACCGGAGCCGAGCTGGCCAAGCACCTCACTCCCGCCCAACAGGTCATCAAGGTCGTCAATGAGGAGCTCACGGTCACCTTGGGCGGTGAGGCGCTCAAGATCAGCTACGCGTCCAAGCCCCCCACTGTCGTGCTGCTCGCCGGCCTCCAAGGCTCCGGAAAGACGACGGCCTCGGCCAAGCTGGCGCGCTGGTTCCGCCAGCAGGGGCGCCATCCATATCTGATCGGTGCCGACCTGCAGCGCCCCGCAGCCGTCGAGCAGCTACGCGTGCTCGGGGCGGAGATCGGCGTCGACGTCTTCTCCGAGCCGACCGATCCGGTCTCGGTCGTCCGTAGCGGACTGGCCGAGGCTCGGCGCCTCGGGCGCGATGTCGTAATCGTCGACACCGCCGGCCGTCTCGCCATCGACCGGGTGCTGATGGACGAGGTGCGGCGGGTGTCCGAGGCTCTGCACCCGGACTACACGTTCTTCGTCGTCGACGCGATGACCGGCCAGGATGCGGTTCAGACCGCTGAGGCCTTCCACCAGGCGTTGCAGCTCGACGGCATCATCTTGACCAAGGTTGACGGAGACGCGCGTGGCGGTGCCGCCCTCTCGGTCAAGCAGGTCGTGGGACGGCCGATCGCTTTCCTGTCCACCGGGGAACGGGTGGCAGACTTCGAGATCTTCCATCCCGACCGTCTCGCGAGCCGGATTCTCGGGATGGGCGACGTGCTCAGCCTCATCGAGAAGGCCGAGCGCGAGTACGACGAGGAAGTCACGGGCCAGACCATCGAGCGACTCCAGGCGGGGACGTTCACGCTCGACGATTTCCTTGATCAGCTGCGCCAGCTCAAGAAGATGGGGCCGCTCACGGGACTGTTGTCGCTCATGCCGGGCGTCCCGAAAGAGGTGCGTGACGCCAAGGTCGACGACCGCGACGTGGGCAAGATCGAGGCGATCATCTGCTCGATGACACCCCTCGAGCGCACCGACCCGACGGTGCTGGACGGTTCGCGCCGGCTCAGGATCGCGCACGGAAGTGGCACTTCGACCACCGAGGTCAATAATCTCCTGCGGCAGTTCAAGGAGATGCAGAAGATGATGCGCGGCATCGGACCGATGGCCAAGCTCATGGGTGGCCGGCCCGGCAACCCGTCCAAGTCGAGCAAGGGCAACCGCAAGAAAGTCAAGGGCGGTCGCGTCACCCCATCCTCGAGGGGCCTCGGCCCGACCCGATAATCGTCTCCACCACGAAAGAAGGAAGAAACCCGTGACCGTCAAGCTCCGCCTCATGCGCATGGGCAAGAAGAAGCAGCCCACTTACCGCGTCGTCGTGGCCGACAGCCGTTCGCCCAGAGACGGGCGGTTCATAGAGGCAGTCGGCACTTACGCGCCCCGTATGGAACCGTCCACCATCGAGATCGACAACGCTCGAGTGCTCGGGTGGCTCGCCAAGGGAGCACAGCCCACAGAGACTGTTCGCAAGTTGCTCGTGATCTCGGGCGCCTGGGAGCAGTTCGAGTCGGGCCGTCCCCCCAAGCAGGTTTCCGATCGTCATGCGCGCCCGGGCCGTTCCACAGCACCCGCCAAGAAGGCACCCGCCAAGAAGGCTCCCGCCAAGAAGGTGGCTGCCGGTGACTCACAAGCTGAAGCCGAAAGCTGAGTTATGCGATGACCGACACAGGAAGCAACCCTTTTGCCGAGCCGGACTTCAGCGCCTTCCAAATTTCGGGCGCGGAGGAGGGACAAGACGAGGCCTACCGCGACGAGGACGTCGAGGACGAGCTTGAGGACGATGATGATGACGAAGGCGAGGACGAGCTCGAGGAAGGCGAGGAGTTCGAGGACTTCGACGAAGTTCCCGTGAAGGCGGCGGCGAGCGAACAAGGCGCCGACTCCGACGACGCGGGCAACCGCGTCGAAGGTGGCACCGCGCGCTCGGTGCTCGAGCACGTCGCGCGGTCCATCGTGGACGATCCCGAGGGCGTGGCGGTCGACGTGGGTGAGACCCGCGGTGGCATCCGCCTTTCCCTTCGTGTGGCCCAAGGTGACATGGGACGGATCATCGGCCGACGCGGACGCACAGCTCAGGCGCTGCGCACTCTGGTGCGGGCAGCAGCGGCTCGCGACCACCAGGAGGCGTCGGTCGACATCGTCGACTGAGCACAAGATGGTGTCGGAGTCGGGTGGCGACGGGAACGAGCGGCCACTCCTCGAGGTGGGCCGTGTCGCGCGGCCCCATGGGCTGGCTGGACAAGTGGTGGTCGCTCTCGTCACCAACCGCACCGAGCGGCTCGCTCCAGGAGCCGAGCTCACCTGCTACCCGGTTATTGCCGAACCGACTCCCGACGAGCCCGATGTAACACGCCCGCAGTCGCGCCCGGGCGTCCGCAAGCTCGAGGTGCGCAGTTCCCGGCCCTTTCAAGGGCGGTACCTGGTCGAATTCGAGGGTGTTCACTCCCGTGAGGCGGCCGACGAGCTTCGTGGCGCCCTGCTTGTGGCTGTTGCGCTCGAAGACTCGGAAGCACTTTTCGTCCACGATCTGGTCGGTCGCGAGGTCGTCGAAGTCGACGGGACCCGGCACGGGAGAGTTGTCGCGGTCCAGGCCAACCCGGCGAGTGATCTGCTCGTGATGGAGGACGGGAATCTCGTGCCGTTGAGATTCGTGGTCAGGCGGGAGGCAGGCTGCATCGTGGTCGATGTGCCGGCTGGATTGTTCGAGTGAGCGAGCTCGGGAGCCCCGAATCGACAGGAGATCCGGCGGCTGCGCATTCTGGAGCTGCGCTGCGCATCGACGTGTTCACGATCTTTCCCGAGGTGGTTGACGCGTACTGCGGGACGAGCGTCGTCGGGCGCGCGAGACGGGAGGGCCTTGTCGACATCCGAATCCACGACCTGCGCTCTGCTGCCACCGACCCGCACCGCACCGTGGACGATGCGCCCTTCGGTGGGGGCGCCGGCATGGTGCTGGCTCCGGAACCGGTCTTTGGATCCGTCGAGCTAGCGAACCCGCCGCGACCGCTCTATTTACTGGCACCGGGGGGCCGACGTTTCGACCAGTCGGTCGCCACCGAGCTGGCAGGGATCGGGCGCGATGCACCGGGGTCCGGACCGCCCGCCTTCTCGCTTCTCTGCGGGCGCTACGAGGGCGTGGACCAGCGGATTGCAGACCATCTTGCCGACGGTGAGCTTTCTGTCGGCGACTTCGTGCTCGCCGGCGGCGAGCTGGCGGCACTGGTCGTCGTCGAAGCTACGGCTCGCCTGGTTCCGGGGGTACTGGGCAATGCAGCCTCCACCGGCGACGAGAGCTTCACGACCGGGCTGCTCGAGTACCCCCAGTACACACGCCCCGCCGTATTCCGCGGCTGGCCGGTGCCTGAGGTCCTGCGTGGGGGCGATCACGGCCGCGTCGCACGTTGGCGCCGAGCCGCCGCACTCTGGCGAACAATCGAGCGCCGGCCAGACCTGGTTGACGCCCGGGGCGGGCTCTCACATGACGAGGTGCGCCTCCTGGTCGAGCACGGCTATCCTGTAGGGGCCTACGGAACGGGACGAGCCGAATGGTCGGACTCCGAGTCCGGAAAGCGGCAAAGTGCCGGCGACCCGTCCGATCGCCTCGAGGAGCGTGACCTGTCATGAACCCCACCGACCTGATCGACCGCGAGAGCCTTCGCGACGACATTCCCGACTTCCGCCCAGGGGACACCTTGAAGGTGCACGTCCGGGTCGTCGAGGGCAGCCGGGAGCGTGTCCAGGTCTTTCAAGGCGCCGCCATCAGGCGTCAAGGCTCCGGCATCCGTGAGACGTTCACGGTACGCAAAGTGAGTTTCGGCGTCGGCGTCGAGCGCACCTTCCCTGTCCACTCACCGATAATCGCCAAGATCGAGCGGATCACCGAGGGCGATGTCCGCCGCGCCAAGCTGTACTACCTGCGTGATCGCGCCGGAAAGGCGGCGAAGATCAAGGAGAAGCGCGACGTCCGTTGAGACGCTGTGCAAGCTTGTCGTTCCGGCTCCTGAGATCCGAGAAACCCCGGCCGTGCACGCTGGCCACGCCGGGGACGTGCTAGGCAGACGACCATGAGTGCCGAGGAGGACCTCGACCAGTTCGAAGCCGAGGTGGAGCTCGAGCTCTACCGCGAGTACCGGGCCGTGTTCTCGATGTTCCGCTACGTAGTCGAGACCGAACGCCGCTTCTATCTGGCGAACAACGTCAAGGTCACCCCCCAGTCGGGGCAAGGAGCCACCTACTTCGAGGTCGAGCTCGGCGACGCGTGGGTCTGGGACATGTACCGCCAAGCGCGGTTCGTGTCATCGGTGCACGTCGTCACCTACAAAGACGTGAACGTGGAGGCCCTGCCCAAAGACGAGGTCTGAGGCTGGCGCCACATGTCGGCGCCTGCGCCGCGACGAATAGGTGGGACGGCGGTCGGTACCGTCTAGCTCCAGCACGGTGGCCTGGGGGCGTTCGAGCTGTCGAGCGGGTTGGAGGGCCACACCGCCGGAACGGGCGGGCCGTCAACGCCCGGTCGGGTGTCTCTGCGCTCGGTGCTCCCAGCAAGGCGAGTGCCAATGGCGCCGGCTGGACGGGTCTGACACCGGCACTATGACGAGGTGGCCGGTCCCAGGTCGGATCTCCTGGTTGCAGCCAGGGCATATGTAGGTCTTGTCCGCCTGGTACGGCTGGATCCGGTGGATCTGCGCGGCGCCACTGCCCATCGGGTCATCGACGAACGAGTCCTCACCGAGGGTCGTCCATGTCGCGTCCCGACCGTTCGCGCCGCCACTGCGGCCGTGCTTGCGGGCACCCGAACGTCCCTGCGCGCTCTCCCGAGATGACTTCCGGTCCAATGGCCGTCGGGGCATGCCACCGATTGTGGCAGCCCGCAGCGTCCCGCCGGTCGGCGAACGACGACGATTCCGATGAGGACAGATGACAGTCGTGTGAGGCTCGAGTCTCCGGGGACCGATCTTCTCCCGAGCCGAGGCGACGGCGCCGGCGTCGTGCCGGTCAGATCGTAGAGAGGCCCGCCGACTCGGCAAGCCAAGCATCGAGTTCTGCGGCGGGCAAGGGCTTGCTCACGAAGTAGCCCTGGACCAGGTGGCAGCCGAGCTCCTCAAGACGCTGCAGGACTCCGGCTGTCTCGACGCCTTCGGCAACCACCTGCTTTCCAAGGTTGCGTGCCAGGTCGATGGTCGACCGCACGACGACCTCCTTGTCGGCGGAAGTGTTCATGTTGGTCACAAAGGAACGGTCGATCTTGATCTCGTCTATCGGCAGACGCGTCAGGTAGGTCAGCGACGAGTAACCGGTTCCGAAGTCGTCGACCGAGATCCTGACACCCATCCTGGCGAGACGGGCGAGCACGGCCTCGGTCCGGAGCGGATCGGAGATGACAGCGCTTTCGGTGATCTCGAGCACGAGGAGATCCTCGGAGACGCCGTTGAGTTTCAGCAGGTCGGCGATGTCACCGGGCAGGTCGGCATCGATGAGATTGCGCATCGCCAGATTGACTGCCACCTTCATCGGACGACCGCTGTCCATCCAGCATCGGCACTGGCGCAGCGCCCGGTCGAGCACGTAGTGCGTGAGCGGCTTGATCAGACCCGTCTCTTGAACAAGGGGGATGAACTCGTCTGGCGTGATGAGTCCCCGTTGAGGATGACGCCAGCGAACAAGGGCCTCAACGGCCATGATGCTCCCCGTCGACAGGGTCAGTTGCGGTTGGTAGTAGAGGACGAGTTCCTCTCGCTCGAGCGCGCCACGCAGCTCTCCGATGAGCGCGAGCCGGTCCGGAGTGTGCGAATCGGCAAGGCGCTCGTAGATGGCGAACCCGCCGTTGGCAGCCTTCGCGGCGTACATGGCGACGTCGGCGTGCTGCAGCAGGAGTTCCGCGTCAGCGCCGTCTCTCGGAAAAGCCGCAAGGCCGATGCTGGCGTCGACCCTGAGGGGCAGGTCCTGGACGATGATCGGTTCCTCGAGACAGCTCGACACCCGCGAGACGACCATGGCGGCGTCCTTCTCCGATGCTCGCGGCAGCAAGATGGAGAACTCGTCGCCTCCCAGCCTCGCGATCGAATCGCCCTTTCTCGTCACCTTCGACAACCGCCAGGCCACCTCCCGCAGCACGTCGTCTCCGGCTGCGTGGCCGAGAGTGTCGTTGATGTCCTTGAACCGGTCGAGGTCGAGCATGAGGATTGTCAGCTCTTCGTTGTCCCGAGCGGCCACGTTGAGGGCGTGCTTGACCCGATCGTGAAAGAGCATGCGGTTCGGCAGACCGGTGAGCCCGTCGTACAGGGCTTGATGGCGGAGTTGCTCCTCGGCTTGGTCGCGGGCCTTCTCGGCAGCCTTCTGCTCGGTGATGTCCCTTACCAGCAGGCAGAATCTTCTCGAGGCGCCCCTGGATCCGGCGATCGGTGCGACCCTGCCCTGGAACCACCGGGAGCCCGCAGGCACGTCCAGGCAGTACTGCCATAGTTGCGGGCGATCGGTCTCCAGGACCCGGCCTATCACTTTGGCAAGGCTGTTTCCGATCTCCTCGCCGAGAGCCTCCCGGTGTGTCTTGCCGAGCAACTCGTCGCGGGGCACGACGAGCAGCGCGTCATTGGCCGTCCAGATCTTGAGATAGGTGCCGTTCTCGTCGAGCTCGAAGACGAGGTCGTCGAGCGAGGAGAGGAGCGCTTGCAGGCGGGCTTCACTTTCCCGCAGAGCCTCACTCGGCCCCCGGTGTTCGGGGGCTCCAGCGCCGCGGGAGCTGACCCGTGCGGTTCCCGACGGGCCCTCGACTGAAGACGCTTCCGCGAGGGCGTCACCCTGTGCGGTCCGCTGTTGCAGGTCCACGTTATTGGTATCGGCTCGCACGCCGACTTGGTTGACTCGAAAAGTTGGTCAGATCACGTCGAGATCGGTCCTGACGCTCAGCTGTTGGGTACAGCGGCGGCAAGGACCCGGGCGGTCCTCTGCGACTCAGCTGCTTGTCCGCTGCTGCCGCTGGCTGACCGAATCACCGAAATGCGGTCTCGGACAGTTGCCGTGCCCGGCCAAGCATGGGCGCTGCGCCCACGTACGCGAAACCGGCAGCCGCTCTCTCGGCGATCTGTGCTGACTCGCCGAGCCTGCCTTGGCGGGCGAGCCATTTCGCGCGGTCGAGCTGTGCACGTGCGACCCAGACGCGGTAGCCCAGAGCACCAAGAGCGGTCTCGGCTGCTACGAGACCGGTCGCCATCCCGGCATAGTTGCCTCGAGCACTGGCGACAAGTGCCCTCGCATGGGCCACCTGAGCCCTCAGGAACTGGGGAATCGCGCCTTTCGGGTGGTCGGCGAAGATGTCGGCCAGTCGGTCGGCAGCATCGAGGTCGCCGACAGCGATCGCCGCGTCGATGACATCGGGAAAGCTGAGGCGACCTCGTGGGCGAGGGGAAGCCCGCCGGCGAGCGCCCCGTCGATTGCCCGCGTCGCTGCATCGAGGCCGGTGTCGAACTCGCCGGCCCACGCCGCAGCAGTGTTTGCCGGCCGTTGTGCCAGCGTGGAGCCAGTGGCGTGCTGTGGCCTACGGCCCTTTCCGTATGGCGGTGTCCGAGCGTGGTGTTATAACCTCGTGCAACCTTGCGCCGGGCTTTCGGTGAGCCTGGGGGGCGACGCAACCGAGGCGGGGAGAAATGCACATGAAGATCAGTGACAAATCACCACACAGGCACATAAGGTCCCAGGCCGCCATCATCGCAGTCGCGCTATCGGGTGCCGCGCTGCTGGTCCCGGGCATCGGGACGGCGTTCGCCACGCCGAAGGCGGCCCATAATGCGGCGGTCACGATCCCGACTCCGCCGAAGGACCCGGCTGTAGCTGCCCTCGTGCCGGCGAGCATCAGGGCCAAGGGCTCGGTCTCGTCCGCGATGGACGCCACCTATCCCCCAGACGAGTTCGTCGCGGCCAACGGCTCGACCATCATCGGCATGGACGCGGACTTCAGCGCAGCCCTCGGAGCTGTCATGGGAGTCAAGTGGGTCGATGTCGCAGCGACCTTCGACACGATCATCGCCGGCCTGCAGGCGAACAAGTTCGACGTTGGCAACTCGTCGTTCACGGTGACGACACAACGTGAGAAGCAGGTCAATTTCGTCACCTACTTCCAGGCAGGCGAGGGCTACTACGTGGCCAAGTCGAGCACGCTGAAGCTGAACGACGGGCTCAAGAGCCTGTGCGGCCGCACGGTCGCGGTCGAAACCGGGACGACCGAGCAGACCGACGCCAACAGCGCAGTCAACCTGTGCAAGAAGGCCAAGCAGAAGCCCGACACCGTGCTTGCGTTCGCTTCCCAGAACGAGGCCAACCTTGCCATTGCGAGCGGGCGTGCCCAGGTCGGCTTTGCCGACTCCCAGGTCGCGGGCTACATCGTCCAGTTGGCGAAAGGCCAGTTCAAACTCGATGGACCGGCGTTCGGGGTGGCACCGTACGGCTTTGCTTTCGCGAAGTCCTCGAAACTCGATGCCGCAACTCTTGCAGCGGTCAAGGTGCTCATCAAAGACGGCATCTACGCGAAGATCCTCGACAAGTGGGGAGTACAGGCGGGCGCGATCACCAAGCCGGTGATACTTCTTTGATCGAAGTGAAGGCTCCCGACCGGAGGTGAGCCGGTGATAGCTGACGGCGAGATGGGGCACCCCCCGGAGGAGATCCGGGCGGTGCCCCTGCGCCATCCAGGGCGGTGGGTCGGAACGGCGGTCCTGCTCGTACTCGGGGCGATGCTGGTCCACGACATCACCACCAATCCCCGCTTCGGCTGGGGAATCGTCGGAACCTACTTCTTCTCCACGCCGGTCGTGCAAGGCGTGGAGAAGACACTTGAGCTCACATTCGTCGCAATGGCGATCGGCGTGATTCTCGGTGTGCTCTTCGCTGTGATGCGGCTCTCGCCGAACCCGATTCTCTCGGGTGCCGCATGGCTCTACATCTGGTTCTTCCGGGGCACGCCGGTGTACGTGCAACTGCTCTTCTGGTACGTGATCTCGGCTCTCCAGCCGACGATCAGCCTGGGCATACCCTTCGGGCCAGAGTTCGTGCACATGAGCGCGAACAGCATTGTCACCCCCTTTGTGGCTGCCCTCCTCGGGTTAGGGCTCAACGAGGGCGCTTACTATGCCGAGATCGTGCGAGCCGGGATCCTCTCGGTCGACCACGGCCAGTTCGAGGCGGCGCAGTCGCTCGGCATGCGGCGTGCTCCGCTGATGCGACGGATCGTTCTGCCTCAGGCGATGCGCGTCATCGTGCCGCCGACGGGCAACGAGACGATCTCCATGCTCAAGACCACGTCGCTCGCGGTCGTCGTCACCTATCCCGAGCTCCTCTACCAGACAGAGAACATCGCGGCCAGGACATACGAGACGATCCCGCTGTACATCATGGCGAGCTTCTGGTACCTGCTCATGACCACGGTGTTGACTATTGGTCAGTACTACGTGGAGCGCTATTACGCCCGCGGCACCTCGTACGCGCTCCCACTCACGCCGATCCAAAAGCTCAGGCGCAACCTGACGACACTTCGTCGCGTGCCTTTCTCAGCGACTTCAGCGGGCGGGTCTTAGGTGCCTGCTCCGATGATCCGTGCCGAGGCCGTCCACAAGCGCTACGGCCTGCTCGAAGTGCTCAAGGGGATCACCCTCGAGGTCGCGCCGCGCGAGGTGATGTGCCTCCTCGGGCCGTCCGGGTCGGGCAAGTCGACCTTCCTTCGCTGCATCAACCACCTCGAGAAGATCAATTCAGGTCGGCTGTACGTCGACGGGTCGCTCGTCGGGTACCAAGAACGCGGCGGTCGTCTCCACGAGCTTCGCGAACGCGAAGTCTGCCGCCGGCGTACCGAGATCGGGATGGTCTTCCAGCGTTTCAACCTGTTCCCGCACATGACGGCGCTGGAGAACGTCGTCGTGGCACCGGTGCTCGTGAAGAAGGACTCCCGAGCGGTGGCCACTACGCGTGCCCGAAGCCTGCTCGACCGGGTCGGACTGTCCAGCAAGGTCGACTCTTATCCCAACCAGCTCTCCGGCGGTCAGCAGCAGAGGGTCGCCATCGCCCGGGCGCTCGCGATGGAGCCGAAGCTCATGCTCTTCGACGAGCCCACCAGCGCCCTCGATCCTGAGCTCGTCGGCGAAGTCCTCGACGTGATGCGTGGATTGGCCGAGGAGGGGATGACGATGGTCGTGGTCACTCACGAGATCGGCTTCGCGCGTGAGGTCGGCGACACACTGGTGTTCATAGACGAGGGCGTGGTCGTCGAAGTTGGCGCCCCGCGAGAGGTCATAGCCAACCCGCAGCACGAACGAACCAAGGCCTTTCTCTCGAAGGTGTTCTGAGACTGAGCGCCGACGAGCGCCTCGACAGCAACTGGTGGCGCGCGGGCGACGGGCGAGCCCCCGATCGGTGGTACCGGTGCGCGTGGCCGCGCCGAGTGACATCCGGTCCGGCGGTGAATCCGCCAATCGAGCCCTTGAGGGTCGGTAATGAAGGCCTGCCCTGGCCCCGGTTCCTTCCGGCCGGCCGAGGGCCTAGGCAAGGCGGTCGGGTGTGCAGCGCGGCGGGCGCCTGGAGCGTTGTAATTGACAGGGAGGTTTCATGGCGCTCGAGGGTGCTGACCAAGAGGAGTTCGAGCGCTGGTACCTAGCGACTAGGAACGCCCTCACCGGAGCGGCATTCCTCTACGTCGGAAATGTGGACGAAGCTCTCGACCTGACCCAGGAGACCTACGCCCGCGCCTGGCAGCACTGGAATGTTGTCTACGGGCATCCGAACCGTGACGCCTGGATCCGGCACGTGCTCCACAACCTGGCGGTCAGCCGCTGGCGGCGCCTCAACCTCGAGAGTTCGCGCGCGCCGTCCAGGGTCGAGGCGTACGAGCCGGTGGATACCTACGATCTCGATCTTGCCCGTCTCGTCGCGAGGCTGCCCGCCAATCAGCGACGGGCTTTCGTTCTGCACGTCGTGTTCGATCTCTCCGTCGATGACGTCGCCCACGAGATGAAGTCGCCCGCCGGCACTGTGCGCTCGTGGATCTACCGCGCCAGGACCGCGCTCGCATCCCAGATCGAATCCGACACACGTCTGACGACCCGGAGGTGACAAGGATGGACGAGGACTCGGACCACCTCGATCAACTGTTCAAGGATGCGGCACAGAATGCCGCTGGGCTCGCCGAAATGCTCGATGCCAACAAGGCGATCGAACGGGGCACCAGACGACGCACCTTCGCCCGACGCCGAAAGACCGCCCTCTCGGGGACGGTCGTCCTCGTCGCCGTCGTCGTTTTTCTCGTGCCGCTGCCGCAGCTGCACCTGTTCGGCTCCAGTCCCGCGCACAGCGGCAACGGTCAACACCACTCGAGCACCTCGAGTCCGATCTCGTCGGCCTCGAGCCCAACTTCCACAACCGCTCCAGTGACTGGAATCGGCCCGCCCGGTGGCGTGATGCCGGCAGACTTCCAGCCTGCCTCGTTCACCGCGGTCAGCCTCGAGGAGTGGTGGATGCTCGGGACCGCGAGGTGTCTGACCGGTTCTGGTACCTGTGACGCAATCGTTCGCACGACCGACGGCGGTTCCAAGTTCGCCGGAATCCCGAGCCCGCCGGTCAACGCGAGTCATGTGACGCAGTTGCGCTTCGCCAATGCCCTCGACGGGTACGCCTTCGACCCGGAGCTGTGGGTGACGACAAACGGGGGAGGAAGCTGGGCGAAGGTCACCACCCCGGGACCGGTAGCCGAGCTCGAGGCGGCTCAAGGCGAGGTATATGCGCTCACATGCCCCGCGGGCTTCGCCAGCTGTACGTCGATGGATCTCCTCCGTTCACCTGTCGGGCTGAGAGAATGGCAGCACGTGACCACGCCCGTGAGGCTCGGCTACGGGGCCCAGTTCGCTGTGAGCGGTCCCAACTTGTACCTCCTGAGCGGGAACGACCCGCCTCTCGTCCTCTTGTACTCCGCCGACAGGGCCTCAACCTTCCACAAGAGGGTCGATCCCTGTACGCCGACTCTCGGGGGAAGAGTGATGGCCGCCGCTGACGGGAGCCCGACGCTCTGGGCCGCATGCCCGACGGGAACCATGGCAGGAGTGACGCTGTCGACCAATGGTGGAAGGACCTGGCAGGTCGCCACGCCCAGTGGGGAGTTCCCCAACAGCGTGGGGCTCGCCGTTGCGTCTTCATCGGTCGCTCTCGCCTGGCCCGGTGAGGAGACCTCCAAAGTGCCACCGGCCACATTGGACCGAACGAGGGACGGGGGCAAGACCTACTCTGCTGCGCTGTCGGTATCTCGCACCTCGACGGTTCTTTGGGCCGGGTTCAGCGACGCGACTCGAGCCTACGCGCTGATCGCGCGGGACGGATCGGCCACGACCTCAACGCGCCTGTACGAGTCGAACGACGCAGGCACGACATGGCACCGGGTCCCGATAGGGAGCTGACCAGCTTATTGCGGCTCGCGCCGAGTCGAGGCAGCGAGTCACGGCATGCTCGTTTCAGGTGCTCCGGGTCGCCGTTGATTTCCCAGGCCGTGCCTTGGCGCGTGTGCCCGCCTTGGTTGCGACCAGGACTTCTCTAGCCCCGGAGCCGTGGCTCTCGGGCGCGCGCCGGACGATCAGTTCGCTGTGGCCGAAGTCCTCGTCAGAGATGGCATAGGAGTCGGCAGCGCCGATCAAGCTGACACCGGCCTTGGATGCCGCGTGGATTGTGGCAATCGCCCGGTCTTCGTCCGGGCGGCCCTCGTCGGAAAGTGGACCGGCCCCCAAGCCGATCTCGCCTACCGATCTGGAACCGTTCCGGCGCTCTTTCATGTCGCCTCCCGCTGGATGCCACGTGCTATGCGAGCTGCCATGTAACAGATCGCGACGTCTCGGTCCACCGTGATTCGACCTCATTGGCTAGCGTGAGCCGGCTATGGCGATCCGCCCAAGATCTGGGACAGCGGCACCCTCGCTCGAGAGGCGCTCGCTTGTCTGAGCACTCCGCGACCGACACGCCGAGCCGCCGTTTCTTGCTGGCTGCCGGCCTGCTGCTCGTTTCGTTGAACCTCCGGCCCTCGATGAGCGCGCTGTCACCGGTTCTCGGGGCGATCCGGCGCTCCACAGGGCTGTCTGCCGCGGGGGCCGGGTTGTTGACGACTCTCCCACTGATCTGCTTCGGCCTCCTGGCTCCGGTCGCGCCTCGTCTTGTACGTCGGAGAGGTACCGGCAGGGTCCTGCTCGGATGTCTCACAGTGATGCTCACCGGCATCGTCGTGCGCTCGACGAACTATGCCGGTCTGTTCATCGGCACGCTGCTCATAGGCATGGGGGTCGCGATCGCGAACGTCCTCATGCCGGGCATCGTCAAGCGCGACTTCCCCGGACACGTAGGCCTCATGACCGGCCTCTACACAGCGATGCTCAGCGCCGGAGCTGCTCTCGCGGCAGGGACCACCGCACCTTTAGCCCGGGCGCTCGGCGGTGACTGGCGCCTTGCGATCGGGGCCTGGGCGTTGCCGGTCGTGGTGGCGCTCGCGGTGATAGTGCCACTGAGGTCACACGCCCGGCCCGCAACAGAGATGGCGACTGTCGGCGAATCGACAAGCGCGCTGTGGAGGAGCCCTGTCGCGTGGGCGGTGACGCTGTTCATGGGCGTGCAGTCGCTCGAGTTCTACTCGACGCTCGCCTGGCTTCCGACCGTGTTCCACGACCGGGGCGTCTCGGTCGTGAGCGCGGGCCTGCTGCTGGCGGTAACCAATACCGTCGCCATCGCCTCCGCGCTGGTCACACCCGGGATCGCCCACCGGCTGGGCGATGTCCGTCCCGCAGTGCTTGGGGCCGCAGCGCTCGCCGCGAGTGGGCTTGCGGGTCTTCTTCTCGACCCGCGACACATCGAAGTGCTCTGGGCCGTGCTGCTCGGCGGCGGTCAGGGAGCGACGATAAGCCTGGCGCTGATGGTGATGGTGCTGAGGTCTCGCAACCAGCACCAGGCCATGGCACTCTCGGGCATGGCTCAAGGTGTCGGCTACCTCATCGCGGCGATCGGTCCCACCCTGGTCGGCGCGCTATACGACGTTGCGCACAACTGGAGCCTGCCTCTGGCGGTGCTCCTCGCTCTAGTCGGCTTGCAGGCATTCGCCGGTTATCTCGCAGCCAGGGATAGGCCCATCACCGTGGCTGCTCGTGTGGGCTGAATCGAGCCCGTCAGTCCTGACCCGACGCAATTCGGTACTCGCCGTCCACGCGGCGCGGGAGATGAAGGGGGTTCTGCTCCCGCACGGCGGCTGGCAGCAGGTGGTCCGGCATGCCCTGGTAGGTGACGGGCCGGAGGAACCGACCGATGGCAGCGGCCCCCACCGAGGTGTGCAACGGCGAGGTCGTGGCCGGATACGGGCCGCCGTGCTGCATGGCCCAGGTCACAGCCAGACTGGTCGGCCACCCGTTCCAGATGATCCGCCCCGCCTTGTCCGCGAGCAGGTCGAGCAGCTCGGGAACGACCTCGTCGTCTAGCTCGCCGTGAACGGTGGCTGTGAGCTGACCTTCCAGCATCTTCGCGACCTCGATCAGGTGGCTCTCCTCCTCATACTCGACCACGAGCGAGACGGGGCCGAAACACTCCGCCAAGAGGTGCTCGGCGTCCGATAGGAGTCCCCCGACGCTCGAGCGAAGCAGTGTGGGTGTTCGCGCGCCGTCCGGTTGCCTGCTCCCTTCCGCCAGAACCTCGACGCTCGGCCGGTGCAACAGTGCCTCGAGCCCTTCCTGGAAGGCCGCATCCACCCGGTCGTTGAGAAGCCGGGCGGACGGCTGTGCGACGACCATCGTGCGGATGCGGTCATAGTCGAGGACCCCTACCGGTAGCAGCAGGATGCCGGGCTGTGTGCAGAACTGCCCGACCCCCAAGCTGAACGAGGCGACGAAGCCGGAAAGCACCTCGTCCAGTCGGGCGGCCGCGGCCCGCATCGTCACGAACACGGGGTTCACGCTCCCGAGCTCTCCGTAGAAGGGGATCGGCCTAAGGCGTCCGGCGGCGATGTCGAACAGCATTCGGCCCACCTTCGCCGATCCGGTGAAGGCGACCGCGCTGATGTCAGGGTGGGTGACAAGCTCGCGGCCGGCCTTGTCGCCTTCGACAACGGCGAAGGTGCCATCAGGCGCTCCGGCGTCGCGCAGTGCCGCACAGACGATCGCGCCGCAGCGGGCCGAGAGCTGCCTGTGACCGGGGTGTGCCTTGAGGACCACCGGGCATCCGGCAGCCAGAGCAGAAGCTGAGTCGCCGCCGGCGACACTGAAGGCGAACGGGAAGTTGCTGGCAGCAAAGACCGCCACTGGGCCGAGCGGCCGGAGAAGACGGCGCAGGTCCGGTCTCGGTCCCAGCGGCCAGCTCTCGTCTGCTGTGTCGATGCACGCCTGGAGGTAGTCGCCCTCGTCGATAACCCCGGCGAGGAATCGCAGCTGGAAGGTCGTGCGGAACAGTTCTCCGCGCAAGCGCGTCTCGGTCAAGTGGGACTCGCTGATCGCCAGGGGGACGAGCTCAGCACCCGCTAAGTCCAGACGGTCGGCGACTGCACGCAGCACTTCGGCTCTGTTCGACGGGTCGAGCGCCCGCCACCGTGGAGAGGCGTCAACGGCTCGCTCGACTACATCGGACACTTCGAGAAACGATGTCTCGGGAAAGTTGGTGTCGATGTCAGTCACGACGACTCCTTGGGAGGGCTTTGTTGGATGTGCGGCCATTCGATGCCGGGAAAGCGCTGGCACCCTGTGGCTAGATAGTGACTCCCCCGACGTATTCCGGCTCAGGGGGGCTTCCGGGATACAGCTCGGCGAAGCGCTCTGCGTCGTCCTCCGGATGGAAGCCTATGGCGTCGCCGCCCACAGTGGACCACCAGCGGCGCGTGTTTGCCGAGACGCCCCACACGAACCGGAAGCCTCCGTGCTCACTTGCCAGCGACGCGCTTGCAAGCCGCACGAAATCGGCTGGCGAGAGCCATGTGGAGAGCATGCGGTGGTTCTCGGGCGTATCGAAGCAGGACCCGATGCGCAGACAGACGATGTCCATCGAGAACTTGACGCTGTAGAAGCGGCACATCGCCTCGACTGCCGCCTTGCTGACGCCGTAGAGGCTGTCGGGCAGCGGTGCCACATCGTCCGGCAGCGGCCGGGGTCCTCGGACATGAAAGCCGACCGCGTGATTGCTGCTCGCCACCACGACGCGCGAAACCCCGTGCCGTCGAGCCGCCTCTAGGACCTGGCGAGTCCCTTCGACATTGACCTCGGAGAGGTCCGGCCACGGCGCGTCGCCCGCGAAGCCTCCGAGGTGGACAATCGCGTTCGCGCCACGGCACACCACGTCGAGCAGGTCGGGATCGGTCACCGACCCCAGGTGGATCTCGACCGGTTCACCGGGTAGGGCCGCGGGCGGCGCGACGACGTCGACAAGGCGTGCCTTTGAGGCGACGTCGTCGAGTGACGAACGCAGATAGGTCCCGAGTCGTCCGGCGGCGCCGGTGATGACGAGGGTCCGCGAGGGCGTCACCCGGCGTCCGGCTCTGCTGTGGCGCCGCTGCGGGCGAGGAAGTCGAAATCGCATCCTTTGTCGGCTTGACCGATGTGCTCGCTGTACATGGCGCCGTAGCCACGTTCGAAGATCTTCTCCGGTGGTGTCCAAGCCTGCCTGCGCCGGCGGATCTCGTCTCGGCTCAGCTCGAGATGCAACCGCCGCTCGGCAACGTCGAGGGTGATCAGGTCGCCGTCTTGCACCAGCGCCAGAGGCCCTCCGACGAAGGACTCGGGCGCGACGTGCAGGACGCAGGTGCCGTAGCTCGTCCCGCTCATCCTGGCGTCGGAGATGCGGACCATGTCCCGGACGCCTTCGCGCAGGAGCTTGTCCGGAATCGGGAGCATCCCGTATTCAGGCATGCCGGGGCCGCCCTGGGGGCCCGAGTGGCGCAGCACCAGCACAGAGTCTGCGCTGACATCGAGATCTGGTTCGTTGACGCGACCTTGCATATCTCTGTAGTCATCGAAGACAACCGCAGGCCCCGTGTGCTTCAAGAGTCGCGGCGAGGCCGCGAGATGCTTGATCACAGCACCGTCCGGCGCCAGGTTTCCCCGCAGGATGGCCAGCCCGCCATGTTCCGAAAGCGGGTTCTCGGCCGGCCGGATGACCCGCTCGTCGTGGACGGCGGCGTCGGCGATGTTCTCTCCCAGGGTCCGTCCGTTGACCGTCGTCCGTTCGAGGTGAAGGAGCTCTTTGATCTGAGCCATGAGTGCGGGAAGGCCGCCGGCGTAATAGAAGTCCTCCATCAGGTACTCGCCGCTTGGACGGATGTTGGCGAGCACAGGAGTGGACCTCGACAGGCGGTCGAAGTCGTCCAAGCTGAGCTCCACACCGCAACGCCCCGCCATCGCGACGAGGTGGATGACCGCGTTGGTGGAACCACCGAGAGCAAGGACCACCGTTACCGCATCGAGGAAGGCGCGTCTGTCGGAGATCTTGGACATCTTCAGGTCCTCGCGAACCATCTCCACGACACGCGAGCCGCTCGCGGCCGCCATCCGGTGGTGAGCCGAGTCCACTGCCGGGATCGAGGATGCGCCAGGGAGCGTGAGTCCGAGGGCCTCGGCGACAGCGGTCATCGTCGAGGCGGTACCCATCGTCATGCACTGACCCGGCGAGCGTGCCATCGCGGCTTCGAGCGTGTCCCACTCGGCCTCGCTGATGATCCCGGCGCGCTTTTCGTCCCAGAAGCGCCACATGTCCGTTCCGCTGCCCAGTGTCTCGCCGTGCCAGTGACCTGTGAGCATCGGGCCGGCCGGCACGTAGACGATGGGCCTGTCCGCGCTTGCGGCGCCCATCAAGAGCGCAGGTGTGGACTTGTCGCAGCCGCCCATGAGCACGGCACCGTCGAATGGGTACGAGCGGAGTATCTCCTCGGTGTCCATCGCGAGCAGGTTTCGGTACAGCATGGGCGTCGGCTTCTGGAATGTCTCAGAGAGGGTGGCCACCGGCATCTCGACCGGATACCCACCGGCCTCCCAGACGCCGCGCTTTACTGCCTGGGCGCGCTCGCGCAGGTGCATGTGGCAGGGGTTGATGTCGCTCCAGGTATTGAGAATCCCGATGATGGGCTTGTTGGCCAGCTCCTCGGCACCAATGCCGAGTTGGCGGGCACGTGAACGGTGGCTGAAAGCCCGCAGGCCCTCGCCCTCGAACCAGCAGCTGCTGCGAAGCGCTCCGGGTTCGCCAGTCATGCGGGCAACTCCCAGCGCTCGAGGATCTCGGTGACTGTCGCTCTCAATTCGATGGGGAGCAACGAGCTCGGAGGTCTTATGTCCCGGGCACAAACCCCGAGCTGGCAGAGCGCCTCTTTCACCACCGAGACATTGTTAGCGCTTGAGTTGGCGGCGCGCAGTTCCTCGAAGGGACGCACCCGGTGCCAGATCTCGCTCGCGACTTCCTGGTCGCCATCGGCCAGGGCACGCCAGAGGCGAAGCGACGTCCATGGATCCACGTTCGCCAGACCCGAGGTGAACCCCGTGGCCCCGACGGCGAAATACCCCGGAGCGTGGAGCTCCGCGAGGCCGGCCACCCAGGTGAACCGTCCAGAACCGGCATCTGCAGCGACGGCCGCGAAACGGGCGGGGTTCGGCACGGCGTACTTCACTCCGATCACGTTCGGGCAGGACTCGCCCAGCCGAGCGAAGGCGGAACCCGGGATCGTCTCGTTGCGCACGTACAGGACCACGCCCAGTTCGGGTACATGGTTCGCAATCGCACGGTGGTACTCGATCCAGCCATCGACCGAAACATAGGGGTGGACGGGCTGGTGGACCATGATCATCGACGCGCCCGCCGCCTGTGCGTACCTGGCGGCGTCTCGAGCGGAGGCGACATCGTGCCCGACTCCGACCATGACCGCGGTGTCCCGGTCAGCTGCTTCCAGGCCAAGACGGGTGACGACATTCGCCTCGGCGGGGGCCAAAGCGTAGAACTCCCCGGTGTTGCCATTCGGCGTGACAGTACGGATGCCACCTTCGACAAGCCGGCGGACGACCCTTTGATAGGCCGCTTCGTCGATGCCCCCGTCTGCACCGAAGGGGGTCGTCGGCACCGCCACTACGCCGCTCAGGGACTCTTGAAGTTGTTCGAAATTCATTTTCGCTCCCATTTCTCTGCTTCGGCGCCGTCGACCGCGTGCGACGCAGTCACTTCAGCGCGTGCCCAGGGCGTCGACGACGCGTTGCTGGAAAACCTCAACGTGCTGGCGAAGACGGTCGGCGGCCGAATCGGCGCGTCCGGCCAGTGCGTCCTTTGCCATCTTGCGATGCTCAACTGCCTCACCGGCCCAACTTCCGACGTGCTCCCACACCGTGACGCTGATCAAGGCATTGACGTCGGTCAGGTCGTCGAGCACCTTGACGAGGGCGGGGTTACCGCAGCCGGCGTAGAGATGGCGGTGAAACGCCCTGTTCGCCAGACTTCGCTCGTACAGATCCTCGCCGTCCTCGGCGGCGACCATTCGATCGACCCCCGCCTTGAAAGATGCGGCATCGAGGCCGTGCAGTACCGTCCGCCGCACTGCTTCGGGCTCCAGAAGCAGTCGGAGATCACAGACGGCCAGCGCCATCGGAGAGTCGACGGTCCTGACCGAGGTACCGCGGTGGCTGCTCGAGGTCACGAGCCCCGTCCCGCTCAGAGCCTTGAGAGCATCGCGGACCGGGGTCTTCGAGGTGCCCAGCTCATCCGCGATCGCCTTTTCAGTGAGTGGACTCCCGGCCTCGTACCGACCTGAGAGGATCGCTCTCTTTATTTCGTTGGCGATCAGATCGCCACGAGACCCGAGGCGGGGCACCACGCTTGTGTCGAGCCGGTCCTGCAGCATCGCGTCATACACAGCACATAATATACTCTGTACTTTCAGCCTCAAGGGAGGGGTACGCATGGGGAGTGGAGGCGGCTTGGAGGGCTCGGGCGAAGGCGCGACTGTCGTTGGACCGCAAGCCGTCGCCTATTTGTACCCATGGGACCTCGTCGGTGATCCTCTCATGGTCGCGCGTCTCGTCTCCGCTGGATTCGAGCACGTGAGCGTGGCGGCCGCCTACCACAGTGTGCGAGCGTCGACGCCCCAACATCCCCTGCATCGCTTCGTCGTCGCGGAAAGGGCCGCGCTGTACCGTCCCGTCCGATCTGCCGTATGGGCCCGGCGTAGCCTCAGACCGTTCAGCGCGCCGTGGACGGGCCGTGAGGACTCGTTCAAGCATGCGGTCGAGGCTCTTGATGCCGGCGGGCTGCGGGTCAGCGCATGGGTGGTACTGACCCATAACACAACGCTCGGGCGCGAGCACCGGGATCTTGCCGTGAGCAACTGCTTCGGAGACAGCTACGACTGGGCGCTTTGTCCTGCCAATGCGGAGGTACGCGAGTACGCCGCCCTGCTCGCGACCGAAGCGGTGCGCGACCTTGCCCTGGAGGGGGTGTCGCTCGAGGCCTGCGGGCAGCTGGGTGTGGAACACGGCAGTCACCACGAAAAGACGGCCTGGGCCTATTCACCTCTCGGCGAAGAGATCCTCTCAATCTGCTGTTGTGGAGCTTGCCAGCGGAGTTGGGAAGCGGAGGGAATGGACGCCCGAGCCACGGTGCAGGCATTGAAGGAGGCATTCGAAACTGCCGAGCGCCAACACGACGGCGCCGTTGGCGCGCCTGAGGAAGTCCTCGGAGCAGCGACGGCCGCGTCGCTTCTCACTTGTCGCCAGCATCATTGCGACGCCCTCCTCGAAGAGGTGCTCGGCTCGCTGTTGAGCGCCGACGATTCCCTGCGGATCACCTTGCATGCCCAGGCGAGCCCGTGGGCAACCGGAGCCTCGCCAGGGCTCACGCCGTCATCGGCACAGCGGCCAAACGCTGTGCTCGTTCCCATTCAGGCAACGTCTACGAACATCGCAGGAGATGTCGCAGCGGCCCGGCACTTGGTGCCGCCGGAGGTCAGCGTGGCCGCCTACGTCAACCTTCTGGCCCCGATAGCGCCGGACGACTTCGACGAGCATGCTTCGCGACTGCTGAAGGCTGGGGCCGATGAGCTCCACCTGTACCACTTCGGCCTCGCGAACCCTGAACGCCTTCCGCTCTTCTCTCGGTTGACGTCAACGCGGCGGTGAGCAGCCTTTTGCGCGGACGGCCGAACTCGGTGACCGCCGGCCTCGGAAGCTAGGGACTAGGTATGTTCAGGCGACGCTTGGCCTCCGCGTAGAGCTCGGCGGGCAGCGGACCCTTTGCTGCGATCGACGCGTTGGAGTGGAGGTGGTCGATCTCCGAGGTGCCGACGATCGTGCTCGAGAGAGCCGGGTGGCTGAGTGTGAAGCGCAGGACGAACTCGAAGCGGCTCATGTCGCCCAGTAGGTCGTCCACTCCGGAGAGCTCCCAGCGGCGTTGGCCTTCTCCGTCAGCCAGCCCGAGCGGCCCTTTGTGCCAGCCCTTGTGCTCGGCTAGGGCACCGCGGGCCACGCCGCCACGGATGAGCGTGCCAGCTCCGGTCGCCGCCGCTTGGGTGATCAGGTCCTCGAGCTCGCGCTGTACCGCCGAGTAGGGGATCTGGAAGACGTCGAACACGCCCATGGATATGTGATCTGACAGATTCGGGAGCGTTCCGGACATGCCCAAGAAACGGACCTTTCCTTCGTCTTGCAGAGCCGTGATCGTCTCGATGGTCTCGTCAGAGGTCATCTGAGAGCGGCTCGGCGACATATGGACCTGCAAGAGATCGAGACGATCGGTCTTCAGCCTGCGGAGACTCTGCTCGAGACCATCCCGGATGTTGCTCGCGCTGTAGTCGTGCGGGAACGGCGGCGTTGCACCAACCGGCGGGTCACCGATCTGGCATCCGCACTTCGACGCGAGAAAGAACTCATCTCGTCGATTGACCAGGTGCCGCCCGATCAGTTCCTCGCTGTGCCCATAGTCGATCGATGTGTCGATCAAGTTGATGCCCTCGTCAAGCACCGCGTTGAGTAGCCGTCCGGCATCCTCATCGGCGATCGCCGGTCCGAAGGGCTGGCCCCTCAGCTCCATGGCGCCATAGCCGAGGATGCTCACGTCTGCTCCGGTACGCCCGAGGGTCCGAGTTTCGATCGTCATGTCGCAGACCTTAGCCAGCGGGACCTCCGACCAACTCGTAGCGGTATCGAAGCGGAGCCAGGGCGCTCGGCTCAGCGCACGAAGTCCTCAAGAGCGGACCCGTCAAGGCGGTACCGGGTCCACTCGTCGGTAGCGACGGCACCGATCGACATGTAGAACGAGATGGCAGGCTCATTCCAGTCGAGGACCGACCACTCGAGTCGGCGCCAGCCCTCGTCGAGCGCGAGACGAGCTAAGGAGGCGAGCAGAGCTGTTCCCATTCCGAGCCCGCGGTGCGCAGGCCGGACGTAGAGGTCCTCTAGATAGATGCCGGGTCGTCCCGTCCAGGTTGAGAAGCTCCTGTAGTAGAGGGCCATTCCGACGACGAGGTCGTCGACGGTCGCGACCCGTGCATAGGCGCTCGGCTCCGACCCGAAAAGAGCGCGTTCCAGCATCGCGTCGTCGATCTCGACCTCGTCGAGTGCCCGTTCGTACTCCGCGAGCTCACCGATCAGCTCCAACAGGACGGGGACGTCGGCTCGCGTGGCAGGTCGTATCACCTTGCCGACCGTATCGGACACGCTGGCACGCGCGCCGATCCTCGGATTGTCGCGAAACTCCCGTCTCGGGCTGAGGTGATGATCCGCCGCCAGACATCGTTGGTGCCCAGGCGGTCAGCCATCGTTCGCTCCAGGCGGCTCAAAGAGGAAGGTGGTTGTCACATCTCTGCGCCGCGGGGCTGATGGAGTGCTTCGACCACGATGTCGAGAAGGTCCGGGTCGGCCAGGACGAGGCCGGGAAGCTGGCCCTCGTCGAACCACGCGAGACGGTCGTGCTCTTCCGGCGCCCGATTCTCGGGCTCTCCGGACCAGGAGTCGACGACGAATACCCGGGCGTCGAAGGTGGCCCCGGTCAACCTCGCAACGAGGCGAGCGTCGCCAACCACGATTCCGAGTTCTTCGAGAAGCTCGCGGGCGAGGGCATCGATGTCCGACTCGCCTTGTTCGATGTGGCCTCCGGGGGCATCCCAGCGGTCCGGCGCCCAGACGCGTGACTCGTTTCGATGCACGAACAGGATGCGGCCCGACCTGATCAGCAGGCCGCAGACGACGTCGTTGAATTCGGGGAAGAGCTCAGCCATCGACCAGTTCGGGCACAGGTCCGTCGTTTGTGTGTCCCTCGACTATCGAGCGACGAGCCGTTCCATATCCGAAGCCGCGATACTAAGGCAGTTCTCGAGCGAATCGGTACCGGCGAAGGCATCCCGTAGTGCGCGGGTCCAGCGTCGCGCAACGTCGATATAGTTCACAGCCGGTGTCACGAGGACGTCACTGACGTCCTCCACGAGGCGCCTGGCGACACCGGCAAAGTCCCCCCAGTGCGCTGCCCGCTCCTGGAAGCTCGAATCCTCCCAAGTGCTCGCGCGTGTGGGGTTCATGTTGCCCTCGAAGGCGGACCTGAGAAGAAGCGACTTTCCTGTCGCCCACTCTATGAACTCCCACGCCGTGCTCTTGTCCCGGGAGTGTGCGTTCATGACCACCGACCACGTCCACAGATTCGAGCAGCGTCTGCCGCCGGGCCCCATCGGGGGAAGGTCATAGCCGACTCTGCCGGACACTGAGGAGACCTTCGGATCCTCGAAGTACGCCACATAGTGATCGGAATCGACGATCAGGCCGTAGTGTCCGTGGGCGAAATCGATGGCGAGCTCGTACCAACGCTGATTGGACCAGTCGGCCGGGCCTGCGTCTCGCAGGGCCGCAAGGATGTCTCCGGTCGCGCGGATCCCGGCCGGAGAGGCGATCACGCACGCGCCGGTCGCGTCGAAATCGCCCCCTCCATAGGACCACAGCTGGCTTGCGAATCCCGTGTAGATGGTGTGCCACACGTCCGCTCCACGCTGGCCGAACCCGCGACAAGGCGCAGCTCGTTCGGCGATCTGTCGGGCGACGGCGAAGTAGTCGTCCCACGTGCTCGGCACCTCGGCTCCTACACGCTCCAGAACGGCCGGCAGGTACGCGAGGTTGTACGACTCACAGTTGACTGGCAGCTCGAGAAGAGGCCCCTCACCGAGTGGCTCTCCAAAGCTCCCGTTCCAGCGATTGCACCGCACGAGTGTGGCAAGGAAGTCGTCGGGGTCGTATTCGGAGCCGGCTCGTTCGAGAAACGGGTCCAGTGGCTCGACATATCCTGCGCCGAGCTGTTCCCACATGAGTACAGGTCCGGACATGTAGACGTCGGCCGGACTCTCGCCGCCAAGATAGGGTGCCAATTTGTTCGCGAAGTACTCGTCGTTGGCGATTAGTTGCACGTCGACCCGGTGCCCTGAAGCTTCCTCAAACTCGCTGACGTGACGTGCCACGCTCGCACAGAACGCATCCTGGTCACACCCAAGAAATCTGATGGCGGCCATCGGCAACAACTCCCTCGATGTCGACTCTTCAAAGCGCCAACAGTAAAGCAAGCGACACTCTGGCTGCGGCGACCGAGACCGGCGTGCCGTCTGCGGCGCCCTCGGCCTAGGGCCGCAGCAGCGGGACCGCCAGAAATCGTCAAGAACGCTCAGCACTCGAGTCTGAGCGCGTCCACATCCGGTGCGGGAGCAAACGCCTCAGGTGCGAGGCGGATCGCGCTTTGCGGACTCATCGCCAGTCCCGTTTGTCGCCAGTCAAGAGACAGGACAATCCAGGGTGCAGCGCGACGCACCGCTCAAGCGTTGTACTGGGTAAGACAGGTGGCGGTCGAGTCGAACGACGTTGTGGGGTGTCCCGGGTCGCCCTCAGCGATGCAAGGTCCATCATTCGGGACTCTGCGGTCCGGAATTGGTCGCGGACGACAAGGGAGGCATCATCATGAGTCTGAAGCTGCCAGGTTGTCGGCGCCTCGCCGTCGGTTTGGCTCTGGCCTGTGGGGTGGTTGCGGTTCCCGCAGCCACAGTGGTCGCGTCGGCAGCCTCGGGCTCGCCGGCCACAGTGGCGAATTGCCGCGCCTCCAGCACCGATGTCTGGGCTGCTGTGGAGGGTGACGGCACCGCGGGCACGGTCTTCTATGAGTTGGAATTCAGCAACGTGGGGAGCCGGACCTGCACCCTGCGTGGCTACCCGAGTGTGTGGGCCGTAAGCCTGTCCGGTCACGAGATAGGCAGGTCCGCGTCGCGCAGGGGTTCCCCGAGCACCGTCACCCTCCACCCCGGCTCGACTGCACATGCAATCCTGGGGGTTGTGGACACAGGTGCCTTGTGCTCGGGTCCGGGCGTTGCGGCGGCAGGACTCGAGGTCGTACCTCCCGGCCAAAGCGTTCCCAAGGCAAGCGAAGCCGACGAGGTCGAGAACTTCCCCGTACGCGTCTGCCCCGATCAGTCGTCGATGAACGTTCTCCCAATTCGCTCTGGAGTAGGGATCCCCAACTACACGTTCTCTTGAGTCGACCGCCCGATTGGGCGCCAGGGAGCTATCCGCACCGGATCACCACCCCAATTCTTCGAGTCGCTTGTCACTGATGCCGAAGTGATGCCCGACCTCGTGGATCACGACGCGGCGAACGACCTCGACGACCTCTCGTGATGTCTGGCATGACTGGCAGATCGTCGCCATGAAGACCGTGATGCGATCAGGCGTGGCCGCGGAGTAGTGGGCCCCCCGGCTCGTCAACGGCACTCCCTCGTAGAGGCCGAGAAGTCGTCCGGGTGGGCTGTGATCGTCCACCACTACAGCTACGTTCTCCATGGCCTCGCCGAGCTCGGCGGGTATTCCGTCTAGCGCATTGGCCACTAGCTCCTCGAACTGCTCGACCGACATGGTGACCATGCGAAGATCATGCCAACACATCGGCCGAACCGTGGTCGACCTGGTGCCGACCACGCCGCGCCTCCGGGACCTCTCCCGAGGTGGACTATTCCCCGAGGCTACGGAACACGAACAGGCGCCCATTCTCGTGGGGCATCGACTCCACGAATTCGCAACCTCTGTGCGCCATCTCGTTGAGGAGGCTCTCCACGGCCAGCCTGCCGAATTGACCCCCATGGTTGAACGGGTGATTGAGAAGCTGGACCGTGTACTTGTAACGCCCGCGAACGTGCACGACTGGCTTGGCAAGTGGATCGGTCGTCTGCTTTTGAAGTTCCTCGGCCCACCGTTTCGTGATCTCCGCCTCATTCGCGATCACCTCGGCCTGCTGTTTGGCGATCTCCTCGGCCTGTCGCGCGAAGCTCTCTGTCATATCGCCAGGATACCTGAGGACGGTTCTGCCATATGTCCCGGTCAGCGGGCCAGGTGAAGTCCTGCCCGCTCTCTCGGGTGCGCAGCGGGAGCCCGGTTCTTGGAGACTCCCGGCGCCGCCTGCGGCGCCAGACTCGAATGTCGACTCGGGCCCTCATCGTTCGAAACCTGTGCAAGCCAAGCCCGGCGCATGAGTCGCGAACACCCGGGGTCGACTCTGCGGTCACACGGAGGCACGGACGGACGGCTTGATCAGCCACTCTCGGGAACACGACCGGTCGCGGCACGTGATCCTCACGGGAACACCACCGAGTGGCGGGAAAGCAACAGCCGGAGGGTCCGACCCGTCTTGCTGTTGCGCGTTCGACCTTTGTCGGGGCCTTACCTCCGCGGCGAGGTCCCAATCAGCGCCTTCAGCACGGCAGTTCGCGAGCGTGTCCAGTAGCGTGAGCCACGAGTGGGTTCCTCGGGACCTTCATAACGGCGCAAGCGGTTCTGGCCATTGGCACCGTCGTTGATGCCCACCGCAGGGGACCAAAAGGCTCATGTGTGCAGGAGGCAAGTCATCTGATGGACGCCATCACGTCAGTACCAGTTCCCTACAACGAGCCGGTGCGCGCGTACCCGCCTGGCAGCGCCGAGTGCGAGTCGTTACACCGCCGGATTGCCGAACTCGAGAAGGAGCAGCACGAGCTGACCCTGACCATCGGCGGCGAGCGGCGAATGGCTGGCGGCGACCGGTTCGATGTGATTCAACCGCACAACCGCCGTCACAAGCTGGGCGAGTCGGCACAAGCGACCCCCGAGGACGTGGCCTCTGCGGTGCGCGCCGCCAAGCAGGCAGCGCCTTGTTGGCGCGATCTCCCATTCGACGAGCGTGCCGTGATCTTCCTGCGTGCTGCTGACCTGCTGGCGGGGTCGTGGCGAGACACGCTGAACGCCGCGACCATGCTCGGCCAGTCAAAGTCGGTACAGCAGGCTGAGATCGACTCGGCGTGCGAACTGATCGACTTCTGGCGGTTCAACGTGCAATATGCCCGAAGGATCCTCGCCGAGCAGCCCAACTCGGCGCCCGGCGAGTGGAACCGCACCGACCACCGACCGCTGGACGGCTTCGTGACCGCCATTACGCCGTTCAACTTCACCGCGATCGCCGGCAACCTGCCGACTGCTCCAGCACTGATGGGCAATACCGTGGTGTGGAAGCCCGCTTCCACCCAGTTGCTGGCCGCGCACTACATCATGTTGCTCTTGGAGGCGGCCGGCATGCCCCCCGGTGTCATCAACCTCATCACCGGCGGGGCGGTCGCGATGAGTTCGGTCGCGCTGACCGACCCGGACTTCGCCGGCTTGCACTTCACCGGATCTACCTCGACGTTCAAGTCACTTTGGCGAGTCATCGCTGAGAACCTGGACGGTTACCGCGCCTATCCGCGCATTGTCGGTGAGACCGGTGGCAAAGACTTTGTGGTCGCCCACGCCTCGGCTGACGCGGCCTCCCTCGTCACGGCGCTGGTGCGCGGGGCGTTCGAATACCAGGGGCAGAAGTGCTCCGCTGCTTCTCGCGCCTACCTGCCACGCTCACTTTGGGACGAAACGCTCCGTGAAGCATTGGTGGACACCACCAAGACTATTTCCTATGGAGACGTAACCGACTTCAGCTATTTCGGCGGTGCCGTAATCGACGCCAAGGCCTTTGCCGAACACAAAGACCTGTTCGAGCGACTGCGCCATGAGAAGCTAGTGGAGATCCTCGTGGGTGGAGTCGCAGATGACCGGGATGGGTTCTTCGTCCAACCGACTATTCTGCTCGGGTCCGATCCACACCATGAGATCTTTACGACCGAATTCTTCGGCCCCATTCTGTCCATATTGGTCTACCCAGATGACGAGTACTCGAGGGTCCTCGAGCTCGTCGACTCAACGAGCGCCTACGCGCTTACTGGTTCAGTCTTCGCCACCGACAGAGCGGCGATTGACCAAGCGCACCGTGCGCTCCGGTTCGCCGCGGGCAACTTCTATGTAAACGACAAGCCGACCGGAGCCGTAGTCGGCCGTCAACCCTTCGGCGGCTCCCGTGGGTCGGGCACCAACGACAAGGCCGGGTCTGACCTGAACCTCCTCCGTTGGACGAGCCCACGATCGATCAAGGAGACGTTCATTCCGCCTACGAGCTATGAGTACCCACACATGAACAAGCCGTCCGCGATCTAGTCGCAGCCACCGCGGCGGGGCTCTGCGCCGGTTTCTTGTCCGCAACCGCAAGGCGGCCGTTTGTCGGTCTTCGGATGGCCAGGCGCGAGCTCGCAATACAACAGTCTCTTGGTGTCACCAAAGGGGCGCCGACCGCCTCGAAGCGCTCGCCGCGGCACTCGGCGACAATGCGATCGCTATCGCTGTCGATGAGACCTGCACCCCGACATCCGCGTGATGGTCATCGAACACGGTGCAGTCGCGACCGAGCTGATCGGGCACATTACCAAAGCGGGCGCCACGCAGGCCGCCGAGCGCCTGTGCGATGCGACGGCCATCACTGCCCAGCACCTAGCCGACATCACTGTTTTCGACGTCACCGGGCCTCGGCGCCTGAAGGCGAACGACATCATCGTCCTGCCTAAGGCGCAGGTCGGCTGATTGACATGAGCTGTCTCTAGTCGGGAGCCGTCGACCAGAGGCTCGCCTACGGCACGGACGGTCAGTTGTGGGCGGGTCCTCGATCGACCTTGGCTCTCACAGTGGGGAAGCGCTCGCGGATCTTCACGACAGCAGCGCTCGCGAGCGCAAACGATGCACCTCCGACGAGGTCTTCTGCGCCCTTCTCGGCGACCCAGTAGACGAGCTTAACGACCGCTCTGACCTCCTGGGGCGACCGCCCTTCCGTCGGCGGGTCGTAGGTAACCTCGAGCCCTTCGCTCTCGAGGATCTGGGCGAATACTCCCGCGCGTTCGGCCGGAGCCTCAATAGTGACTTTGATCACCCGACGATCGTAGCTCCGGGGAGCCGAAAAACTCGCCCGTGATAGCCGATCGTCTTGAGCCGGAAGACGTGAACAAGCGTGCTCCGAAACGGCGAGCCACGGATCACACACTGAGGAGCGACATGGACTGGTGAAGTAGCGCCGCTGAGAGTCGTCGGACCGTCGATGGTAGACACGGATGCCAACTCCGAGGATAGTTGCACGTTTGAACCGAGTGGGGCTCAATCGAGTGAGCTTCGACGAGAGGAGCGGGAGTGGTCCTCCACCAGGGCCGGCGGACGGGGCGTGCATATGAGACCCCTGTCAACTTGTCCCGGACCTCCGATGGCGTGCGCATCGCTCTCACCCACGGGTGGACAGCGACTGGGCCAAGAGCGTCCTGCCTCTGACGGCTGCCATTTGCTCACCCGAGGCCAGAAGCTGTTGCTGAGAAGCCCGCATGTGGTTCACGACC
>PLKG01000087.1 GCA_003140595.1 Acidimicrobiaceae bacterium | reverse complement strand
CGGCCCAGCGCCCGAATAGTAGACGTTTCTCAGTATTGGCGCGCACTCTAAGTTAAGATATGAAAAAAGGCGTTGGGAGCGACTTGTTGACGGCAAGAGGCAAGGCCATAGTGGGCGACTTACGGCGTGTGAACCGTAGTGTCGTGTTGCGGCCTTTGTTCTTCGAAGGGCCCCTCAACCGGGTGGACTTGGGGCAGCTCACCGGCCTGAGTAGCGGCAGCATCACCAACCTCACGGCAGCCTTGTTGGAAGAGGGCCTGATCGTCGAGGTCGGCTTTGAGCAGTCCGACGGAGGCAGGCCCCGGGTCATGCTCCAGGTGAACCCGGAGTTCGGAGCCGTCATCGGCGTGGAGATCGGCGAGACCGGCGTCCGGGTGGAGGGTTTCGACTTGCGGCTGAGGGTCGCCGGCGTCGCCGAAGTGGGCCTGCATCCTCAGCATCACGACGCCGATGTAACCGTCGAGGAGACGGTGAAGGCCGTCGAGAGGATTCAAGCGCAATTCAGCGCCGAGGGCCGTCGCCTGCTCGGAGTGGGTGTCGCTGTGCCAGGGATCGTCGAGCATCGGGTTGACGACGCACGGGTCCACGCTCCGATCATCGGTTGGCACGACGTTCCCCTCGAGCGCCTGGTGCGAGAGCGCGTTGGCGCTCCGGTCTTTGTTGAGAACGGTGCCAAAGCGTTGGGACAGGTGGAGATGTGGTTCGGTGCTGGCCGCGGCACGCATCACACCGTGATCACCCTCTGGGGCACTGGTGTCGGGGCGGCCATCTTCACCAATGGAACTCTCTACCGGGGCGCCGCGTCCAGCGCCGGGGAGTGGGGCCACAACTGCATCATTGCGGGAGGAAGGCGCTGCCGCTGCGGAAGCACCGGGTGTCTCGAGGCCTACATCGGGGCAGAGCCGTTGCTCGCCGCCTGGCGAGAGGCGGACCCGCAGGCCTCCCCTTCCAGCGACCCTGACGAGGAGGGGTGGGCCGACCGCTTCCTCCAGGCGGCGGAGTCGAGCGCTGCCGCTGCCCGCATCCTGGAGGAAGCGGCGAACTGCTACGGAGTGGCCGCCGCCAACCTCGCCAACCTGTTCAATCCCGAGCTGATCGTGATAGGCGGTTGGCTCGGACTGAAGCTCGGCCCGACCCTGCTCGACCGAATTCGGGAAGTGGTGCGGGAGCAAGCCCTCGACTACACGGCCAACTGCGTCCGCATCGAGCTCGGACGGCTCGGCAAGGATGCCGTGGCGCTCGGCGCGTCCGCCCTGGTCGTCGACGAGCTGCTCTCCAATGGTGGCATCCCGCTAGTGGCCGGAAGGGCCAGGTTACAGAGGGCGAAGCTGCTCTAACCAACTGTTATTTGTTGGCCTCGAGCGACCTCGCCATACCAGTATCCGCTGTCTTTGACGACGCGCTCTTGTGTGTCGAAGTCGACATAGACGATGCCGAAGCGCTTGGAGTACCCGAGCGCCCACTCGAAGTTGTCGAGCAGCGACCATACGAAATAGCCCTGCACCGGCACACCTTCTCTTCTCACCCGCAGCACCTCGCCGACATGGGCCTCGAGGTAGGCAATCCGCTCCGGATCGTGCACAGCCTGGCCATCGCGGCAGTCGTCGAAGGAGGCCCCGTTCTCGGTGACAAAGAGGTTGGGCAGGTTGTACTGCTCGTGCGCTTGTTCGAGGATGAAACCGAGCCCCTCGGGACGGATGATCCAATCCATCGTGGTCCTGGGCGCCCCAGGCTCCTTGAACTCGGCGAAGCCCGTCCACTTGGTGGCGTCGTGACAGACCCGGTATCCGGCGTAGTAGTTGATCCCGGCGAAGTCAGGCGGCGCGAGAAGTGCCGCCATGTCCTCCTCGTAACCGCTCGGCAGGTAGGTCCGCAGACGTTGCTCCAGCTCAGGGGGGTATCTCCCGTACACGAGAGGTTCCAAGAAAAGCGGAAAGTTGTGCCAAGCGTGTGCGACCTCGGTGGCGGCTATGTCCGCTTCTGATTCGCTGGCCGGCCACACCGCAGCGTTGTGCAGTGCGATTCCCACCGACGCCTTTGGGTTCGCTGCCTTGAGGGCGGCCCAGCCCGCAACATGCGCCCGCAGTTGATTGTGGATCGCATGGCCAGCGGCGTAGACGTTGCGGACACCGGGTGCGTGCGCACCGACCAAGTGCCCTTGTTCGGCGACCACGAACGGCTCGTTCAGAGTGGTCCACCACCTAATCCGGTCGCCGAGGCTGGCCGCCACCACCGAGGCGTACTCACCGAACCAGTCCGCCGAGTCGCGATTGGACCATCCACCGCGTCGCTGCAGGGCAGACGGGTAGTCCCAATGAAACAGCGTCACGAAGGGCTCGAGGCCGGCGGCCAACACCTCATCAAGCAGACGGTCGTAAAAGGCGAGTCCGGCCGGGTTCAGCTTGCCAACCCCGTCGGGCAGGATCCGAGGCCATCGGATGGAGAAGCGGTACGCGCCGAGGCCGAGGTGCCGCATGAGCTCGATATCCTCCGCAAAGCGGTGGTAGTGGTCGCAGGCAATGTCGCCTGTCTGACCGTCGTAAGTGGTGCCTGGGGTATGCGAGAACTCTTGCCAGATGCACCGTCCGGCACCGTCGGCCATTGGCGAGCCCTCGATCTGGTAGGCGGCAGTGGCGGCGCCCCAGTAGAAGCTGTTGCCGGGTTCTGAGTCCAAAAGCGTCATGTGAACCTCCTCGTCGTCATGCCTTCGCCGGCCGCCGCCGGCTATGCGTGGATCGGAATTGGGTGTGATGTCCATCGCCGTCTCAGTCGTAAAGAATGCAGCGGACATGGTGGGCGGCTCCCACCTGGCGCAAGTCGGGGAGCGTTTGTTGGCAGCGGCTCTGGACAAAAGGACAGCGCGGGGCGAAGGGACAGCCCGGCGGGAGCGAGGTGAGATCCGGGGGGTCACCTTTCGCCTCGAATTGCGCTCCCTGTCGGTGCTCGTTCTCTGGGCCTGGAGCGGCTCGGTGCAAGAGCTGGGTGTAGGGATGCTTGGGCTCGCTCATGACTTCGGAGGCGGGACCGATCTCTTGGATGCGACCGGCGTACATGATGGCGATGCGATCGCTCATGTAGTTGGCAGCGCCGAGGTCGTGGGTGATGAAGACGAGGGAAAGCGACCGGCTGCGCTGGAGGTCCAAGAGCAGGTTCATGATCGTGAGGCGAATCGACACGTCGAGCATGGACGTCGGCTCATCGGCGAGGATGAGGCTGGGCTGGGCCGCCAGCGCCCGGGCGATGCCGACACGCTGGCGCTGGCCGCCGGAGAGCTCATGGGGGTAGCGGCGCAGGAAATCAACAGCCGGCACCAGGCCGACCTGGTCGAGCAGCTCTTCCACCGCCTCTCGCTCGGCGTTGCGCGGAACGAGCCCGAACGAGCGAAGGGGACGCGCCACGCTATAGCGGACCGAGTTGCGCGGGTCGAGGGACGAGTAGGGGTCCTGGAAGATCATCTGGACCTCTCGTCGGTGCTCGTGCAGTCGATGGGTGCTGGGGCGCCGTGGCAGGGTCCGCCCCCCAACGAGGATCTCGCCCGTGGTCGGCCGCTCGAGGAAGACGACCATCCGCGCGAAGGTGGTCTTGCCCGAGCCGGACTCTCCCACAAGCCCGATCACCTCCCCCTTCTCCACGGACAGGTCCACCTCGCTGAGCGCACGCACCACCTTCTGGCGCCCGATCCGGCCGATGGAGTAGTTCTTGGTGAGTCCGCGAACCTCGAGCTCGGGGCTCGCACTCTCGCTCGTCTCCGCGGGCAGACCGAGGGTGCTAACCATGGTCGGCCGCCCTTTCGCCGAAGAGGTGGCAGAGCACCCGGCGGTCCCCGTCAAGGCGAATGGTCGGCGGATCGACCGCCTCGCAGGTGCCGGCGATCACCTGGGGACAACGCGGTGCGAAGGAGCACCCTTTGGGCAGGTTTCGCAGGTCGGGTGGTTGGCCTGGTATGCCCTGGAGCCGTTGGCGTGGCCCGCCGAGTGGGGGGAAACAGCTCATCAAAGCGGTCGTGTAGGGATGGCAGGGCTTCTCGTGGAGCTCCCGGCCGGGCGCTTCTTCCACCAAGGCGCCGGCGTACATGACCGCGATGCGGTCGGCGATCTCGACGAGAAGCGAGAGGTCATGAGTGATGAACACGACCCCGAAGCCGAGCTGGTGGCGCAGGTCGTCGAGGGACTGCAGGATAGAGCGCTGCACGACGACGTCCAGGGCCGTCGTGGGCTCGTCGAGGAAGAGCAGTTTGGGCCGCAGCACGATCGCGAGAGCGATCACGGCGCGCTGACGCATTCCGCCGCTTAACTGGTGGGGATAGGCGTCGAAGAACCGCCGGGGGATCTTGACGAGCTCGAAGGTCTCCTCGGCCTGCTGGCGTGCCCCGTCCGACGAGCGGACCCCGTGGGCGGCCATGGCGTCGTGGAACTGGTCTCGGATTCGCATGACCGGGTTGAGGACGTTCATCGAGGCCTGGAAGACCATCGAGATCTCCGCCAGGTGCAGGTGCCGCAGCTCATCTGCCGACAGCGAAGTGAGGTCGGTGCCCTGGTAGCTCACCGACCCCGAGAGCACTCTCCCGGGCGGGTCGAGGAGCCCGGCGGCGGCGAGGGCGAGGGTCGTCTTGCCGCATCCCGACTCTCCGGCGATCCCGACGATCTCGCCGGCGGCGACGGTCAGGCTCACTCCTCGGACGGCGATCACCGAAGGTGGCAGCTGCCATCCATAGCCGATAGTGACGTCGGAGATCTCGAGGAGGGGCGGCATGTCAGTCCCTCCTCAAGCGGGGGTTGGCGATCTCGTCCACGGCGAAGTTGAGCAGTCCCAAGGATGTGCCCAACAAAGCGAGGCATAACCCCGGCACGAGAAGCCACACCCACGCCCCGAGGAGTATGGCGTCGCCCTCCTGAGCCCAATAGAGCATGGTCCCCCAGGTGATGTCGTTGATGTTGCCGAGGCCGATGAACTCGAGACCGGCCTCTGCCAACACAGCGAACAGCGTTGCCCCGAAGAAGTTCGAGACGATGATACCGAGCATGTTCGGCACGACATGGGCGAACACGATGTGCCAGCGGCTCTCACCGGTGACCCGAGCCGCCTGGACAAAGGGCCGGTCCCGGAGGGCGATTGCCTGTGACCGGAGCACTTTGGCCCCCCATGCCCAGCCGGTGATCGTGATCACCCCGACGAGCATGAGGAGGCCCCCGCCTTGCAAGTAGGCGGCCAAGATGATGAGCAGCGGGAGCGAGGGGAGCACGAGAAAGACGTTGGTCACTGCCGCCGCCACCGTGTCGAACACGCCGCCGACGTAGCCGGCGAACACCCCCATAATGAGCTGCACCAAGCTGATCAGGGCACCGCAGACCAGCCCGACGAAGAGACTCGCCCGCGCCCCCCAGATCAGCTGGGAGAGGATGTCCTGACCGTTGACCGTGGTCCCGAGAAGGTGCCTCGCGCTCGGGTGTAGCAACGGGGTGAAGTTGATGTCGGTCGGCGAATAGGGAACGATGACCGGCGCCAACAGGGCAAGGAGGCAGAACAAGGCGAAGATGAGCGCGCCAGCGACGGCGCGGCGGTTGTGCAACAGGGCTCGCCAGTTCACTTGGCCGACTCCATGCGTATACGGGGGTCGAGGAACACGTAGAGGACGTCGGCGAGGAAGCTCGCCACCAACAAGGTGACGGTGAGGATGAGGAAGATCCCCTGCATTAGGGGATAGTCCTCGTTCTCCACCGCTTGGAGGAGCAAGTACCCGATTCCCGGGTAGGAGAAGACGATCTCAATGAAAACTTGGCCTCCGACCACGAAGCCGAGGGCCAAGGCGAGCTGGGAGAAGACCGGGAGGATCGCGTTGCGGGCGGCGTAGTGGTAGGCGACGGTGCGATCGCGGAGACCCTTGGCCCGCGCGAACTTGACGTAGTCATCGCCGAGCACGGTGAGCATGTTGTTGCGCATGAGNNCCCGGACCACGAGGCGATCCCCGCGCCGGGGTTTAGGCCACCGCCGATCGGAAACCAGCCGAACTTGAAGGCGATGAAGTAGAGCAGGATGAGGGCGATCCAATAAGACGGCAAGGCGCCGAGCATCAGGCCGAAGGGCACGAGGGCGGAGTCGACGAGCGACGCTCGGCGCCACCCGGCCGTCCCCCGCCGCCAGGCCGCCACCATCCCGAGCGTCGTCCCGAGGAGGAAAGCAAGGATGGTGGCGAAGCCGATCAGCCCGAGAGTCCAAGGGATGGCCTGACCAATCAGCGTGCCCACGTGTGACGGAAAGTACGAGAAGGAGACGCCGAGGTTGCCGGTGAGGGTGTGCCCGAGGTAGTCGAAGTACTGGCCGAGCTCGCCAGTCTTGGTGTTCAGGCCGAAATCGAGCTCCATGGCGCTGATCGCCGTCGGGCTCACCTTGCCCTGGTAACGGGAGAACATGGTTTCTACCGGGTTGCCAGGCATGAGCCGGGGCAGGGCGAAGTTCACCGTCAGCGCCACCCAGCAGGTCACCAACAGGGCCCCAAAGCGCCGGACCACGTATCGCACAGGCTTTACCTCTCTTACTGCCGCCCCGACAGTCAGGGAGCGACTCACCATGGCGGCGAGCCGCTCCCTGTCGGCCTTCTTACCAGCGTCCCGACGTAGACGTCGGGAGCGGGTCTTCTTACCCTCTTACTTCTGGTACACGTTCACATACGTCAGCATCGAACCTTCCTGGTCCGACGCGCTCCCGTCGTTGTAGGGGTTAGAAGCGCTCGGGAACCCGGTGAAGGTGCGGGTCTGGTAGACGAGCCAGTTCGCCCGGCCGCTGATCGCCACCACCGGCACGTTGGTCAGAACTTCCTTCTCGATCGCCACCATGTCAGCCTTCTGTACCGACGCACTGCTGTTCGAGGCGTAGCTCGACAGAGCATTCGTGATAGTCGGAGAAGTGAATCGCTCCCAGTCGGTGTTCGCGACCTTGCCAATCGGCGCAGACTCTGAC
>PLKG01000099.1 GCA_003140595.1 Acidimicrobiaceae bacterium | reverse complement strand
TCTATTATGCGAAGCTCTTTAGTTAGTCGTCGCGCCGCCTGTAGCGGGGCTCATCGCCTCAAGACAGCCTCCTGAGACAAGAGCCGTCGACGCGAAGATCGAGGCGATCTAGCCCAGGTCAGCCGCGATTGCCTGCAGGTGCCAACGTGCGCCGCTGTGAGAGATATCGAGCTCGAGTACCTCGCTCAGCAGGTGGGTGGCAGTGTCGTACTGTCCGAGCCCTGACAGGGCCAGAGCCTCGAGATAGCGGCATTCGACGCGGTTGCGGTGGTCGAGGTCGTCCTCGAAGACGAGGAAGGTTGGCAGGGAGGTGGCGAAGTAGTCAATTGTCTGTGGCTGAGCTGCACGCTGGCGGGCCGATTGGAGGAGCCGCTCGAAGAGGTCGGTAGCGCCGTCCTCATCGCCTAGGGCTCGCAGCGCTCTGGCCTGCCAGTATGTCGGCTCGCCGAGCGGCGCACGTGCGTCGCCTTGAGGCGCGGCCGCAGAAGCTAGCCAAGCCGTCGCGTCCGTCTCGCGACCAGCTGCCAACAGTGCCAACGCCAGGTGGAAGTGGACCTCGTTTTCGGTGGCGAGAGGGTGCTTGCCCTCTCCCAGGTTCTGTGGGCGCTCCAGTGCCGCCTCGAGACACCTGATGGCACAGTCCGGATCAGAAGAATCGAGCGCAACTTGCGCGAGCCGAAGGTTTGCCAGCACCCACTGTCCCGAGACGAGTCCCTCGCCGCCCTCCCACGGGTGGAAACGCCTGGTACCGAGGACTGCAAGCGCCTCTTCATGGCGTCCGAGCAGGTTCAGGAGGGTCACGTGCTCAATGGTGAGGTCGTCGCGATGTTCGACGAGCCGGCGATTTTCGTCAAGCAGGCGGATGCGTTTTGCCGGTGCGTCACCACAACGGCGGCGCAATTGGTCAAACTCGTAAAGGACCCTGGTGTCGGAGGGATCGGCATCCAGCGCCTGGCGGTAACAGGCCAATGCCTCCTCAGGGCGGCCAAGCGCGTTGAATTCGGCAAGGCCGAGGTTGCGATGCACGGTCGGGAAGCTGGGATCGAGTTGAGCCGCTTGACGCCATAGGTCAATCGCGTCCTCGTATCGGCGCCGGTCATAGAGGAGGTTGCCCAGGTAGTAGGGGGCACGGGCATCCTCTGGCCGCAATGCCATCGCAGTCCTCAGAATCTCGATCTCCTCGAGGCGCGCAGGGAAGCAGTATTCGGGGGACATGACAGACGCCTGCCGGAACTCCGCGGCTGCTTCCGGGTCGTCAGCGCGGCTCTGTAGCCAGGCAAGCGTGTAACGGACCATCGGTTGGACCGACTTGGCCGAGCCCACGGATATCTGCCGACGCAACACCTCCATCGCTTCGTCGAGAAGACCCGCGGCCGCATAGTCGTGGGCGACGTCGAGCGCAGTCTGCACGCCGCCGGGCAGAGGACCGTTAACCGACGGTCCCACAACGACCTGAGTGTCGTCCGGCCACTCACCTTCGGTCGCAAGCCGACGGCGCTGGTCCAGAGCGACCGCGTCGAGGGGATCGGCGCCAAGTACCGCTTGGATGTCGGTTCGTGCCTCAGCTGGCCGACCTATGCGCCGCAAGATTGCCGCTCGAAGGCTGCGAGCCGCGGCGAGATCACGATTGCCATCGATGACCCGGTCCAGCAGGTTGACAGCCGTTTCGAATTCGCCCTGCCGGGCGGCGAGCTGGGCGCGGGCGAACGCGGCCGGCCCGCACCAGGGGTCGGACCACGCAGCCTTCGCCAGAGTGTTGTCGGCATCCTCGAGGCGGTTGGCGTAGCGCAACGCCAGGCCAAGGCCGTACAAAGGCTCGCCATCGTAGGGGTTCGGATTGAGCTGGGTGAGTGTCGCAATCGCGGTCTTGAAATGGCTGGCGGCGACCTGGAACTCGCCTCGGGAGAGGTGCCACCAGCCCATCGCGGTATTGGACCTAGCGTCCCCGGGGCGCCGGCGTAGCGCCTCCCGCCAATAGTCCTCGGCGTGGCGAGTGGCGTGCCGGTACTGAGCGAGATGCAAACCGGTCAGGTAAAGCTCCTCGCTCGACGAAATGTCGGCAGGCAGGGCTGGTTCTCGTGCCGGTCGGGGAGCCTCGCCCGCTGCAACCTGCTCGGGACGGTAGACGACGAGCTCCCGGCCGTCGGCGCACACCGACAGGCGGAGACTGGTCGCCTCGGTCCCGGCCGGGAGCGGGACGTCCTCGACGACCAGCGGTTGACCAGGAGCGAGGTCGGACGTCCGCTCCCACACGAGCTCTTCGCCTATCAGAAGCCGGACGGTGGCGTTCGGCCGGTCTCGCGTCACAGCCGTCCCGATCCGGGCCAACCCGTCCCGCACAGTCAAGTGCAACGCGCCATCCAGGTTTGCCGCGTGCGCCAGCCCGATCCGCTGTATCGGGTACCAGTACTGGCTGAAGGTCTTCGTCTCGTACGGCATGAGGAAACTGAAGTCCGGCTGGTTGTCGGTGTAGACGCCGGCCATCAGCTCTACGTAAGGGCCGTCAGCGTCAGTCAGCTCCCGGTCCCAGGCATAGCCGAACTGGCTGTTACCCCACGTCCACTGCTTCTTTCCGGGCGAGATGCGGTGATCGGCCCAGTGCACGAAGCCCGCGTCCGCGGCATGGTCGTATCCACCGAAGAACTCGCCTTGTGTACCGGTTGCCATGTAGGAAGTCGGAACGGGAATGTTGTGGTACCAGGAGAGATCGGCCTCAGCTGGCCGACGCGATCCGTAGTCGACTCCGTAGTAGTGGCCATGGGCGATGGGAAACGTCGAAACCGCTCTCTTCGCGTGGTCGAATACGTATCGAACATCCGGCGGGAAGAAGGACTGGTAGCGATCGTGGACCCGGGCACAGACGTTTGCCCACCACAGGAACGTGTTTACGATTGCCGTTCGGTTGAACAGTCGGACGCGGAGCTCGACGACTGAGGAGTTCGGGCGCAACGTCACGCCGTGCATGCCCTTCATGCGTCCCATGGGCTCGTGTTCCGAGCACCAGATCGTCCGTCCACCGTCGGGAAGGTCCTCTATCGCCCAGTCGACCGGCATGAAGCTCGATGGCCGGTGGTGTTGAGGCCAGTTGAACTCGACGCCTCCAGAGATCCAGGGGCCGAGTAACCCAACTAGTGCCGGCTTGATGACGTTCTGTCGGTAGAAGAAGTCGTAGCCGTTGGTGCGGTCGAGCCCGACATGGATGCGTCCGCCGATTTCTGGCAGGACCATGAGTCGCACGTACTCGTTTTCCAGGTGAAGCGCTGCCCAGGTCTGATCAGTTCGCTCGTCTGACACGCGGTCGATCACTGGATTTGGGTATACGCGGCCTGACGATCCCTGGTACACGCGCTTTTCCAGGAACATCGGGTTGCGGTCCGCCGCCAGCACCGGGTACGTCGGGATTACGACCGGCTCGTTCCAAGCTGCTACCGGTTGGCAAAGCAGCGACTCAGGACGCTCTGGAAGGTCGATCACGCTCTTCCTCTCCATTCGCTTTGTGGGTTGACCTGTGCGCTGGCAACCACCGAGCCTCCAAAGTGCACGACGACAGACGTCGTCGCATCCGGCGCGTCAACAGCCAAGCCGAGCTCGAAGGACGTTCCAGCAGAGGCCTGCCCGAAGGGGATCGCACGAAGAATGGCCTGACTCGGATCCAAAAGTTCGATGGTGACAGGACCAGTCGAGAAAGCTCCGAGCCTTCCAGTCACGTTCAGCCGCAACCGATCTGAGACGGCGATCAGCGGCTCGAGTAGGCAAGCTCCTGGTTGGACGTCGTGCACCGGTCCTTCGCCGGAGCAGCCGAGTACATCGGTGGCCAGTTGCGTGGATGATCCGGGCGACATGGTTTGTAGGGGTCCAAGGACCTCACACTCGACGACGCGGTTGCGGGGCCGAAGGCCACCCAATTCAGGCAACGGCTTGGATAGGGGATGCTCCATCCAGACCTCAACCCTCGAGCCCCGGTCCGGGTACGTGGCACCAGGCTCCGGGACGAATCGCAAAGCGGTCAGGCGACCGTCATTCGCATGTGCCAACCACCCTGAGGCGGTGGGAAACCCCACCTTGCCGACAACATCCTGCGGTGGCACCCACACAACCTCGGCGCAGCCGTGATCGACCTTCAAATGCCCTGTGCCGGCAATTAGGTGTTCAACCGGAACCTCCGGGTCCTGCCCGGTGCTGATCCAGACGCCGAGTCCGACTTCAGTCGCTTCCACCGCGACCCGTCGGGCGCCGGGGAGCTGCACTACCTGCCAGATGGCCCACCGGACGTCCCGGTCGCTTGTGTTGGTGAACGTGCTGGTGAGCCGGTATCCAGATTTCCCCCGGGTCACCTCGACCCGGCGGCGAATGCTCAACCCTGTCCGGGGGTCATGAGGACTGCGCATCTCGACGGAGGCACCGCGATCGTCAACATTCCAGCTGGCAATGTAGGGCCCGCCATCCAGCACGGCGTCGGGCGGTCCGGGCCACTCGTCGGGGCGGAACCAACCCTGGGGCGCCGGCCAGGTCTTGTCTCCGCCCCAATTCAGCCAGCTCCCGAGAGCACCATTCGACGCCTTTTGGATCTCGGCGATCTCACGAGTCGGATGGACGGCGTCGTCGAGCAGCTCCCGGTTGCGGAAGAGGTGCTCACCTGCTCTTGTCACAAGCGATAGCACGCGGCCCCCAAGGGCCGGAACCACGCCTACGCGGACGTCGTCAGTTTGCAGCCACAGGACCCGGGCACGTCCGCTGTCGTCCACCTCAACCCGGGGCGTTGCAGAACCGTCACTTGGCGACGGAATGCCGGTCATCGGGTTCATCGGCGGGGATTATGACGACCTTTCCGGCGCTTGCGCCCGCGGCGAGGGCGTACGCCTTGTCGGCGTCGCCGAGCCCGAAGCGATCGCTGACGATGACATCAGGATGAAGTTGCCAGCGCGCCAGATCGACGGCAAGGCGCTCCATGTCCTGAAGAGATGTCACCCACGAGGCGCAGATTGTGAGCTGTTTGTGCAACAGCAGGTCCGACACCTCGGTGTCCAACCGGCCCCCTTCGCCAACGAGAGAGACCCTGCCCCACTCCGCCGCCCCGGCAATGGCTGTAGAACGTCCTTGAGCACTACCGGAGCACTCGATGACCCGAGAGCATCCCTTGCCGACTGTCACTTCCTGTACCGACGAATTGACATCGTCGTCGGCTGGAAGGACTGCGTCGAAGAGACCAAGTCCTTCTGCCCACTTTCGTCGTAGCGGGCTGGCCTCCACGCCGTAGACATTGCGAGCGCCCAATCCCCGCCCGATCATCGCGGCAGCGAGGCCGACCGGTCCGAGACCGACAACAAGCAGGTCATCGGCACCGCTGGTCCCGATGCGGAGGAGACCCTGATGAGCGGTGCCAAAGCCACAACTGACGAGAGCACCGTCGACATAAGAGAGGGCGTCAGGCAAAGCAATGCAAGTGCGTTCCGAGGCCAGGAGGTACTCCGCGTGGCCGCCGTCGCGCTGCCAGCCGTACGAGGATCGTTCCGGAGAGGAGCAGCTGATGTAATAGCCCGACCGGCAGTTGGAGCACTGACCGCATCCGACGATGTGATACAGCAGAACGCGGTCCCCGATACCGAACCGACTGCGTATCGAGCCGACTGAGACGATTTCGCCGGCCGGTTCGTGGCCGGCTATGACGCCTCGGTAAGCAGGGCCGGAAACTCCCACGTAGCTCTTATAGCCACGGAAGATGTACCCAATGTCGCTCCCGCAGATGCCCGAGGCCTGGACCTTGACCAGGACCTCGCCATCTCCGGGTTCGGGAACGTCATAGGTCCTAGTCTCGGTCGTGCTATTGCCCGGCAGCACGATTCCACGCATGGTCGTCTGCTTAGTCATCCAAAGTTTCACTTTCCTGCTGCTGGTGTCGACCCCTGCTTCGCATCCGTGCTGACGCTGGACTGCAGTTGAAAGCTGCTTGTCGGCGAATCTAATCGGGTCATGAACATGGTGACCACGCGGCCTGGAACTGAGCGACCTTCCGATAGCCAGTGAGCCGGCGCCCTCTTTTCGTGGCCACAAGAGGCGACCGTCACCCGCGCGTGCGAGCGGACGAGGTCGTCCGGTGGCGCGGGGCTATCGATGTCCGTCAGGTGCTGTTGGAGGTACCCACAGGCCTCCGCTGGTGGCTCCGAAACTGCCGGCGCGAGGTGGCCCAAA
>PLKG01000107.1 GCA_003140595.1 Acidimicrobiaceae bacterium | reverse complement strand
TCAGTGTTTAGGAACGGTGTCCCGAGTCAGTCCTTGGCGATGATGACCTCGGTGGCCTTTATCACGGCCTTGACCGAATCGCCTTCGGCGAGACCGAGGCTCTCGGCGGAGTCCTTGGTGATCGCCGATACCACCTCTTGACCTCCGGCCAATCGGACGACAACAGTCGACATGACAACACCGTGCTCCACGCGGACCACCACGCCGTCTAGCTGGTTCCTTGCGCTTAGTCTCATGGTCGGGAGGCTAGTGGCCAAGGCGACCAGCTGAGCCAACCGATTGGAACGACTATGGAACTCATTGCCGTGCTCAACAACGCCAGGTCCGAGATCTTGGATGAAGCAGCAGAGGGAATCCGGCGGTCCGACCTCGGCCATTACAAGACATCAGGCCGCGAGGAGCTGCGTCTGCGCCTGGAGGTGCTCTTCGAAATCGTCGTCGACTCTCTCAGCTCCCGCAATCTCACTCAGGTCACGAGGTTCGCGGAGCAGCTGGGCCGCGACCGCTTCACGAGCGGCTACGGGATCGGCGAGGTCCAGACCGCGTTCAACGTGCTGGAGGAGTCGATGTGGCGTCGCGTCGTCGCCGGGGTCCCCACCGGCGAGCTCGTGGAGTCGCTCGGCCTCCTGTCGACTGTCCTCGGTGTCGGCAAGGACGCACTCGCCCGGACCTACGTCTCGCTCGCAAGCCAGGAGCACGTGCCGTCACTGGACCTGCGTGCCCTGTTCGAGGGGACCTGAGCGGGCAAACGTCCCGGTTGATCCTGCTTGGTGGCCTCGGTCGAGGGTCAAAGCGACCTCGGCTGAGCAGGTTCACCAGGTAGCGTCGCTTTTTGATGCCACAGCTCGTGGTCGCGACCTTCAACCTTCATGCCGGCGTCAATGGTTGGGGCACGCCTTTCGACGTCGTGGCGTCCTGCAGCCGACTCGACGCGGACGTTCTCCTGCTGCAGGAGACCTGGACCCCTTATGACGGCGAAGGGCTCGCCGCGCTTGTGGCTTCCGCTCTCGGTTACGAAGCTCACGAGGTTCCCCTTTCCGACGCCCTGTTGCTCCGATCACAACGGGCGGTCGGCAAGCGATGGGGGCCCTGGAACCCCCGTCGGAACCGTTCTCTCTGGCTCGGTGACGCCGCGTACTTGAGGTGCCTGCGTCGTGCGGGGTGGGCAGACGCTCGCTACGGCACCTGGGGTGTCGCTCTGCTGTCGCGCCTCGGGGTCAAGCGGGTCGAGACCCTCGATCTCGGTCAGCTGCGGCGGGACTCTGCCGCGCGCCGTTCAGCCCTGCTCGCCGAGGTGATGGTTGGCACCTCGCCGGTCACAGTCATTGGCACGCATCTCGCCCACTTCACACACGGATCGCCGATCCTGTTGCGGCGGCTCGGTCGCGAGCTCCCGGCACCGGGCCCACCGGCCGTCCTCGCCGGCGACATGAACTTCTGGGGTCCGCCCCTGTCGCTTGCACTGCCCGGTTGGCGCAGGGCGGTGCGGGCCTGCACCTACCCCAGCTGGCGAGCCCACAGCCAGGTGGACCACATCTTTGTGACACCGGCGGTCAAGGTGATCTCGGGCGAGTCAGTCGCCGTGGGCAACTCTGACCACCTGCCGATACGGGCGCGGCTCGAAGTCCCATGAGGGTCATGTAACCGATCCGAGCCCCGGGAAGTCAGACCCAAGGAGAGCCAGATCCGGGCATGGTGCCCAACCTGGAGGGAGAAAGGGGCGAAGTTTGCTGGCGTTCACATTTCCCGGCCAAGGCTCACAACGACCGGGCATGGGCGCCCCCTGGGTTGACCATCCGTCTTTCGAGCTCGTCGCCCTCGCCTCGGAGGTCACAGGGCGGGATCTGGCCCATCTCCTCCTCGAAGCCGACCAGGAAACTCTGACCCGTACCGACAACGCCCAGATCGCCACGTTCGTGCAGAGCCTCATCGTGCTCGACGCAGCCGAGCGGATAGGTATCGAGCCTTCGGCTGCGGCCGGTCACAGTCTTGGCGAGTACACAGCCCTCGTTGCTGCAGGTTCTCTCGATTTCGAGGACGGGCTGCGCCTGGTCCAAGAGCGCGGCGCCGCGATGCAAGAGGCTGCGGAGTTCGCGCCGGGGACGATGATCGCGGTCCTCGGTCTCGACGACGAAACCGTCGAGGTGGCATGCCGGCGCGTCGACGGCGACGCGTGGATAGCGAATTTCAATGCTCCTGGCCAGGTGATCGTCGCGGGAACTTCCGAGGCGTTGGCCCAGTTCAGCGCGATTGCGAAGGAGCTGGGCGCCAAGCGAGTGCTCTCGATGCCGGTCGGGGGCGCGTTTCACACTCCTCTCATGGCAGGCGCCCGCGACCGGCTCCGCAAGGCCCTCGCGGCGACCAACTTCCATGCGCTCGACCCGGTGGTCGTGGCGAACGTGGACGCCCGCATCCATGATGACCCCGACGAGTGGCCGCAATTGCTGTCCTCACAGCTGTGCAGCCCCGTCCGCTGGCGCCAGAGCCTTGACACCCTGTTGGCTGAAGGCATGCAGACATTCGTCGAGCTCGGGCCCGGGGGCGTGCTGACCGGTCTGCTGCGGCGCGCGGCTCCGACGACGGACACGATCGGAATATCTGTCTCCACGCCGAATGATCTCGCTCACCTGGTAGAGATCCTCGCCGACGGGATCGTAGGTGCCGCCCCGGCCGGTGAGCGCTTCCACATGACAGAGCGGCTCGTCGTCTCGCCGACCGTCGGGCTCTTCGAGCCCGCGGCCGGTCTGGACAGTTATCTCCCTGGTGGAACCGGCCGACCGGCGGCCCCGGTCCTCATCCAGGTCGGCGGGCTTCTCGGCAGCGTCGGCACTACCGAAGTACGGTCAGCCTTCTCGGGCAGCCTCGAAGGCGTGCTCGTGCTCGCGGGTGAGCGGGTCACGCGTGGCCAGCCCATCGCATGGCTGCGAGCGCCGATCCAAGACGAGAGGACCTGATGAGAGGCGCACAGATCACCGGCTGGGGTCTTTCTCTGCCGGACACAGTCGTCACCAACGGCGACTTCGAGGCACGTCTCGACACCAGTGACGAGTGGATCGTGGAGCGGACAGGTATCAGGGAAAGGCGCCACGGCGGGACGACATCGGGGCTCGCCGTCGAGTCTGCCCGACGAGCTCTAGAGCGCGCGGGACGGCGTGGCCCCGAGATCGACCTGCTCGTGCTCGCTACGACAACGCCCGACCAGGCCGTGCCCGCGACCTCTTCGTCGGTGCACCACCAGCTCGGCTGCCGCGGTGCCGCGTTCGACTTGAATGCCGCGTGCGCCGGTTTCGTTTACGGGCTCGTGACAGCTGTCGCGTTGCTCGATGCGGGGCACGAACGCGCTCTCGTCGTAGGTTCGGACACCCTCTCGCAGATCACCGACCAGAATGACCGGAACACAGCCGTGCTCTTTGGTGACGGGGCCGGCGCGGTGGTCATCGAGGCCACAGAAGGCGAACCGCTGATCCTCGCGCACGACCTGGGCCTCGACGGATCGTTAATGCCGATCCTCTACTGCGACCGGGGCGGCTTCATCGTGATGGAGGGCCGGGAGGTCTTCCGCAAGGCGGTGCGGGCGACCGTCGAGTCTGCACAGCGTGTTCTGAAGCAGGCTGATATCGGGGTTGACGACATCGCCTTGTTCATCCCGCACCAAGCAAACATCCGGATAATCGACGCCGTGGGCCAGCGGCTCGGCATCGATCCGGAGCGTTACGCGATCTGCCTCGACCACACCGGCAACACCTCTGCCGCGTCCTGCGGCATAGCGCTGGCTGAAGCCGCAGACGACGGCCGGCTCAAGGAAGGCGACCTCGTGCTGTTCTCCGGCTTCGGGGCTGGGATGACCTGGGCGAGCGCAATCGTGCGATGGGGTGGTGCTCCTGTGGCTCGGACAGACCCCGTCGGGCGGGGAGCGCGCGGGTGACCACCGAGAAGGACGAATCGGTAGTTGCGGGCGGTCGTCCCGGGAGGGTAGTCCTCGTGACCGGTGGTTCACGCGGTATCGGGCTGGCGTGTGCACGACGATTCCAAGCCGGCGGCGACCGGGTCGCGGTCACGTGGCGGACCAAGCCCCCAGAAGGGCTCGAGGGACCGGCCGGGTCTCATCGACTCCTGCCCGTCAGCTGCGACATCACCTCGCCGGCGGAAGTAGACCGTGGCTTCACCGAGATCGAACAGGTGCTCGGGCCCGTTCAGGTCCTTGTCTGTGCTGCCGGAATCACAGATGACACGCTTCTCTTGCGCATGTCCGAGGAGCGGTGGGACAACGTAATCCAGACGAACCTGACCGGTGTCTACAGGACGGTTAAACGGGCCCTCGGGCCAATGGTCCGAGCCAGGCAGGGTCGCATTGTCCTCATCTCGTCGGTCGTCGCGTTCATGGGTTCCACGGGGCAGGTCAACTACGGCGCCTCCAAGGCCGCGTTGGTCGGTTTCGCCCGATCTCTCGCGCGGGAGGTCGCGTCCCGCTCCATCACGGTCAACGTTGTGGCCCCCGGGTTCGTGGCCACGGATATGATCGCTGTGCTAGGAGAAGATCGCGTGGCGGCGCTGACGTCCATGGTGCCGCTCGGGCGCCAAGCTGCCCCCGACGAGGTCGCCTCGGCCGTCGAGTTCCTAGCCGCAGACGGTGCCAGTTACGTGACCGGCGCCGTACTGGCCGTGGACGGTGGCCTCGGAATGGGCCATTGACTCATCGCATCAACCAACCGACGAGAGAAAGCAGCCCCACGCATGGACAACGAAACGACGTTCGAGAAGTTCAAGGCCTGTGCGGTCGAGATCCTGAACGTGCCGAGCGAAAAAGTGACTCTCGAAGCAAATTTCGCGGCCGACCTCGATGCCGACAGCCTCGACTTGGTCGAGCTCGTCATGGAGCTTGAAGAGGTCTTTAGCATCACCGTCGACGAGAGCGAGCTTGAGGGCGTCGAGACCATCGGTCAGGCCTACGAGCTCGTCACTTCGAAGCTTTGATGGCCAACGCCGGGCTTGGGGCCGACCGAAGCGGTCGCCGCAGGGTCGCAGTCACCGGACTCGGCGTCGTGTCGTGTTGCGGGATCGGCAAGGATGCCTTCTTCGCGGGTCTTAATGGTCCGGCTCCCGAGGGTGAGCACAGGGTCAGGGACTTTGACCCTTCGCTCTGGTTCGACGCGAAGGAAGTGCGGCGCGTAGACCTCTTCGCCCAGTTCGCCGTGGCCGCCTCCGAGATGGCGCTCGAGGACGCCGGCCGTCTCGAGGTCGATCCGGCGCTCGCCGGTATCCAGATCGGCACCGGAGTCGGTGGCCTCTCCACCATGGAGAACCAGATCGGCGTCCTGCTCGAAAAGGGACCGCGACGGGTGTCCCCGTTTCTCGTGCCGATGATGATGGCTAACGCCGGAGGCGCGACGGTCTCGATGCGTCTCGGTTGGCGGGGCCCGTGCGAGACGATCACGACGGCTTGCGCGTCGGGTACCCACTCGATTCTGGCGGGCCACCGCCTGATCGCCAGCGGACGCTGTGACGCAGTGCTCGCCGGAGGCGCGGAAGCGGCCATGACCCCTGTCGCGCTCGCCGCGTTCGGCAACATGACCGCACTGTCGACCAGTGGGCAGTCACGTCCCTTCGACCTGCGTAGGGACGGTTTTGTCATCGCCGAAGGTGGAGCCGTGCTCGTGCTCGAAGAGCTCGAGCACGCGGTTGGCCGAGGGGCCCACATCTACGCGGAGCTGCTCGGCGGTGCGTCGACTGCCGACGCGCACCACATAACAGCCCCGGCCCCCGGAGGTGCCGGGGCGATCGGATGCATGGAGTTGGCGCTCGAGGACGCCGGGCTCACCGCTGGCGACATCGCCCACGTCAATGCGCACGGCACCTCGACTCCGCTGAACGACATGGCCGAAGCCGAGGCCATTGACAAGATCTTTGGCCGGCCCGGCCCGCTGGTCACATCGATCAAGGGCGTCACCGGGCATTCGTTAGGCGCCGCGGGAGCACTCGAGGCAGTCGCCTGTGCGCTATCGATCGACCGCCGGCTGATCCCGCCCACGGTGGGACTCGAGCAACAGGACCCGGAGATTCACCTCGACATCGTCAAAGACGTCGCCCGGGAGTGGGAGCCGGGGCCCGTCTTGTCGAACAGCTTCGGTTTCGGCGGGCACAATGGATGCATCGTGCTGGCCCCTTGCATGGTTGAGTAAAGGGCCGCGAGGAGTTGTCACTCCACGACGGAGGCCCCGCCGGCCAAGGCGATTCGCGGCCACCTGACTGCTCATTTGCAGGCTTCAGTGACGATCCTCCCTGGCTGGTCGATCCGGATGCGCTCCCTTGGCGCGACGGCATAGAGGTCATCCGGGCAAGGACTCGAGCAGAGGTTCCACGCCTGGTCCGTCGCCGTCGGTTCCTCCCTGCACACCGCATGGTGAAAGTCGGCTGGACCTTGGGTCGTGCGGTCGGGGCCTGGTATTTCTTCGACCGGGGTCGTGGTCGACCGCGGTCTCGCACGGGCTTGTCCAGACGACTGCGGATCGCTTTCGGCAAGCTCGGACCCACCTACATCAAGCTCGGCCAAATCCTCTCGTCAGGGGATGGGATCTTCCCCGAGGAGATCGTCGCGCAGTTCCGGCTCTTGCGTGATCGCGTGCCCCCGGAGTCCTTCGACGACGTGCGTCGCATTGTCGAGGCGGAACTCGCCGGACCCATCGAAGGGACTTTTGCCGAATTCGACCGCGCACCGATCGCTGCCGCCTCAATCGCCCAAGTCCATGGCGCCCGCCTCCTGACCGGCGAGCGTGTGGTCGTCAAGGTCCAACGACCTGAGGTCGCCGAGCTTGTTCGAAGGGACCTCGCCGCCATGAGCTTCTTCGCTCCGTTCCTCGTCGGGCGGATCCCGGTTGCCGCGCTAGCGAATCCACCGGCTCTGATCGAGCTCTTCGCCGAGACGATCGTCGAGGAGCTCGACTTCCGGCTCGAGGCCGCCAACATGCTCGACGTTGGTCATGTCCTCGCGGAGACAGGCCAGCGGGCAATCATCGTGCCGCGCCCGCATCCTCGCCTGGTCACCCGCCGCATGCTTGTGATGGAACGGCTCGACGGCTTCGCATGGGACGACGTCGCGGGCATGCGAGCCATCGGGATCGACACGACCGCCGTGCTGCGAGCAGAGATGATCTCGTTCCTGGAAGGGGCGATGCTGTACGGAGTTTTCCACGGCGACCTGCACGGCGGAAACCTGTTCGTCCGACCCGATGGCCGCCTGGCCCTGCTCGATTTCGGCATCACGGGCCGTCTGGGCGAGCAACAGCGTCTCGCCTTCCTGCAGCTGCTCATCGGGGGCTCGACCAGTAACGTCCCGATTCAGGTGCAAGCTTTGAAACAGCTCGGCGCGCTCGACGCGGACGCGGACGTGGACCAGGTCATCAGGGACCTGGGCCTGGACAAGCCGACTCCGGACGTGACCGCTTTGTCGGCTGAAGAGCTCACCGCTCAACTGCGCGATCTCACCAAACAGCTCCTCGCCTACGGCGCGCGGATGCCGAAAGAGCTCATGTTGTTCGTCAAGGACCTGCTGTTCCTCGACGGGGCGGTCGCGACGCTGGCACCCGGAATCGATCTCTTGGGAGAGGTCGCGCAGATAGCGACGTACTTCTTCGAACGCTATGGCGAACGAATCGCCTCGGACGTAGGGCTCGATCCCCGCACGGTCCCAATCGACCTCGACGGGTTGAGGTCGTCGATTGGCCTTTCTAGCGAGACCGAGCAGTTCACCTACCGCGACTTACAGGAACGCCGCGACGCGGTTCGCAAGAAGTTCGAACGAAGAGAGACCTAGCCAAGAGCACGCCGGGTCGCATGCCGGAGCTTGTTGATAGTTGGGGGGTCACAANNATCACCTTGTTCGTCGAGGATCTGCAACGGTCGAAGTCCTTCTACTAGGACGCCTTCGACCTGCCTGTGATCTTTGAAGATGACGATTCGGCGGTATTCCGCTTTGAGAACACAGTCGTCAATCTGCTCAAGACTCTTGCGTCACGCGGCCTGATCGAGCCGGGAGCCGTCGCCGGTCGCGAGACCGGATCGCGCTTGCAACTCACGATATCGGTGGACGATACATACGCCGTAGCCATGGAGTTCCAGGCGCGTGGAGTGGTACTGCTCAGCCGTCGGATGAACCGGCCTGTGGATTGCGCACTCCGAGCTTCACCGATCCTCGCGGTCATATCTGGGAAATCGATCAGGAACTGCCCCGGGTATAGGGCTCATTACGGCTTGCCTCAACGGGTCTTCGGTACCGCGGCTGGATGGTGCAGCCACGACGCCGGCATCTCTCAGCTTCGCGCAGTTCGGGCGCGACTCTAGAGGGCGAGCTACCGGTCGAAAACCGAAGCGGACAGCCCCGGCGTGCGAGGACAGGGCCGAGGCCACCGGTGCGCTCGGTCCGAGCTCGAATCAGAACCCCTGGTGCGCCGGCAAGATGATCTCTTGCCTTCTCAGAGCTCAGCTCGCTACTCTCGGCCCAGCCGCTAGCGGCTTCTCGTGGCGTTGCATCGCCGCCGTGAAAACCCACGACGGGAAGGAACGACCATGCGCCCACCGGTGGACGAACGCGCAATACGGATCCTGCGCGAGAACGTGCCCGAATTCGACGACAATTTCCTCGATCTCCTGGACATCTACGACGAGGACCTGACGCCACAAGTGGTCTTCAACGAGTTGGCGGACTTTGTGACCGAGCTTCTCCAGAACGGGGACCACGAGGACACTCTCGAGCGGTGCTTCGCCGCTCTCGAGCTCGTGGCCGTCGAGCCGGGTGCCGACGGAACCGGACTTGTAGCGTTCTGTTTCCTGGACCAGCTGGCGCCGTTCGCTCTCGAGATGGCACGCAGCTACTTGGAGCCGGTGACCGGGACGATCCTCGAACTGGTGGAGCAGGATCTTCTCTACGAGGACGACGGAGAACCCGCGCTGCTCGCCTCCGACCGCCTCTCCCCCACTGTCTTGGCCGCTCGCGCCAGAGATCGTGTGCCGCCGGAAGACTGACCGTGCCTGGGCTGGTTCACGAAGGGCTCGGAGCCCTCAATTGTCCCTGTTCGAGCAGTGTTTCCTCTGACCTGGTGGATGCTGCGTTGGCGGCCGAGACCGCGTCATATACCTCGGAACGGTGGATGGGCACCTGGCGTGGCGCCTCGATGGCGATGCGAACGTGACGTCCGTCCACGATCGCGCGGACCTCGATCACGATGTCGTCGCCGATGAGAATGCGTTCGCCGACGCCACGAGTCAGGACCAGAGCCATCGTGTCTCCTTGGTCGTCTGGAGGTAGACACCAATCGTAGACTTCGACAGGGCCGTGTCCGCCGCCTTCCGCGGGCTTGTCTGAGCGTGGACCGGCCAGCACTTACGCTGCCTGTCGAAACCGGGCCGCGTGTGGTCGGGTCCTGGCGTCGGCCTTCCCGTCTTCCTCGCCCGTCTCGGTGTCCGCGCTCGGTTGGCAAGATCAGGAGCGATCGCGTCGTAAGTAGCAGCGGTGGGGCAGGGATCGCCCTCAACGTAGGCCAAGGACGGCTTTCGAGTCCGAGAGCAGGGTGACCTATGGCTGACGCGATCGAGGCGATCAACGTGCTGAACTTCGCGTTGGACGGGATCCAGCAGCGCCAGCAGGTCATCGCGAACAACATCACGAACGAGAACACGCCCGATTACCAGGCAAAGGTCGTGACTTTCGAGACCTCGCTCGCCGACGCCGTCGCCAACGGCGGTACTGCAGTTGCCACCGTCACCCCCGAGGGCCTCCCGTCGGGCACCAACGGCAACAACGTAAGCCTTCCGGCCGAGCTCGCCCTCGAGACGCAGACGAACCTCGAGAACCAGTCGGTCGCGAATTCCCTGAGCTCTGAATTCGCGACTCTCTCGACGGCCGTCTCCGGATAGGGAGGAGGACCACCTCATGTCGATGTTCCCCTCGATCAACATCGCCGGCACCGGCCTCGAGGTCGACCAAACGTGGATCGACGCGATCGGCGGCAACGTGGCGAACGCGCAGGACGCTGTCACACCCGGACAGCCGGTCTACCGCGACGAGGAGGTGGTCGCCGCAGCCTCACCGGGCTCGGGATCCGGCTCCGTCGGGGCCGGCGTCAAGGTGGGTTCGATAGCACTCGGATCGGCCCAGGGCATCCTCACCTACGACCCAGGGAACCCGCTCGCGAACAAGGCGGGCGACGTGACCTACCCAGAGGTGAACATCGGGCACGAGATGACCTCGCTCGTCGAGGCGCAGGTCAGCTACGAAGTCGATTCCAAGGTCCTCCAGAACAGCGACACCGCCTACCAGGCGATCCTCGCGATCAAGCCCTGACGCCGATGATCCCTCCCATTCCCCCCATTCCCCCCATCACTTCTGTCGCGAGCGCCGCGCCGGCGTCGGCCACTCCTGAAGCAACTGCGGCGTCAGGAACCGACGGGTTTGCCAACATGCTCGGCTCCGCGCTCGACCAGCTCAACACGACAACGTCGAACGCAGAGACGCTCGCCATCGAAGGAGCCACCGGCCAGGCGAACGTCGCGGACGTGACCGTCGCCGCTACCGAAGCACAGCTTGCCGTGCAGCTGGCGACGACTGTGCGGAACGAGGGCGTGACTGCTCTCAATTCGATCATGTCGATGCAGGCAGGCTGACGTGGCAGTCGTTGCTTTCGACTCGTCCAAGTTGAACGGAACCGTCGCGAGGACGCGCCAGTTCCTCAACGGCTTCACGCCGGGCCAAAAGGCGATGACAGCGATAGCGGCAGTTGGTCTTGTCATCGGAGGCGCTCTGTTCGTGACCCATGCGTCGGGGCCGAGCTACACAATCCTGTACTCGAACCTTCAATCCTCCGAAGCCGGCCAGGTCACCCAGGAGCTCACTTCGGACCACATCCCCTACGAACTCCAGGACAACGGGGCGACAGTGCTCGTACCTCAGTCCGACGTGAACCAGGAGCGAATCACCCTCGCCGAAGCAGGACTCCCCTCCGGTGGGACGATCACGTTCCAGACGCTCGCCTCGACGGGGATCACTTCCTCCCAGTTCGTTCAGAACGTCGACTACCAAGAGGCGCTCGAAGGACAGCTCGCCTCCACAATCGAGTCGATCCAAGGCATCTCGAACGCACAGGTATCGCTCGTGATGCCCAGCGCCAGCAGCTTTGCGGTCTCCACCACCCAGACCCCGACAGCTTCTGTCCTGGTCAACCTCGCCGACGGTACCGAGCTCACGGCCAACCAGGTCCAGGGCATAGTCCACCTAGTCGCTTCCGCGGTGCCGAGCCTTGACGCGAGCAACGTCACGGTGGTCGACAACGACGGCAACGTCCTGTCCGCTCCGGGAGTCGACGCATCCTCGAGCACCACCAGCGCGGAGACGACTTCATACGATGACCAGCTGGCCGCCTCCCTGACCGCCCTGTTGGCCAAGGTCGTAGGTCCTGACAATGCGGCCGTCGAGGTTCATGCCGTTCTCAACTTCAACCAGCAGACCACGACCACCACCGGCCTCGAGATCGGCAAGGACGGCAAGCCGATCGCAACGCCGACGAGCCAGGACACCACTCACGAGACCTACACCGGCAACGGAGCGCAAGCCGCCGGCGCGTCGAGCTCCAGCCAGTCGACGACGAACCAGAACGGGACCTACAACTCGACCCAGACCCAGACCCAGACCGCCGTCGGTCAGGTCTCTGAGACCGTGCAGCAAGCCGCGGGGCAGGTGACCAAGACCGCGGTCGCAGTCCTCGTCAACTCGACATCTGTCAAGGCTGCCCAGCTTTCCAGCATAAAGAGCCTGGTCCAGACAGCGGCCGGCCTCGACCTCGCCACCGGCGACAGCATCGTCGTGACCGCTCTCCCGTTCTCCCCCACTGCTCAGGCGGCCGCGGCCAAGCCTGCGACGATGGTGTCGAAGATTGAGAGCTTCGCTCCCGACGTCGGCCTTCTCCTTCTCATCGTGCTGCTCTTCTTCATGGCTCTGCGGAGCTCGAAGAAGCGCCGACCGGTGTTCGAGGAGATCCCGATGCGCCAGTTCTCTGGCTCGCTGTCGCCGATCGACATGGACACAGGCGAACTCCCAGCGGTGTCGCTCGGCGCTGGGATGCTCTCCCAGGGCGGTTCGCCGGTTACGCGCGAGGTTGACGCCTATATCAACACCAGCCCCGACGAGGTCGCGCAGTTGATGCGGTCCTGGTCCCAGGAGCGGTCGACAAGATCCGGATCGTGACACGATGACTGACACCGCTCTGACCGAGGCCCTGCCGGTCGACGCCCAGGAGCACCTGGTCGTTCAGCGCGGGGCGGTCCCGACACGCAAGTTCCGCTACGAGAGCCTGACCGGGCAGCAAAAGGTCGCCATCGTGCTCGCCCAGCTCCGCGAGGAGACCTCGTCCACGCTGCTCAAGGCAGTCGGCGACGAGGAGGCGGTGCTGCTCGCGACCGAGATCGCTAGCCTTCCGCCGCTCGACCGGGACGTAGTCAACCGCGTGCTCGAGGAGTTCGTCGGGAAGCTGAGCACCACCAGGTCGATCGGCCAAGGTGGTATTGCCCAGGCACGTCGGATGCTCGCCGCGGCCATGGGCGAGGAACGCGCCGCGCAAGTCATGCCCCAGCTCCAAGGCAAAGTCGCCACCGGGCCGCTCGCGTCGCTCTCCCAGGCGGATCCCGTCCACGTCGTGCCGCTGCTCGTCGACGAGCACCCCCAGACGGTCGCGGTGATCCTCGCCCACATGCAGCCGAACGACGGTTCCCGGTTGCTCGACGCGATGCCGAGCGACTTTCGCGCAGAGGTCGCGGTACGAATCGCGACAATGGGCCCCGTCTCGCCGGAGGCCATCATTGCCTCGGCGCAGCAGCTCGCGAACAAGCTCAAGAGCCTCGGTGCTGTCGGCGCGTCGGTACCGGGAGGGGTCCCCGCTCTCGTCGAGCTGCTCAACCGGGCGGAAGGGTCGACCGAGAAGCAGGTTCTTGCGAGCTTGGAGGAACGCAACCCTGAGCTGGCCGAAACCGTCAGGGCGCACATGTTCACCTTCGAGGACGTGCTTGCCATGGAGGACAGGACTCTCCAGCTCGTGCTTCGCGGGATCAAGATCCCCGACCTGGCACTGGCCATCAAGGGCTCGAGCGACGACCCAGACGTCATGGACAAGATCAAGCGGAACCTCTCCGACCGTGCCCAGGCCGAGCTCATGGAAGAGATCGAAGTCATGGGCCCGGTGCGGATGTCGATGGTCGACACCGCCCAGTCGACCATCGTCCGGGCGGTCCGCGAGCTCGAGGCGAGCGGCGAGATCGTCATCGCGAGACAGACGGATCAGCTGTTGTGACCAGGCGGTCGGCGATCCTGCGCGGCGACACGGCGGCCCTGTCTGTCATCAGGCCGGAAGTATTGCCGATCGACCACGACGCTCTCGTCTCCGAGCATGCTCGCAGTGAGCGAGAGGGCCGCGATGCTGGGTACGCAGCAGGCCTCGCCGAGGCGCGGGCGGACGCGCGTGCTGTCTCCGAGTCTGCATCTGCAGCGCAGGCCTCGTTGCTGAGCGCCCTCGAGGCCGCGATCGCTGAGGCACACGGTGTGCTCGAGACAGAACGGCACAGCCTTGAACGCTCGGCCGCCGAGCTCGCGTTCAGGATCACCGAAGCCGTGCTCACGCGTGAACTCGCGCTGTCGTCATCGCCCGGCCTCGAGGCCATCAAGAGGGCACTGGCCGAGGCGCCCGAAACGAGCGGAGCCGTCGTCCGCCTGAACCCGGCCGATGTTGAGGCCCTCGGCGACGCATCAGAAATTCACGACCCCGTGACGATTGTCGCGGACCCTGCCGTAGGTGCGGGGGGATGCGTGCTCGAAGTGGGAGCCGCCTTTGTGGACGCGCGAATCGAGTCTTCGCTCGAGCGGGTGCGCAAAGTCCTCGACGAGGCGACGAAAAGCCCATGACCGACCTCATCGAGGCTGTCCGCGACCGCGCCGTTCAGGTGGCGCGTCCGCGCCGCTACGGGCGCGTCGTCCGGATGGTCGGCATGTCCATCGAGGTGGTCGGGATCGGACTCGCGATCGGTGACGGCTGTCTTCTGCTGCGCGAAGGTGAAGATCCGGTCCTGGCCGAGGTCGTCGCCTTGAACGGAGAGCGCGTCACGTGCCTCCCCTACGGCGACACAACGGGGCTGAGCGTCGGAGCCCTTGTCGAGGACACGCGTGGCCCGCTTCCGGTAAGCGTCGGCGAGGAACTCCTCGGTCGTGTTCTCGACGGCCTCGGCCGCCCGATCGACGACGGGCCGCCTCTTGTCGGCCTCGAAGATGCAGGCATCGACGGTTCGCCGCCCCATCCTCTGCGTCGTGGCCTGGTGTCCGAGCAGCTCGAGCTTGGAGTAAGGGTCCTCGACGGCCTCATCCCCTGCGGCAGGGGCCAACGCCTCGGGATCTTCGCGGGCTCTGGTGTCGGCAAGTCGTCCCTCATGTCGATGATCACAAGGGGCACCGCTGCCGACGTCTCTGTCATCGCGCTAGTCGGCGAGCGAGGCAGGGAGGTTGCCGAGTTCGTCGAGCGCGTCCTCGGCACAGAAGGAAGACGCCGATCTGTAGTCGTCGTGGCGACCTCTGACGCGCCGGCGCTCGTGCGCATCCGCGCCGCGTTCCTCGCCACGCGGATCGCGGAATGGTTCCGCGATCAGAACCGCCACGTCCTGTTGCTGATGGACTCGCTCACCCGATTCGCCATGGCGCAGCGCGAAGTGGGCCTCGCCGCGGGCGAACCGCCGGCGACGCGGGGCTACCCGCCGAGCGTGTTCGGCCTGTTGCCTCGCCTGCTTGAACGCGCCGGGATGGCCGAGCGGGGCTCGATCACAGGCCTCTACACCGTCCTCGTCGAAGGTGACGACATGAACGAGCCGATCGCGGACACCGCCCGGTCGATCCTGGACGGGCACATACAGCTTTCCCGCCAGTTGGCCGAGTCCAACCACTACCCCGCCGTCGACGTCCTCGGTTCGATCTCTCGCCTGGCCCCGGCCATAACCGACGCGGACACACTCGCCGCGGCTGGAGACGTCCGCCGAATGCTCTCGGCCTGGCGCGACGCCAAAGACCTGATCGAGATCGACGCCTACGTCCCGGGCACGAACCCGGTCGTGGACAGGGCCATCGCCTTCAAGCCCGCCATTGACGCCTACACCCGCCAGGCGATGTTGGAACGCTCGCCGCTGGAACAGACTCGTGCTGGTCTGCTCGCCCTCGCCGGACCGGGGGCCTTCTCGTGAAGAGCTACTCGTTCCGGCTCGGAACGGTGCTCCGCGTCCGTCGCGTCGAAACGCTCCTGGCACGCCAGAGCGTCGGCGTCGCCGCACGGGTGCTCGCATCCGCGCTCGTCCGCGAACAGGAAATGGTCGACATCTACGAGCAAGCTGCCCGCCCGCGCGGCGAGCTTGACGGCGCAGCGTTCGTCGCGGCACACGAGCGCGGCGGTCGCCTAGCGGGCATGTTGGCATCGGCTGTGGACGAGCGCGCGGCCCACGAGGCACGCCTCGGTGCGGAGCGCCTCGAGGCTGTGCGGGCAGAACGTCGTGTCGCGGTGCTCGAGAGGCTCGACGAGCGTCGCCGGGTCGAATGGATGGCTGCTGTCCAGCACGAAGACGTCGCAGTGCTCGACGACTTCGCTACGGGCCGCGCTGCGGCGAGAGCAATGGCGGCGACCCGTGTTGATTGACCAGACCATGGCCGTACCGCCCGGTGTCGCCCAGATCCAGGCGCAATTCGCGCAATTCGCGCAGTTCGCGCAGTACCCGACAGCGGGGATCTCCGCTCTGTCGGCCCCGAGCGATCCCTTCTCGGTCCTTCTCGACGCGGCCACCTATCCCTCGAGCACGGAATCTCCCGGCACTTCGCCGACCTCTAGCTCGTCGGCGGTGAATCCCCAGCTCGTGTCTCTCGCGAACGCTTCGTCGTCGACCGCCGAGGCGGCCCATGCTCTGGCCGGCTCGACATCCAGCGGATCCGCGATCGTCTCGGAAGCGTCGAAATTCCTCGGGGTTCCTTACCTCTGGGGCGGCACGTCACCGAGCGGCTTTGACTGCTCCGGTCTCGTGCAATACGTCTTCGGCCAGTTGGGCGTGCAGTTGCCGCGGGGCTCGGTCGCGCAATCGGAGGTCGGAGACCCAGTAGCCAGTCTTGCCGAGGCACAACCTGGCGACCTGCTCTTCTTCGAGCCAGGACAGAACGGGGCGCCTCCAGGAAAACCGGGCCATGTCGGCATATATGTAGGCAACGGCGAGATGATCGATGCCCCCGAAACCGGCGAGACGGTGCAGGTGCAGCCCGTCCCGTGCCAACCACTCGCGATCCGAAGGCTCAACGTGACCGTCACGGGGGTCACGGACCGTGACAATGCCACGACGACAGTGGCGGGCGCCCCTGACGACGTCCAGATGGGCGAGATCTCGGTACCCGGACAATATGCAGGCCTTGTCGAGCAGGCGTCCTCCAAGAGCGGGACGCCTGCCTCCCTGCTCGCCGCGATCCTCTACAACGAGTCGCGCTTTCAGCCAGCTGTCGTCTCCTCGGCCGGAGCCGAAGGGATCGCCCAGTTCATGCCGGCCACCGCGGCCGCAAATGGGGTCAACGCGTTCGACCCGTCTTCTGCGATCCCGGGCGCCGCCAATCTGCTCGCCCAATTCCACACCGCCTTCGGCTCCTGGAGCGACGCCATTGCCGCCTATGCGGCTGGCGGCGGGGCCGTCGAGGAGGCCGGTGGGGTGCCTGAGGACGGCACGACCCCCGCCTATGTCGCGAAGACCCTGGCAGAAGCCGGAATGGCACCGGGATCATGACCAGGGCCGTCACTCTCGCCGACCTCATTGCGTCGCGCGCCGCCACGACCTCCAAGCCCGCGACCGCAAGCGATGCGCACTACGACGAGGGCCAAAGCGACTGTGCACCCAGTTTCTCACTGGTTCTCGAAAAGGCCGGTTCGCCTGACGCCAAGAACGAGAACTGGCGAGACCAGAACGATGACGAGCCTCGTCTGTCAACTGACGCCGTAAGCGATGCCGGCGCGTCCCGCGCGCGGGCGACGACATCAGCGCCGGAACCCTCGATCCCCGAGCCCGCGTCGAGCGAGGTGGCAGCAGAGCACGTGCCGCTGGACGGCGACGCGCCACCGGCCCGTGACGAACGGTCAGAACTGGTGCCGAAGGCGCCTTGTCGCGAACAGACGCCGACGCGGAGCCCGACACACCCGACCCAACGAGTGCTGCCACACGTCCTGGCAAATGGGGCCGCTTCGCAGAGTCCCGCGCCGGCGACTCAGGACGCGCCTTCATCCGATGTCGTGAGGCCGGCCTATGGCGCTCCTCAGTCCGTGCCGAATGACCTCTTGAGGCCGGTGACGCCACACACGGTCGAATCCGGCGCGCCACCGACCATCGGGCTTGGTTCTGCTGCGGGCACCCAAAGCCTTCGATCCCACGCCGTCCCGCTTGAAACCGCCTGCACCTCCCCCGAAACCTTGACGGTGCAGCCGTCCAGGACCGCACCTGTAGCGGCAGAGACCGCAGGAAGCGCAACTGCCCGGTCCCCACACGACATGGCACCTGTTCGAACTGTGGCATCGCGCCCGACCCAGAGGTTCGATCCGTCGAGCGCTCCGACTGTCTTGCACGGCGCCGCAGGCACGAAAACGCGGGACTTCGCCGAGGGCACCAACGCCGAGTCGCAGCCAACAGACGCCTGCCTGTCCGGCCCCGGTACACCGAGCTCACCGCCTGTGGTCAGCGAGCCGGTCACCACGCCCCTCGTGACAACAACCTCAGGGGAATTCGCGGTCCATGTCAGCCAAATGGCTTCTCCGGCCAGCGCACCCCAACCACCACGATCCGACTTCGTCACCTCGAATGCGGTGCTCACGGCGACCATCTCCAGGCCTTTGGGCCAAGGAAATGGCACCTACAGCGTGACGGCGATGCTCAATCCGCCGTCACTCGGACATGTCCAGGCGGTGGTGAAGGTCGACGGCACCAACGTCAACGTCGCGATCGTCGCCCACACAGCTGATGGCCACCATCTCATCGCGGGGCATCTGGAGGAGCTCCGGACCGAGCTCGAGGCGCACGGCGGAGAAGTGCAGCTGTCGCTCTCAGACGGCAGCGGCAAAGGCAGGCAACATAGCCAGGCGGAGCCTTCACCTCCTGTCCCAGAGGACAACGGAGACTCCGAAACCCTTCTGCTCAGCGTCACCCAGGCACAACCGAACAGCAAATCGCTCCACGTCATTCTCTAGGAGGGCTCGTGATCGAAGCAATTTCCTCGCCGAGTGCGGTCGACCTCGGCTCCTCGGGCGCCACGACCAACAACACGCAGTCGAGCGCGAGCACGGCCAAGTCCTCGGGAATGAACGGGCTGCTGGACCCGAACGAGTTTCTGAGCCTGCTCGTCGACAACCTCAAGTACCAAGACCCCCTCGATCCGACAAGCAGCGCCGACCTGCTCACCCAACTCGCGGCCCTGTCGCAGGTGCAGACCCAACAGCAGATCGCGGAGACTGACCAGACCTCCGCCGCGGCGAATCTCATCGGCGACACGATCACTGGCAGCGCCGCGTCCGGCTCGCCCGTCACGGGCGTGGTCACGGGGTTCTCCCTCACTACGAGCGGACCGACGCTCGACGTGGGCGACAGCTCGGTATCGCTCGGCAACATCAGCGCGGTCGAACAAGCGTCGTCCACGCCAGCACCGGTGTCCGGTTCATCCAGTTGAAAGACCAGCAGAGACCTACAGGATCAAGCAAACAGACAGGAAAGGGATGACAACATGCCCCTCACATCACTTGCCGCTGCCGACTCGGGTATCAGCACGATGCAGACCGAGATCGACACCATAGGTAACAACGTCGCGAACGCCGACACCGACGGCTACCAACAGGCCGACGTCCAGTTCTCGGACATCCTCACCCAGCAGCTCGCTCCCGGGAGCGGGTCCTCGGCGGGCCTGGCCAGCACCGACCCGTCGGCGATAGGCGCCGGCGCACAGGTTGCCGCCATGCAGACGAACTTCACCCAAGGCGCGATCGTGCAGACGGGAGTCCCAACCGATGCCGCCATCCAGGGCAGCGGGTTCTTCGTCGTCAGTCAGGGTGCCAACACGTACTACACCCGCGACGGGGACTTCAACCTGGATGTGAACGGAACGCTCGCGGCCTCGAACGGGGCCGTCGTGCAGGGTTGGGCCGGGACAACAGCGACGACCGGGCCCACCGGGCCTCTCACCATCCCGAGCAGCATGACGATCGCACCAAAGGAGACGGCGAACCTGACCATGGGAGGGAACATCCCCTCCGGCGGAAATGCCTTCACGACGACCGCGACAATGTTCGACGCCCAGGGCAACGACGTGCCGCTGACACTCACCTACACACCGGCGACCAGCACCCCGAACGTGTGGACGATGCAGGCGAGCGTGAACGGGTCGAACCTATTCAGCTCCGGTGTCACATTGACCTTCGACTCGACGGGCCAGTTGGAAAGCTACGCCGTTGACGGTGGCGCCTCGCAGAAGGTCACGGGCGCGGCCTCGATAGCCAGCTCCCAAGCGCTCCCGACGGGCTTCAACTGGAGCGAGAAGGCGATCAACTTCGTCTTCCCGGCGTCCACGACCAACAACTCCGTGAGCCAGTACACGACGGCCCAGACCGTCGGTGTGGCTAGCCAGGACGGCTACACCGAGGGCAGCCTCCAGTCATGGTCGATAGGCCAGAGCGGGGTCATCTCGGGAACCTTCACCAACGGCCAGTCTCAGCAGCTGGGAACCCTCGCCCTCGCCAACTTCTCCAACCCCGGCGGGCTCGAGAACCTGGGGAACCTTCAGTACCAGACGACGGCAGCTTCAGGCGCGCCCGAGACCGGCACTCCCGGTTCTGCCGGGAGAGGAACTCTCCTCGGTGGAGCCCTCGAGCAGTCGAACGTCGACCTCGCCAACCAGCTGACAAGCCTCATCGAAGCCCAGACGGACTACGAGGCCGACACCAAGGTTGTCTCCAGCACCGAGACCGCCCTCCAGGCCCTCGTCACCAACGCCTGATCTCGCCGAGAACACTGAGGCAATCCAGATGTCACTACTCGGATTGGAGATGGCGCGGATCGGCAAGCAATCACGCTTTCGCGCCGTTACTAACTCAGAGGACGAATGGGGAGCCACAGCCTCCCTTCTTACTGCTCTGTGGTGTGAGGTCTTTTCAGAGGTTGGCAGACCGATAGCTCCGGAGGGAGACGCGGTGATCCTGGTCACCAAGAAGGACGGGACGACGACCGCTTTGAACGTCGACCGCATCGAACGCGTCGAGCTCAATCCCGTGTCGCTGGGGCGCGAATCGAACGTCTTCCTCGTCGGCGGGACCCATCTCGTCGTCGAAGAACCTCCGGAGGTCGTCATAGACCAGATCGTCGACGCCAAGGCCCGCATCACGGCTCGTGCGTTCGCCATGCCCGAGAAGAACTGGAGCGTCCCTGGTGAGCCACCAGGGCCGATGCTCAGAGTCGTGCCAACGGGAGGCGATGACGAGTGACTCCCGTTGGCGTCGTCGTCGCGCTTGCCTCGATCTTCATGGCGATGATCATGGATCACGGCAAGCCGATGACGATCGTCAGCATCCCCTCGATGATCCTCGTGTTCGGTGGCACCTTCGGCGTCTCGATGGCGGGAGTCAACAAGCATGACCTTCGCCCCGTTCGCGGCGCGTTCCGCACTGCCTTGAAGAACAAGGTCTCCTGGCATGCGGGGGATTTCAACGAGCACTTGATGAAAGTCGCCAAAGAGGCACGGACAGTGGGCCTGTTGGCCCTCGAGAGCGGCCTGCCGGAGGCGAAGATCGATCCGTTCGTGCGCTCCGGTGTGGAGCTCATCACCACGACGTCTGACCCCGAACGCGTCCGCAACGTGCTCGACGCCGAGATCGTCGGAATGCGAGCCCGCCATCGAGTCGGTATCAAATTCTTCCAGGACATGGGCGGATTCGCACCGACAATCGGGATACTCGGCACTGTCATCGGCCTCGTCCGGGTGCTGGGCGACCTCTCCTCTCCGGCCACGCTCGGGCCGGCGATCGCGAGCGCATTCACAGCGACGCTCTGGGGCGTCATGACGGCGAACATCTTCTGGATCCCGATCTCCAACAAGTTGAAGCGTCTATCCGACGACGAAGTGCGCCGCAAGGAGCTCGTCATCGAAGGACTCCTCGCTGTCCAGGAGGGACTCACCGGCCCGCAGCTTCGTGACCGCCTCGACCCGTTCCTCGCCCCTAGAGAGCGCAGCGAACCGGGAAAGGGCTCTAGCGCTGAAGAGTCGGCGGCATGAGAACCGCGCGACCATACCGAGCGGTCAGCTCCACAGAAGAGGGCGGCGAGGAAGAGCCTGCCGGGATGGAACGCTGGCTACTCACCTATTCGGACATGATCACCCTGCTGCTCGCCTTGTTCGTGGTGCTCTACGCCCTCGGCAGCCTGAACCACGTCAAGTACTCCGAGTTCGCGAAGGGCATGAACGTGTCGTTCAACAACGGACGGAGCCAGCCGTCATCCGCCCGGACCCAGCCCTCGCACTCCCAGGGCAAGAGTCCGGTCGCGAAGTCCGCGGCATCGCTGTCGGCTTTCGAACAGCAGCTGCGCGGAGCCTTGTCCAAAGCGGGACTGCTCAAAGAGGTCCAGCTGACAGTTGGCCCCGGTGGCCTGGTCGTCGGGCTCATCACGGGCAAGACGTACTACGGCGTCGACTCTGCAGCGTTGAGCCCGCTCGGTGCAGAGGTCGTCGACATCACCGGGACGGTGATCCGCTCGCATTTGAACCCGGTCAACGTCGAGGGCTACACCGACAACGAGCCGATCACGGGCGGTTTGTACCGGGACAACTGGCAGCTCTCCGCGGAGCGGGCCGTCGTAGTGGTCGAGCGCCTGCAGGATGTCGCGCACGTCAACCCGGACCAGCTGTACATAGTCGGGCTCGGGCAGTACCACCCGATCGTGCCCAACAGTTCCACCGGCAACCAGGCCAAGAACCGCCGCGTCAACATCGTGATCACGATCCCGGGCCAGAAGGTCACGCTGCCATGACCGCCGTCAAGACTCACGACTTCCACCGGACCGAGACACTCGACCGCCAATATGTCCCGGCGTTCAGCGCGGCGGTCGACACCTTCGCCCGCCACGGCACCGTCGAGCTGTCCACGTCCCTGCGCCGCAGCACCCAGCTCGGTGTCTCGTCGCTCCGTGAGATGTCCTGGCGCGAGGTCACGACGATCCTCGGCGAACGGCCATACCTCGCGACGTTCAACCTCGAGCCCCTGAGTGGGACCGCGATCATGCTGCTGTCTTTGGAGACCGCGGTCCGAATGCTCGACTTCCGTCTCGGCGGCGGCACCCAGTCGGCCTTCGCTGGCCACAGCGACCTGACCGACACCGACTTCGCCGTTCTCGGCGGGGTGATCAACCCACTTCTCGCCGAGCTCGCCAAAGGCCTCTCGCGGATCAAGGAGGTCTTTGCGGTCCCGGTGTCTCAAGAGTCGAGCATCCAGTTCGTTCAGTTCGCGGGACCCGAAGAGATGTTCCTCGTCTCGAGCTTGCACCTGTGCGTGGGCGACGACGAACCGGCAGAGATGATCCTTGCCCTGCCGTTTGCCCTCGTGCGACAGATCACCGAGGCCATACGCTCGAGCACCCGCACGCGTGACGACGCGGCGCTGTTGGTCGACGAGTCCGTCGTGACTCAGGCAAGCCTCGATGTGTGGCTCGAATTCCCTTCCGTCCGCCTGTCGTCCACCGAGGTGTCCGAGCTGAGTGTCGGCGACGTGATCCGTTTCTTCCACCCGCTGAGCCAGCCGCTCGATCTGCGCGCCGAGGGCATTCTCGTCGCCCGCGCGCTCCAGGGCTCGGTCGGCTCCAAGGTCGTGTCTTCCGTCCTCGAGGAGGTATCCGACGATGATGACTGAAGCAGTTGCCACTGCCGCCGAGACTGACGTCGTCGCGGCCCATGGCGATGCCTGGTCGCGAAAGTCGACACGTCTGCGCGACGTGCCGCTCGAGATCAGTGCCCGTATCGGGCGCACGAGGCTGCCGATACGGGCCGTGCTCGAGCTCGGCGTGGGACAGGTGATCGAGCTCGACCGCCAAGTCGGAGCGCCGATCGACATCATCGCCAACAACGACGTGATCATCGCCCGAGGCGAGGTCGTCGAGGTCGACGACGAGTACGGCGTTCGCATCACCGAGGTAGTCCACGGGGCGCTCGACTAGATGGGCAGCTTCATCCTGCTTTTCGGCAGGACTCTTCTTGCACTCGCCGTAGTGCTCTTCCTCGTCTGGGGGCTGTCGCGCCTGGCGCGTCGCGGCCAGAACGGCGGCGGCGCGAAAGCCATCGGCGCCTCGTCAGGCGCGCGCCTCGAGGTGCTCGGCCGCAAGTCGCTGTCGCGGACCACATCTGTCGCCATCGTGCGCGTCGGCGAGCGCAACCTCGTCGTCGGAGTCACTCCACAATCTGTAACCCTCATCAGCGAAATTCCGGCGAAGGAACTGGAGCCAGTCGCCGGGCAACTGCAAGCCGACACGCCATGGAAGGCGGAGTCGAGGCAGACGCCTATGGCATGGGACGCCACCATCTCCAAGCTGCGGGAGCTGACCGTCCGGCGCTGAGCCGACCCGCAGCGTGTCCTTGGCCGGAGCGCTACTTGACTACTACCTGCTGTCCCCTGCTCGTGCGGGCCGCGAAATGACCGGCCCGCTCGTCGCGACCGCAACTCCGTCGGTGAACATCAGCTTTGGCGGTCTGCACAGCCCGTCGACCTCGGTGGTGATCATCGCCGCACTCACCATTCTCTCCATAGCTCCGTCGGTGTTGATCCTCTTCACAGGCTTCACGCGTATCTTCATCGTCCTCGGCCTCACGCGAAGCGGCCTCGGCCTCCAGAACACTCCTCCGAACCAGGTGCTCGCAGGCATCGCGCTGTTCATCTCGCTGTTTGTGATGGCGCCTGTTCTGAACCAGGTGGACCACCAAGCCCTTCAGCCCTACCTCCACGGCAAGGTGAACGCGACCCAGGCCATAAAGGTCGGAGAGGTCCCGGTGAAAACCTGGATGCTCAAGCAAACGGGCATCTCCGAGCTCGAGATGTTCGCGACAGACCAGCACGACTCGTTCACGAACCCTGCGACACTGCCGATGACCGTCGTCGTGCCCTCCTTCGTGCTCTCCCAGGTGCAGAGCGCGTTCACGATCGGTTTCGTGATCTTCATCCCGTTCCTCGTGATCGACCTCGTCGTCTCATCGGTGCTCATGTCGATGGGCATGTTCATGCTCCCGCCCACGCTCGTCTCGCTGCCCTTCAAGATCCTCCTCTTCGTACTCGTCGACGGCTGGGCCCTCGTGGTCCACTCGCTGATCACGAGCTTCCACTGAGCGATGGACACCAACACCGTCGTCACTCTCATGGGCCAGGCCATCGTGATGGTCGCCAAGCTCGCCGGGCCGATCCTCGTCGCGACGCTCGTCGTGGGCCTGTCGGTGTCGCTGTTCCAGGCCGTGACCACGGTCCAGGAATTCACTCTCACCTTCTTGCCGAAGCTCGTCGTGGTCGCTGCGATCCTCGCCCTCACCGGGCACTGGATGATCACCCAGCTCGTGGACTACGTCCAGCAGCTGTACGGGACGATCCCGCAGCTGCTCACCTAGCGATGATCCAGCTTCAGCTGGGCGCCGGCGTCGCCTTCTTCCTGGCACTGCTGCGAGGAACGGCTTTCTTGTACTTTTGCCCGCCCTTTTCCAACAATATGATCCCCTTCCTCGGAAAGACCGGGATCGCGGCCGGCCTCGCCGTGGCGGCGGTGCCGACCGTGTCGCACGACGCGCTGCCAACCTCTGTTCCCGCGCTCGTCGGGGCCCTCGTGGTCCAGATCGCCGTAGGGGCCTTGATCGGCTTTGTGGTTCAGCTCTTCGTCGGTGCTGTCCAAGGGGCGGGATCGATAATCGACCAGTTCTCCGGGCTCAACCTCCCGCCCGCGATCGACCCGCTGAGCCTTGACCAGTCGCCTCTCCTCGCCCAGATGTACGAGTGGATCGCGACGGTGCTGATCTTCGTGTCGGGTGCCTTCCTGCTTCTCGCCCAGGGCTTCGTCCGCAGCTTCGCCGTCATCGGCACGACAGTGCCAGAACATGACATCCAGCAGCTGCCCACGCTGTTGAGCTCGGATCTCGTCAGCTTCTTCGCCGCGTCGGCTGAGATCGCGGCACCGCTCGTCGCGGTGGTGTTCGTGGCCCAGATCCTGCTCGGCCTGCTTGCAAAGTCCGCGCCCCAGGCAAACGTGTTCGTCCTCGGCTTCCCCCTGCAGATCCTGCTCGTTCTCGGCGGCCTAGGCCTCGCCATCGTCGCGTTGCCGTCTGATGTGACCAACCTCGTCAGCCGTGGTGTCAGCCAGCTGTTCGGGGGTAGTTGATGGCCGAGGACAAGAGCCAGAAGACTGAGAAACCAACTCCGAAACACAAGCGCGATGCGCGCCGGGACGGTCGCGTGGCGAGGTCCGCGGAGATCGGGTCCTGGTTCTCGCTCGGCGTGGTTGCCCTCATGCTCCCCGCTCTCGGACGCCACGCTGTGTCGGAGGTCTCCGGGTTCATGAGCCTGGCGACCAACACGATGGCGGACAACGATCCCTCACAGTCGATATCGCTGTTGGGACGCGGCCTGTGGACCGTCATCGAGGCCGTCGGCCCGATCCTTTTCGCCGCGGCGGGCGCGGCCGCTTTCGCCGCCTACGGCCAGGTCGGCCTGCACATCTCTCCGGGCGCGTTGGGCTTCAAGTGGAACAAGATCTCCCCGACGACCGGGGTGAAGAGGATCTTCTCAGCCCGGGGGGCGTGGGAGATCACCAAGATGGCCTTCCGCCTGATCATTCTCATATCTATCGGCTACGAGGTCGATCGCCACCTCATACAGAGCCTCCTCGGGCCGGGGACCTTGCCGATCCAGTCGACCCTCACCGCGACCGCTGACGGCCTGCTCGGTCTGCTCAGGGACATCGTCGGCGCAGCCCTCGTGCTGGCAATCGCCGACTACGCCTTCCAGCGTCGCCAGTTCAACGACTCGATGAGGATGACCAAGTTCGAGGTCCGCCGCGAGATGCGCGAGACCGAGGGGAACCCAGAGGTCCGCAGAGCGCTCCGTCGTCGACGCCGGCGTCTGTCGAGGATGCAGGTCCTCGCGGCGGTCTCCCGGGCGAATGTGATCGTGGTGAACCCCACTCACTTCTCGGTCGGCCTCCAGTACGACCGCTCCAAGGACAGGGCGCCGCGTGTGGTCACCAAGGGCGACGACGAGGACGCACTCGCGATCAGGACAGTGGCACTCGAGCAGGGAGTGCCGATAGTCGAGAACCCTCCCGTAGCGCGGGCGCTGTTTGATGCTTGTGAGATAGGAGATGAGGTTCCCGCCTACCTCTTCCAGGTGGTCGCGCGCCTGCTCGCCTTCCTCTACCGGCTGACGCCGGCACAGCGCGCACTGGTCGATATCCACAAGATGGCCTCGTGAAGGCAGATTGATGGACCACTCGGCCGTTAGGAACGAGAAGCCAGGATGGCCACCGCCCGGTCAAGGATCGACCCGGACAGACGGTGACACCGTCGGTGAGAGGCAATCCGTTGGCTGATACGACTCCGATCCGGGCCTTACCCCGAGGGACGAGCTTCGGGATGCTCGCTCTGCCCCTCGCGGTGACCGCCGTCGTCGTGATGCTCGTGATCCCGTTGCCCAGCTTTCTGCTCGATATCCTGATCACGCTCAACATCTCGGCGTCGATGCTCGTTCTGCTGACGGCGATGCACGTCAAGCGCCCGCTCGAGTTCTCAGTCTTCCCGACCCTGCTCCTCGTCATGACCGTGTTCCGCCTGGCATTGAACGTCAGCGCGACCAGGCTCGTGCTGCTCCACGCGTACGCGGGCATGGTCATCGAGAGCTTCGGTCACTTCGTGATCGGGGGGTCGGTCCTGGTCGGCCTCGTAGTGTTCATGATCCTGATCGTGATCCAGTTCGTCGTGATCACCAACGGCGCCGGGCGTGTCGCCGAGGTTGCAGCCCGCTTCACCCTCGATGCACTGCCCGGAAAGCAGATGGCCGTCGACGGCGAGCTCTCCAGTCAGCTCATCACCCCGGACCAGGCCCGGGCCCGCCGGCGCGAGATCGCCGACGAAGCCGACTTCTACGGGGCGATGGACGGTGCCTCGAAGTTCGTCCGCGGCGACGCCATCGCTGCGATCGTCATCACCGCTGTGAACCTTCTCGGAGGCCTCGCCGTCGGCATCCTCCAGCACCACGACTCGTTCGGCGTTGCGGGCAACACATACAGCCTGCTGTCGGTCGGCGACGGTCTCGTCAGCCAGATTCCCGCTCTTTTGATGTCGCTGTCGACCGGCATCATCGTCACGCGCGCAGCCTCTGAGGACGACCTCGGCGTCAATGTCCTCCTGCAGCTGTCGCGCTACCGCCGTGTCGTGCGGACCGTCGCAACGGTCATATTCGCCCTCGGTCTCCTGCCGGGCCTGCCCAAGCTTCCCTTCCTGCTCGTCGGTGCGGTGTTGTTCGTCCTCGGCAGCCGGTTGCCGGCCGACGTTGGCGACGCAGTTGCGGAAGACCCTTCGCAGGCGGCCCTGCCGCCGCCGCCGGCGCCGGACGCACCGGCGCAACTTGCCAAGGAGACCGGCGTAATGCCGCTCGAGCTCGAGCTCGGCATGGACATCATCGACCTCGTCGACCCCAAACGCCACGGGGACCTGCTCGAGCGGGTCAAGGCGCTGCGGCGCACGATCGCCCAGGAGCTCGGGATAGTCATCCCGCCGGTCCACGCCCGTGACAACGAACGCCTCCAGCCCACGCACTACGCCGTGCGGGTCCACGGTGTCCAGGTTGCCGAGGGTGAGGCTCCGCAACGGTTCCTGCTGGCGGTCGGCAAGGGCCTCGAGCGCATCGAGGGCGAGTCGACGCGGGACCCCGCTTACGGCGGGGCCGCCAAATGGATCCCGAACGAGATGCGCTACAGGGCGACCGTCGCCGGCGCGACAGTCGTGGAGCGCTCCGCGGTGGTCACCACGCACCTCTCCGAGGTCGTCCGACGCCACGCCGGCGAGCTCCTCTCGCGCCAGGACGTCCGTCTGCTCCTCGACACGGTAAAGGCCGAGAACCCGGTGGTCCTCGAGGAGATGACCGCGGCCGGACTGACGCTCGGATCGGTGCAGGGCGTGCTCCGGGGCCTGCTCGAGGAAGGCGTGCCCGTCAAGGACCTCGTCCGGATAATCGAGGCCATGACGGACCAGGCCGCCACAGCCTCGAAGGACCCCGACAGCCTGCTCGAAGCCGCTCGCATCGCCCTCGCGCCGCAGATCGCGGCGATGTTCGCCAAGAACGGCACGGCTGAGGTGATCACACTCGAACCCACGCTCGAGCAGTCGCTCGCGGCCTCGCTCCAACTCACCGAGAGAGGCCGGCAGCTCGGCAACTCCACCGAGGAGCTCGAGCACCTCGTGTCGTCACTGGCCAGCGTGGTGAGCGAGGCGGAGGCGGCCGGAAAGCAACCTGTGCTCGTCTGCTCCTCGAAGGTACGCCCGGCGATACGCCGGCTCATCCGGGCTCGCCTGCCCCACACGGCGGTCCTCGCCGCCCCGGAGATCTCCTCGAACGCCCGAATCAGCACGATAGGAGTGGTGCGCCGTGTCCAGGCCGTTGCGCTTTGAGGCAAAGACGATGGAGGCAGCTCGGCAAAGAGCCCGGGAGCGCCTCGGCACCGACGTGTCCGAGCTGACCGTCCTTCGCCACGGCAGGGAGCTCTCCGGTGGGCTCTTCGGCTTCTTCCAAAGGGAGCGCTTCGTGATCGAGGTCGAGGACCCTGTGGCCAAGGGGGCCAAACCCGCTCGCTCGAGGGCGGTTCCTCCTCCGCCGACCCCGCGCCGGTCGGCTCGTTCTGAGGCCGTCGCGGTGCCCGATCGCCTCGCCGCGCTCCTAGAGAGCACGACCGACACCGTCAAGGTGTCGTTCGACCGCGAGCTGCAGGGTGTACTCGCGGACGCGCAAGCCGTCGTCTCGGACGCCGCCGAAACGGCGAGCTTGGTGTCCGGCCCGGTCATGGCCGCAGCTGATCTGTACCTGCCGGCCGAGGCCGACCCCGAGACTCGCACGATCACACTCGGCACAGATCGCGCTTTCGCCGCTCCGTTGAGGGACCGCCTCTTTGAGGCAGGTCTCGCCGAGGAGTACCTGCCCGATCCCCTGTTCTCACAACCCGCCCTGGCCCTTCCGCTGCGGCTCGGCGTCATTCCACCTCCGTGCCCGGTCCCGTCCCAACCGGGCGAGGTTCTCCTTCTCGTCGGCGAGGTGGACGAGTCGCTCAAGGTCGCGCAGCAGGTGGCCCGGAGGATCGACGAGGACCAAGCGGTGATCGTCGTGTCTCACCGGCGCCTCAGCGCCACGCTCGGTCTCCCTAGGGCCCGCAACCCTCTGGAGGCCGGGACGATGGTGCTCGAGAGGCGCCTTTCGGGCCACGTCAGCGTCGTCGTGCTCGACTCGCTCTGCCGCGCCGGCTTTGTGCCGCGCACCGTTGCGGGACTACGGCCCGACACCACCTGGGCAGTCGTGCCCGCCTCTTGGGACGAGAAGAGGACCCGGAGTCTCGAGACTCTGGTCGGCCGCTTCGATGCCCTCGCGCTCCATGGGCTGTTGTCGAGCGACCGGCCCGCCGGGCTGATCGGTCGAGGCTGGCCCATCGCGTACATCGACGGATGGGAGGCCAATCCCTTGTCGATTGCCGCGCGGCTCGTCGAGGCATTGAGCGTGGAACTGTGATGCGCGAGAGGCTCGCCGTCTTCGCCGCGGACGTCAACCGGTGCGGACCTCTCGCGGTCGTCTCGCTCGCCACTTTCGTGTGCCTGCCGAGCCTGCTCGAGTTCTTCGGCGGTCGCCTGGCAGTCAGCTCGATGCTCGGGCGCTACTGCGTCGCCTTCCTGCTCGCGACCGTGGGTGTGAAGGTGGTCTCGCGGATCGTGTTGGCGTACGCGGTCAAGAACCTGGCAGATGAAGAGCTGGCGACATCGCACAGATCCCCGGACGGAGCAAACGGACGTGGTTAACGGCTAAGGAGGTACGGAAGTGAGCGAACAGTTCGCGTTCATCGAGGACGCCGAGCAGGAAGCAATAGACAATCTCGTGGCGACCACTCGCCAGCTTGTGGAGGCTGTGCTCGTCGTGGAGTTCCGTCTCGCATCAGTGGCCGCCCTGACAGAGAGATTCGGGGCCCGCTATGGCGAGCGAGCGACGATCGAGCTCCAGGGAGCCAGTGACCGGCTCAAGATCATCGAGGAGCGTCGCCGTGCGGCGATGTCGGTCGCGACCTCACTGCTCGGCAAGCCATCGGTGTCCACGATCGACGAGCTGCTCGACGTCACACCCGGACCGATCCGCCAGTTGCTGGCCGACTCGCGGGCAGACCTGCTCGCGGCACGCGACCGGATCGACATCCTCCGCGGTAAGGCCGAGGACATCGTCGGGCGGCGGATCGCACTCGTCGTGGAGGCGCTCACCGCTCCGGGGAGCGCGCTCGAAGCCACCTACGGTCGCGAGCACCGACCTCGCTCGCGTGTTGTGAGCGGAGTGTTATGAGCGACCTCACCTTGAACATCGCGGCCTCCGGCATCGAAGCGGACCAGGCCGAGCTGGACACCGCTGCGAACAACCTTTCGAACGTCAGCACCCCCGGTTACGCCGAGGAGGTCGTCAACCTTTCGAACATGACCCCGTCCACGACCTCAGGTGTTGGCGAAGGTGTCGCGGTGCAGTCGGTGACCGAGGACGGTTCTTCGCTCTACGACCAGCTCAACCTCGTGTCCCAGGGCCAGCTCGGATCGGCCAACGAGGCCGCCTCTATACAGAACCTGACCCAGAACGCTTTCCCGGAGCCGAGCACAACCGGGCTCCAGTCGCAGCTGAGCCAGCTCTGGACCGGCCTCTCGACGCTGGCCACCCAGCCCTCTTCGACCGCTGCGCAACAGAGCGTCGTGCAGGACGCGAGCGAGGTGTCCCAGAGGTTGAACAGCACGTACTCCCAGTTGTCCGACGTCGCCCAGCAGCTCTCGAACGACTTCCAGGGACAGGGCACGACAAGTGGCGGCTACGTCGGGCAGGCGAACCAGCTCATCAACCAGATCGCCACTCTCAACGGCAACATCGTCGCCGGCCAGAACGGCGGAAGGGACGTGAACTCGCTCGTAGACCAGCGGCGCCAGGCCGTTGACCAGCTAGGCACGCTCCTCGGCGTGCGCACCACCACTGAGCCGGACGGGACCTTGACGGTGATGTCCGGCGGCATCCAGCTCGTCAGCTCGACCAACGCCGTCGATCTACAGGCGACAGGCTCCGCAAGCTCGGGCGATCTCGGACTCGAGACGACGAACGGGAACGTGCTGCCCGCCGGCGGTCAGATCGGCGCCCTCCTCACCGGGGTGAACACGACCATCCCGACCTACCAGTCGCAGCTTTCCTCGGTCGCCGACTCGCTCGCCCAGAGCCTCAACACCCTCCAGTCCAACGGCGTGAGCCCTACGGGGATCCCGGGAGCCACATCGAGTGCCGGAGCACCGCCGTATGCGGGGGCGTTCCTGCCGTCGATCTTCGTGAACAACGCGAGCCCGACGACCTACACACCGGGATCCGGCTCGGCACAGTCGATCGCCGTGAACCCGACACTTCTCGCTAACCCCTCGCTCCTCGCCACGGCATCGGGCTCGGCGACACCCGGTTCGGCGACCATAGACCCGACCACCGCCCAAGCGATGGCGGCGGTGGGACAGGCTTTCGGCGGACCCGACGACCTGTATCAGGCCTTGGTCGGACTGGTCGGCTCGCAGACCTCGGAGGCGAACAACAACCAGACCTCGGCCCAAGCGCTGTCGGACTCGACCGCCGCGCAGCTGTCGAGCGTGGACGGTGTCGACACCAATCAGGAGACAGTCAACATGCTCTCGGCACAGCAGGCGTACCAGGCCACGGCCGCTGTCATAAACAGCACGACGACAGCGCTAGAGGCGCTGCTGGCGGCGGTGTGAGATGAGGGTCACAGATACCACGCTCGCCAATCAGCTCTCCGGCGACCTCGAGAGCCAGCAGGCGACGATCACCTCGCTCGACGAGGAGCTCTCCTCGGGTCAGGCGCTCACCAAACCCTCGGACAACCCGGTCGCCGCCGCCGACACGCTCGGCTACAGCCGCCAGATCGCGCAGGCCGCCTCCGACCAGAGCAACGCCTCGACCGCCCAAGCATGGCTGGGCATAGGCAACCAGACCGCCAATCAGGTGATCAACACTCTCCAGTCGGTGAACACGACGGTTCTCCAGGCCCTCAACTCAGGCGGGGACAATGCCCAGAGCTACAACGAGATGGCCCAGCAGCTGCAAGGCCAGATCTCCCAGTTGGTCGGGCTTGCCAACACCCAGTACGGCACCACCTCGATATTCGCCGGCACAGCCGGCGTCAGCCAGCCGTACTCCACGGCGGGCGATTACAGCGGCAACTCCCAGTCGTTCACCATCAGCGTCGGCGGTGGCGCCCCGGTCGCGGTGTCGGTCCCGGGCGACCAGCTGTTCGGGGGCGGCACCTCCGGGGTGCAGAGCGTCTTCACGACGCTGCAGAACATCGTGACCCACCTCCAGGCGGGTCCCGGGTCCGCCTCCTACTCGAGCCTCAAGACCGATCTCGACAACCTCGGCGCGAACATGACCCAGGCCGAGACAGCTGCCACGACACTCGGCGAGTCGACACAAGCGGTATCGGCGGCTACCACCGCGGCAGAGACCACCTCGACACAGCTGCAGACGATCCTCGCCACGACCCAGTCGACAGACGTCCCCACAGTCACCGCCGCCCTCCAGTCGGACCTCACGACCTACCAGGCCGCGCTCTACGCTGTGTCTCAGACGGTGCCCGAGACGCTGGCTCAGTTCCTCAAATAGGTTCACGCAGGCCCGGTCCCGAAAGGAAGCGTTTATGCCAGTCGCAACAGAGCTGCGTGTGCTTCCCGCATTGGAGCTCACCTTCCCTGTCGGTCTGCCCGGCTTCAAGGGCGCGCGTCAATTCCGCCTCGAGCCGCTCGGCGACGGGGTGACGCTCAACCCGTTCGGCAGGCTCATCGCCTTGGAGCCCGTCACCCTGGCTGACGGTTCGCTCGCCGAGCGGGTACGCCTAATCGTCGCGGCACCCGGCCTGCTCTGGCCCGACTACACCGTCGAGATAGACGACGCGACCGAGGTACTGCTCGAGCTCGACGAGGCCCGCGACGCTGCAGCGCTGGTCGTCGTCACGCTCGGCCACTCGATAGAGACCTCGACTGCGAACCTGTTCGCGCCGCTCGTCTTCAATATCTCCAAGCACCTGGCGACTCAGATGGTGCCGATGGGATCCCTCGACGAGCAGGGACGGTGGCCGATCCACGCACCTCTCCCGCTCGTGTCACCGGGCTCCTGAGTCTGTCCCGAGCCCCTTCTCACCCCGACGGTGACCGCCGGGGCGAGTGCTCTAGGAGGCCGCCGCTGTGAACAGATCGGGCGGGGCGGTGAGGAGACGGACCAGAAGATCGCCCGGGCGGTCGAGCCACTCCTCGTGGCGGGAGCCGTTGCCCAGGAATCGGACCGCTTGCAGCACGGCTTTGACGTCTGCGGGCCGGCGTGCCTCGAGGGCTGCGAGCAGCGCCAAGAAGTAGTAGTCCGGGTACGAGGCATTCGCGGCGGTGAGCGACATGGCAAGGCCGAAGGCATCCGCGGCGCGCCCGGCCTCGATCAGCGACATCAGGACCCAGCGGCCGAGAATCGGCTGGGCTGACTCCCCCGATTGTTGGCACTGACCGGCGAACCACGAGAAGGCGGCGTCGCAGAGCCCCTCGCGCAAAAGGTCGATCCCGAACTGGTACCTCGCATCCTCGACGGGGCACTCCGAGCGGGCCGGGAGGTAGGCCCGCCCGGTGCCGGCGAATCCGCCCGGCTTGTGCGCCACCACCTTCCATCGGACGAGGCGGTACTCGCCGTGGGAGGGCTCCGAGACAGGGATCGCGAAGTGCTCGTAAGGCGACGCCTGAGCAAGCTCTACGAGCACGAACCTGTCCTGTTCGTCGTCGAACTCGAGATCGTCGACGGCTATCTCGACACTGGCAGGCGGTGGGGCCGGCAAGCTTTCCACCAGTGCCGCGAAGTGCTCCAGGAGCTCGGCTGTGATCGCCGCCCAGTTGTAGGACGAGGCAGTCTCCAGTCCCGACGAGACAAGGCCGGCCGCGAGCCCCGGGTCGTCGAGCACCCGGAGCGCCGCTGCGAGGAGGCCGTCTGCGTCGTCGACCGGAACGAGAAGGCAGTTCTCGCCGTCGCGCCCGTAGGTGAGGATGCCGCCGTTGTCCGTCGACACGACCGGGGTGCCAGAGGCCATGGCCTCGAGAGCCGGGAGTCCCCAGGACTCATATCGCGACGTCCCAATGTAGACCGAAGCTTCGCGGAGGTACCTGGCGAGCACTTCCTGCGGCGGGTCGACGACCGTCTCGCCCATCACAGCACCGAGCGGTGCGTTCGGTGTGATCCAGACGACGCCGATGTCCGGGCGCTGTGCTGCAAGGCCGCGGGCCACCCGCCGAGCTATGTCAATGCCCTTGAAGGGGGTCCCGTCCCATCCGAGGAAGACGACGGTGGGCTTGTCGCGCGATTGTGACAGCGGGTGGAACACATCGGTGTCGACTGCGTTGGCTATCCGGTGGGCGAACACCCCGTACCGCTGCGCAAGAGCGTTCTCCGTGTTCTCCCCGATGGTGATCGTCCAGTCGGCCGCGGCGAGTGACGCCTCGATGACTCGCTTCCACTGCTCGGAGACCTCGTCGAAGAGGTGCTCGACTCCCTGTTCGAAATGCACGACCGGAGCGATACCGAGCCGGCGGGCCGGGATGATCTCGTCCCAGTAGCCCGCGACGATCACGTCGCACGGCGGTACCGAGGTGCACAGCGGCTGGCCGAAGGGCACCTCGACGAAGCGGGCCGCGAGGTCGAACCAGTCGGGCCTCGGGAAGTGTGAGACGACAGTGACCTCCGCCCCCAGATGACAAGTGTGGTTCGCGTGCTCGAACAGGACGCGGGCTCCTCCGCCTGGTCCGGTGCGCGGCATCAGGTATACGACTCGCAGCGGTCCGTCTGCCCGCTTGCTCGCGTACAGCGGGGGCAGGGGTTCGTCGACGGTCGAGACCATCGCCGAGAACTCGGCACCGCGCCCGGTGGCGATTGCCACATCTGGGCCGGGAAGGCTCATCAGAACACCGAGTTGACGATCGCGCCGGCCCTGCATGGCTCGATGCGGCGACGGGCTTCGATCGACCTCATCGAACAGAGCACCTCTTCGATCCAGACCCTCACCTGTTCGGTCACGCGCTCGATCTCGGAGAGCAGGACGGCCGCGCTCTCGGCGTGCGCGGCCGGGAGGGCGGCGGCCGGTTGGCGGAGCTGGGGCGCCGGTAGAGCAAAGGCGTCGCGTTGCTCGAGCGATCCAGACACCGTCCGGAGGTAGTCCTCCAGCCCGTCCAAGTACTCAGGCCACCCCGGCTGTGGCTCCACCATCCTCGCCTTTCTCTAGTTCGATCGCGACGGCTTCCATCCAAGCTGCGTGCAACGGGGCGATGATCCCCTGGCACTGCCCGATGACGGTCGGGTCCTTGAACAGGTTCGCCTTTACGAGAAGGTCGATGAGGGTGTTGTAGAGCCGGCGCAGGTCGTCCCCGCCGTGGAACCCGGCGGGCCTCAGACCGGTCCGCAGGACGATCACGATCTTCTGTGCGTGCTGGAGGCAGGAGTCCGCGTTCTCGAAGTCACCTGTCTCGATGTAGCGCCTCGCTAGCTCCACATCGTGCGCCAGCCTGTCGTAGAGGCGCACGATGAGCATCGGGCCAGAACTGACAGTCTTGGCCGCGGTGTCGCTGTAGGCGTTTGCGACATCTTGTTCGGTTAGTGCCATGTGCTCACTCTCCACTTGTGCTGCCTAGGAACTTGACGAACTGCTTGACCCCGTCAGGGAGCCGACGGAGCTCGATGACGTCCCGAACATGCTCGTGAGGTATGACGACTGGCTCTTGAGCGTTGCGAGGGTCGACTCCAGGTTGTTGAACGCCGCCTCCAGCTGCTGCTGTTGCTGGACGACGAGCTGTTGCTCGACCGTGATCTGGCTGCCGAGCTGCTTGGAGGTGCTCTGCATCGCCGAGATCGTCGAAGGCAGCTCGCCGTTCGGCGAGGCTGACGCGCTCGCCATCAGGTTTGCAAGACCTCCTGCGAGCCCGGCGGTGTATGTGAACTGGCCAAGTGATGTCGCGGACGTGATCGAAGGCGTGCTCACCATGAGCGCGAGGCCGGCGAGGGTCGGGTCGGTGCTGGGCGCGGCGAGGACCTGTCCGTCGCCTGAAGCCGTGACGCCGTTGATCGTGCCCGCAACGTTCGAACCGACGAACGACGATCCGACCAGGCCGAGCTGGTCGGCCCCCGACGAGCTCACAGAGAACGACGCCTGCGAGCCGTAATCCGAAGAGGTGATCTGGAGCGAGGAACCGGCGCCGTTCTGCACGACCTGGGCAGAGAGGTCGAGACCCGCCTGGGCAAAGGCGGTGTCGAGGCCCGAGGCGACCTCTGTCAGCGACTGGCCCGCGACCAGTCCGTAACTGGCACTGGCGCTGCCGGAGCTGACCGTGTAGGACTCGGGCGAGGTCGCCGCCGAGGCTGGCGACGCGAAGCTCGCCGTGCCGGTGTCAGTGGCCTGGGAAGCCGATTGGCTGACTTCGACGGCGTAGGTGCCCGGCTGGGTGGCATCGGCGGCGTAGACAAGGCTCAAGTCGCCTTTCCACGCCGGTGAGCCCGAGCTCGGCGTGAACGTGCCTGTCTGGGTGAAGAGCCTGGCGACTTCCGAAGCGTTGCTCGCGTAGTCGCTTGCGAAGGTGGAGGCGTCGAAGTCGATCTGGCCTGTCTTCGCGTCGAGCGAGAGCCCGGCCGAGCTCCCGGCTGTGCCGATGTCTACGGCACCGGAGGTCCCGATCGCCTGACCGACCGTTGCGAGGATCTGCTGGCTGAGGTTATCGAGCGCGATGTCGCCGTTGAGCAGTCCGGCGGTGTTGGTGGTCTGGTCGTAGGCGGTGTCGGTCGAGATCGTCTGCAGGACGGTGTTGGCCGCAGTCACAAAGGACTGGACGAGGTTCGCTGCCGCCTTCCCGTCCGGGCTGACTGTCACCGTTACCGGCGTCGAGGAGACTCCTTGGAGCGCGATAGAAACCCCGGGCATGACTCCGGTAACGGTGTTCGAAGCCGAGTGCACCTCGTAACCACCTGGTCCTCCGAGACTGATGACTGCGTCCTGGCCCGCGGTCGTGGTGAGGAGCGAGCCGAGCCCGGAGGCCGAGAATGCCGACGGGTCGACCGAGACGCCGTTGGCCGCGCCTGTCGCGTTCGAACTGATGGACAACGCGTACTGGTTCTGCCCGACGTCGAGCGACTCCGCACTCACACCGGCATCCGCGCCGTTGATCGCCGAGACGACCGAGGCGAGCGACCCGTTGCCCACCGACACGTTCTCAGCGGTGAGGCTTCCGGTGCTCAGCCCACCAGCCTCGAGGCTCGCCTGCACCGAGCCTTGAGACCCTGCGTTGAGGGTCACCGACGTGGTGCCTGTCGCGGCGATGTCGGTGACAGTGTTTGCCTGGCCGTCGACGGAGATGACACCGTCAGTCCCGCTGACGACACCACCGGCTTGCAGCCCGAGTGCGCCGTTCGCAGAACCTCCGGCTACCTGGAGCGTCGCCTGGGACCCCTGTTCGTTCGTTGCCAGCACGAGCTGGCCCGTGTTGTTGACCGCGGCTGTGAGAAGGCCATCTGAGGCCGAGCTGACGGCGGAGGCGAGCTGTTGGGCTGTGTAGGTTCCGTCGGCGATCGTGAACGAGCTCGCCGCGCCGTCGATCGAAACCGAGAGCTGGTCGTTCGAGGAAGTGATCTGTGTCGAACCGCTGATCGCCGACGAGCCGACGACACTGGCGCCGGCCGACGCCTGGGTGACCGCGATCGTGTGCGCGCCTTGGGTGAGGCCCTTACCGGAGATCGACCCGATCCCGAGGGCGGAAGCGCCTGAGGCGATGAGGAGGTTGCCGCTCGCTACTACGTCGTTGACCGAGGCGACCGTGCCGCTCGAGACGAGCGATTCCGCAGTCGCGAGATGCTCGACCGAGAATGTCACCGAACCGGGAGTGGCCCCAGTGCCGGTGGTCGCTGTGGCCACCGAGGAATTGGTGGAGCCGGCCGAGATAGCGCTTGCGAATGCGTCCGGAGCGCTCACCTGGTCCGCAGCGCTCTGGAGAGCCTGAAGCTGTTGCTCGATCGTCTGGTACGCAGAGACCTTGTTGTTGACGGTGGTCTGCTGGTTCTCGAGCTGTGTCAGCGGCACCTCGTCGATCTGCAGGTAGGCGCTCATGATCTGCTCGGTGTTGAGGCCGGACTCGATCCCTGTGAAGCTGACCGGGGCCGTATAACCGATGTCGGTCATGGTCTCTCCTCTGGCTCCTCAGTGAGCGAGCCGCCCCGGGCACACGGCCCGGGAGCGGCTCGGCTCACTATCTCTTTCCGCTTCCGCCGTCAGATGAGCTTGAGGGCCAACTGCGGGAGCTGTTGGGCCTGGGACAGGACCGAGATGCCGGACTGTTCGAGGATCTGCAGCGAAGTGAACTGCGACGTCGCCTGGGCGACGTTCACGTCGACGAGGTCCGCGTGTGCCGAGGTCAGGTTCTGCTGGGCGACCGTGACGTTGTTGGACAACGCCTGGATCTGGTTCTGGGAAGAACCGAGGGAAGCAGCCGCTGAAGCCAAGGTGTTGATGGCGGCCTGCACAGCTACCATTGCCGACTGCGCGCCTGCCACCGTGTCGAGGCTAAGGGCAGACCCACCAAGAAGTGCCGACGACGAGGTGTTCACGAGGTTGACGTTCACCGTGTCGGCGGCGTTGGTCGCATCCGGGCCAACTTGGAAGGTCAGCACGTTGTTCGCCGAGGTGGTGTTCAGGAGGCTGACGCCGGCGTAGCTGGTCGACTGTGCAATCTGGTCGAGCTGCGCGACGAGGGAGGCGAACTCCTGGCTGTCGGCCTTGTTGGCGGTCCCGTTGTCCGTCGTGGTGTTGGCTGCCTGGGTCGCGATGGTATTCGCCTGCTGGAGGATGGCCTCCTGCTGGTTCATCGCTCCCTGGGCGGTCTGGAGCACCGAGACCGCGGTCTGTGCGTTGGACTCCGCTGCGCCGTAGCCGTTGATCTCTGACTGAAGTGACTGGGCAATCGAGTAGCCCGCCGGGTTGTCGGCCGCAGTCTGGATCTGCAGGCCCGAACTCAACTGGCCGACGACGCTGGACATAGCGGTGTCGGTGGCGTTGAGGTTGTTCTCTGCCCCTAGGGCGGCGACGTTGTCGTTGATAAGCAGCATTTCGATGTCCTCCTTGACTGTCGTGGGCCGGTAACCTCACCGGTCCTCGGAAGGCCTTCCTTGGCCTGTGTGTCCAAACGACAGATTCCGGATTGGTCTTGCCTAATTCGTAGAATTCTTTTTCAGGCGGCGCGCTGGGACCCGAGGACTCGATGGCAGTCGGAGCCCTTGGGGGGTCGTTACTAGAGAAACCGGCACCGCGAGGGGTCAGCCCCCGGTCCCGGTACTGGAGGATGGGTGACACTCGTCTCGTTGTGCATGATCATGAAGAACGAGGAGGACGAGCTTCCCCTCGTGATCGGCTCGGCCTCGGGCCTGGCTGACGAGATCGTGATCTACGACACCGGATCGACCGACCGGTCCGTCGCGTTGGCACGCGAGCTCGGCGCCACCGTCGTCGAAGGGTACTGGGACGACGACTTCTCCCGGGCACGCAACCAGGCGCTCGAGTACTGCACCAGCGAGTGGATCCTCTGGCTCGATGCCGACGAGGCGGTCCACGGCGATAAAGCGGCATTTCGTGCACGGCTGGAGCGCGAGCAGACCTTCGATAGCTACGCCGTATCGATCGAGTCCCTCGAGGGGGGCGGGCTCGGCGGTCGATCGGCTTTCCAGGCCGCGCGGGTGTTCCGCCGTCAGCGGTGTCACTGGTTCGGACCCATCCACGAACAGATCGGGTTGCGGGACGGAGATGCCTTCCCCGCCACGAGCATCTGCTCAGAGCTGCGGATCCTCCACCGTGGTTACACAAGCCTCAAGTGGCAGTCCAAGGACGGGCTCGAGCGGAACCTGCGGATCGCTCGGCGCGCGCTCGACGATCCCGAAGTCGATCACTCACGGGCACTGTTCGACTACGGCCGCACCCTGGCCGGGGGCGACGACCCACGATCGGCGATCGCCTCGCTGCGGGAAGCCGCGGACTCAACGACGTTCCCAATGGTGAGACGGGCCGCCCTGAGAACGATCTTCGATGTCCACCTCGGTCTCAACCAGTTCGACGAGGCGTCCGAGACCATCGATGAGATGCGACGGGGGCTCACCAAGACGATCAACGCCGACGTGATGGATGTGCGGCTGCTCTTGGGCAAGAAATGCTACGAGGCCTGTCTAGAAGCGATCGACCGCCTTCCTTTCGCCGACACCGACGAGGATGGGTTCGAGACCGGTCGTGCCTCTCTCTCGTGGGCCAAGGCGCAAGCTCTCGACTCGCTTGGTCGTCCCGGCGATGCGGCGGATGCTCTGCTCGACGCGCTGCGCACCCACGGACAGCTCGACGTGAGCCTTGCGGCTCTGATGGCGCTGTTGAGCAGGGCCGGCCGGAGCGCCTCGGAGATCGCACAGAAGTCCCGACCGGAGTCGATGCCTGTCCTTGTCGCAACGGCGAGCCGCCTTCCTGCCCCGGAGGCGGACGAAGTGCTGGCGCCGTTCGCGGAGGCTTACCCGCAGCACCTGGAGCCCCTCGCGGCAGCACGCGACATGGCTTCCCGGCTGGGCGTGCCAAGGGCGATGTGGTGGTCGAACCGCTTCCGGCGTGCCGGGTTCGACGAAATGTGCCCTCTGTTGCGGATCGTCCGCGACGACACGCGAGAGCCCTTGTTCAGGCTGCTCGCCGCCGCAGGAGGCTATCTGTCCTTCCGGGACCAGCGCCTCGTCGCGCCGGCGCGTGAAGCGCTCGCTTCCATCAGTGCTGAAGATCGCCGCGCGGCAGCAGAACATGTGAGCGGCATATCACCCGAGCTCGCCAAGCTCTTGTCGAGCGGTACCCAGGCCGTCCGGCTGTCCCGGGGGGGAACGACCCTGGACGGGTACCTCTGCTACAGGACAGGGCCGGGAACCTCCGGCGATGTCGTGGATCCCGGCGCCTTGCCGTTCGGGACCGCGAGCCTGCACGGGCTTGTGGCCGAAGACGTGCTCTCCTCGGTCCGCCACGACCGTGCGGGCGCGGTCTTGTGCGAGTGGGCGCGTGTCCTGTGCGACGGCGGGCGTCTGAGCTTCGAAGTGCCGAACCTCGCAGCCGTCGGGGAGCTGCTCGCCAAGGGGCCGTCCGCTGAGCTCCGCCGGCTCTTGTTCGGGGGACGACGGTTCGGTCAAGCAGGCGAGGAAGAAGCCAATGCGGACGCCTGGTCTGCTGACGAGCTCGAGCATGCCCTCAGCGGTGTCGGGTTCGCGGTCGAAGAGATCGACCCCGGCGCCATGATCGCGGTGACTGCAAGACGCTGCACAGTGCTGTCGAGACCGGCCGGAGACAAAGCCCCACCGGTCTGTGTGCTCGTCATCTCCACGGGCAGAGCAGATAGCCTCCTCGGTCAACTGCGGTCGCTCTGCGCGACAGACGCCGGCGTCGACTTCGAGACCGTCGTGCTCGTCAACGGGCCCGACCAAGCGTCCCTCGCGCTCGTCGGGGCGCTCGAAGGCGATGTGACGGTCGCGACGACCCCAGTGGTGCTGGACCCGGCGGCCGCCTTCGACGAGGCGGCGAGGCTCGCCCGCGCCGATACGGTCGTCGCGCTTTCCCCACGTGCCCGGCCGGTCGCGGGCTGGCTCTCACGCCTCGTCGCGCCTCTCTCGGACGCGACGGTCGGGATGAGCGGTGCTGCGGTCCTCGACAAGAGTGCCTTGGTGGTTCACGCGGGCTTCGACCTCGTCGGCGACTGCGCCATGCCGTCGCTCAGGGCTACGCCGCGTTCTGCACATCTACGCGCCGATGTCGTGCTCGAGTCCGATGCAGACGTCGATGCGCTGGGGACAGAAAGCTTCGCACTGAGGCGCACTCTTTGGGAGGAGCTCCGCGGTCTGTCCCCGGGGTGGTCCGAGAGCGACGCTGTGGTCGACCTGTGCCTACGGGTACGCGCCCGGGGTCTGCGATGTGTCGTAGCGGCCGGCTGCACCGTGACGGCGGACATGGCGGACAACGACCCAGAAAGCCGCGAGCGCCTGGCGTGGTACTGGGCCGGGCGCACAAGCTTGCGACCCCCGCCGGTCCGGCGGGTCTCGGCATCGAGCCTGATGCCGTCCTCGACGCTCATCGAGCGCATCTCGACAGTGATGGCGGTGCCGGCCACGCCTCGCGCCGGGGGCGTGAACCTCGTGGGCGACTTCGGCGAGTCTCGCACCCTTGGCTACGCCGCCACCTTGTCGGCGGCGGGCGCGCGCGTCTCACGACTGCAGTGGGCCGGTGGGCTCCCCACACCGCTCGACAACGACATCCCGTTCGCCTACTCGACCACGTTGCTGGCCCTCGACGGAGACCAGCTCGTCGACTACGTAGGCGAGGTAGGTCTCGACTCGCTCCGCAACCGGAGAACGGCCATCGCCTGGGACTGGCCGCTCGCAGAACCATTGGCTGGCTCCGCCGCGGAGGCTTCGATGGTCGGCGAGGTCTGGGTGCCGAGCACGTTCTCCGAAGAGGCCTTGAAGAAAGTCGTGCTGCGACCCGTCCTCCTCGTCCCACCCCCCGTCGCGGTTCCCCACAACGCAACGAGGTCGGACGCCCGCCTACCGGAGGGCTTCGTCTTCGCGGCGATAGCCCGGCTGGGTCGTTGCAGGCCTGGAGACGAGGCGCTCGCCAACCCGCTCGGTACGATCGAAGCCTTCCGGAACGCGTTTGCCCACCAGTCGGGCCCGGTCCTCTGCGTGGTCCTGCACGGCCGGAAGACCCGAGCGGTCGCCGAGGCATGCAGGCTTTCGGCGGCGGGACGTCAAGACGTCGTGATCATCGAGACTGACGATCCGGCGGTCGCCGACGCCGCGAGCGTGACGGCAGACTGCCTGGTGTCCCTCCACCGTTCCAGCGCCTTCGGGCCTGACATCGCCCGGGCAGTCTCTGTCGGATGCCCGGTGGTCTCGACTGGCTACGGCGGTCCGATGGACTTTCTCTCCGAGCAGTACTGCGAGCTCGTGGGCTATGAGATCGTCTCGATCCCCACCGCGTCGTACCCCTTCCCGGCGGGGACCAAATGGGCTGAACCCGACATCGACGCGGCAGCCGAGGCTCTCCGGCGCGTCCATGGCGACATCGCCGAGGCGCGGCGTAGGGCATGGCAGGNNCGGGCGGGAGCCATCGGGTGAAGCACTCGGCCGAGAACGTCGTGAACATCCTTCACACCGACATTTCACCTGAATTTTCCTACATTTCGTCACTCAGAGTGACCGTACCCCTACTAATCGCGCGAACATTCTGGTAACGTTTGTTCCCGTCGTACAACCGCTGGACCTGACGGCTGGAGCCCGTCACCTCCTTCTGGGAGAACACCGGACTCCACCGCCTTGGCTTCACGCACCAAAGGAGGAGCTCTGGTATGGGCGTTCGTACTCGGTCGGCACATCTTCGACACGACACGCTCGACCAGATCTGGACGGCTTACACCACCGACAGGGATCTCGTGCACCGCAACGAACTCGTCGTCGCTTACCAGCCACTCGTCAACGAGACCGTCCAGCGGCTGCCTTCCTACATCCTTTCCTACTGGGAACCAGGCGATCTGCGGAGCTTCGGTCAAGATGGCCTGGTTCGGGCGATCTCGCGTTGGAACGACCCTGACAACTCGCGCTTTGACCAGTACGCCCGTCGTTGCATCAGAGGCTCGATCTTCGACGAGCTGAGGCGACTCGACTGGATGCCGCGCTCGGCACGCCAGCGCGTGATCTCCTACAGGACGACCTATGACGCGCTGGTCGGCGAAAAGGGGCGGAACCCGATGCCGGAAGAGGTCTGCGCTGTCATGGGGCTCACGAGCCGTCAGGCCACCGAGCTCATGAGTGAGCTCAACTCGTCCCAGCTGCTGCACCTCGAGGGACGGAGCACTTCCCAGGCGCACAACGACGGCGCCTTTGTCGACATTCTCTCCGACGAGAGCGCCGAGCCAGAAGCTGAAGTACTGGCGTCGGCCGAGGCCGAGGCGCTCGAGGAAGCGATGGCCACACTCGCGGCGCGCGAGCACACGGTCCTGTACCTGTCCTTCTTCGCGGGCCTGACCCAGGAGCAGATAGGTCAGATCATCGGAGTAGGTGGACCTCAGGTGTGCAAGATCCATGGCGCCGCGCTTCGCAAGTTGCGTTCGATCCTCGGACCGAGCCGAACCGCGATGGAAGACGCACTCGCCAGCTGAACGAAAGCTTCAAGTGGACATACAGACGCCTCATACAAGGAGGAAGAGGAACGTGTGCGACGATGCCGTCGAGCCGGCCCACCGGCTCCTGGGACTAGGTATCGGCCCCTCTGTCTCGCCAAGGATCCCGCCACGAAGTGACAGCGGGCAACGATGACCATCCTTGCCGAGTGTTCAACGCGGTCGTGGTCGCTCTCAGACTGCACTTGCTACCGTTACTCGCTCCTCGAGAGGTGGGGACCTGGCGAGCGGCTGATCACCTGGGTCATGTTGAACCCCTCGACCACCGACGAGACGGTCGACGACGCGACGACGCTTCGCGCAGGCGAGTTCTCCCGTCGTTGGGGTTACGACCAGATGGAGATCGTCAACCTCTTCGCCCTTCGTACCGCAGAGCCCCGGGAACTGTCGGAGGCTGAGGACCCCGTCGGACCGAAGAACCTTTCGTTCGTGCGCCAGGCGGTCACCAGGGCCGAGCTCGTCGTCGTGGGCTGGGGCGATGGGGTCGACTACGTCCCGTTCCGCCCTGAGACCCTCGACGAGGTCGTGCGCCTCCGCCGCGCCAACACCGCGATGCTCTGCTTCGGTCTCACCAACGCCGGACAACCTCGCCACCCCGGGTCACTGGACCGCTCGACGATCCCGGTCGTCTGGACCGAGCGCAGAGCCCGGTAGGCAAACCCGTCCCGACGGCGTTCTGGCCTCACAGCTCCGGGGACCCAGGCGCTGCCGGCCTCTCCGGCCCTTTGCCTCCGGTCCAGGCGCGCATCAGCTCCGGAGCGTGGCGCGGTGCTTGGTCTCCACCGCAGCGATGCACTGGGACCGCAGCCCTGCCACCTCGCCGTCGGTCAGCGTCCGGTCCAGGGCGCAAAAACGCAACCGGTAGGCCAGGCTCCGCGAGCCCTCGCGCACTGCGGCCCCCCGGTAGACATCGAACAGCTCCACGGACTCGCACAACTCGCCCGCCGCGCGACCGAGCGCCACCTCGATCGCCGCCGCAGGGACGGAGTCATCCACGACGAAGGCGAGGTCGACATCGCTGGAGGGAAAGCGACTCACCGGGCGCGCGGCGAGCGGCCGTAGGGGCGCCGCAGCCAGCTTGTGAAGATCGAGCTCCAGCCACCCTGCCCGCGGCTGGACGAGCCCGTATTCCTGAAGCGTCTCAGGATCGAGCTCACCCACGACTCCGAGCACAGTGCCGCCGGCCACCACCTCGGCCGTCCGCGCCGGGTGCATCCCCTCGTGACTCGCCGGGCGAAGCTCGACATCTTCGAGCCGGAGGGCATCGGCGACAACGCGCCAGGCGTTCAAAGCTGCGCCGGCGTCGTCGTCAAGGTCCGTGAGGAGCAACCCGACGAGCTCGCGTTCCTCGGGCAGTTCCAGGCTCACCTCCCGCGTCAGACCAGGAGCTGAGTCGGAGCCCCCCTCTGTCGCGACGCCCGGCAACGCGAACACGTCGCCTATCTCGAAGAGCCGCAACCAAGGGTGGCGATGGCTGAGGTTGTGACGCGCCGCCCCGAGCAGTCCGGGAAGCAGGCCTCCCCTGAGCACAGATTCCTCGGCGACCATCGGGTTCAAGAGGGCCACGAGGCGGACCGTGACTCCCCCGCGCAACTGGTCCCGGGGATCGACGATGGACGTCGTCCAGGCTTCGTGAGCGCCGAGGCCGGCGAGGATCCGCTTCAACCGGCGCCGGAGGATCTGCACGTCGGTGAGCCTGCCCACATACGGTGACCGTCGTTGCGATGTGGGCAGCTGCTGGTAACCGATGCGCCGCGCCACTTCCTCGGTCACGTCCACCTCCCTGCGGACGTCAGGGCGGAACGAGGGCACCTCCACCTCCAGAAGACCGCCTGTGCCCGGGCCGGCCGGAGACCGTGTCACAAAGCCGAGCGGATCCAGGAGCCGCCCGAGCTCGGCGTCTTGAATCTTGGTTCCGAGCAGGGCGCCGACCCGGCCGGCTCGCACCGGGATGCGGAGTGGGACATAGGCAACGCTTTCCGCGTCGATCAAACCCGATGCGATCACCGGCGGGGCGACGCCGGCCGCGCGGGCTGCGTCTACCACGAGCTCGCAGAAACGCAGCGCCGCGCGCTCCATGCCTTCGCGATCGACACCGCGCTCGAACCGAACCGAGGCCTCGCTCCTCAGCCCGACAATCCGAGCGGTCCGTGCGATAGCCAGAGGAACGAAGTAGCCGACCTCGAGAAGGACTCGCGAGGCCTCTGTCGAGATCTCGCTCGACTGGCCGCCCATGATGCCCCCGATGCCGACCGGACGATCCTCGGCGTCGCAGATCAGGCAGTCGCTCCCCGGGATCGAATCTCTCGAACCGACCGGTGGCCGACCGAGCACCCGGGTCACACCGTCCAGCGTGACGATCTCCTCGCCGGGCCGTGCCGAGCGAACTCGCAGCCCGTGGCCTGCGAGCCGATCGAGGTCGTAGGGATGGGTCGGCTGGCCGAGCTCCAACATGACGTAATTCGACGCGTCGACGATCGAGTCGATCGGCCGCATACCCGCGAGCGTCAGGCGGCGAGCGATGAGAGCGGGCGAAGCGACGCTCGAGACTCCGAGCAGAACCTTGCCGATCAGTCGGTGGCACAGCTGCGGCGCGAGCACTTCGACGCTCGCATAGCGAGAAGCCGGCTCGGGCCCCTCTTCGACGACAGGCTCCGGCAGCTGCAGCGGCAGGCCGACAAGCGCGGCAATGTCGCGAGCGATGCCCGCGATGCACAAGCAGTCGGGCCGGTTGCCCTCGATCGCGAGGTCGAACACGACGTCAGGCTCGAACGCGGCGCCCAGGTAGTCGGCGAGCGGAAGCCCCAGCTCCAGTCCGGCGTCAACCCTCTTGACTCCCTCAGGCACCGAAGGACCGACGGGACCAACGTCGCGCCCGAGAACCAGAATTCCGCCCTGGTCCTCCGACAACCTCAGCTCACGACCCGAGCACAGCATCCCGTTTGAGACCACGCCCCGCATGCGCCGCTGCTCGATACGGAACTCACCTGGCAACACCGCACCGATCGGCGCGAACGGCACGATGTCTCCGACCTCGAAGTTCCAGGCGCCGCAAACCACCTCGACCGGCTCGGGCCCGCCCGCGTCGACCACGACGCGGCGGATCTTGTCCGCCTTGGCGATCGCGGCGATCTCGAGGACCCGGGCCAGCACGACATCGCGCAATCCTTCGCCGACCTTCTCGACACCCTCCACGACCAAGCCGAGGGCGTCGAGGTCTGCTGCGAGCGCGGCAACCTCGCCACGGTCGGTCGGCCGTGTCTCGAGCGGGGTCAGTTCCCGCAACCACGACAGTGGAACGCGCACTTCGTCGTCTCCTCAAACCTCGTTCGTACTGCCTTCGCGTGCCTTGCCAGTGGCGCGCCCGCGACCAATCATGGGCTCAAAACTGCGCGAGGAACCTCACGTCGTTCTCGATCATCACCCTCAGGTCGGAGATGCCGTGGCGCATGAAGGCAATCCGGTCGATGCCGAACCCGAACGCGAATCCCGTCCACTCCTCGGGATCGACCCCGGTCGCCTCGAAGACCGCCGGGTGCACCATCCCGCAACCGCCGAGCTCGATCCATCCCACACCGCTGCAGGTGCGGCATCCGTCGCCGCCACAGATCACACACGACATCTCGAACTCGGCCGACGGCTCGGTGAAGGGGAAGTACGCAGGCCTCAACCTGGTCCGGGTTCCGTCGCCGAACACGGCGCGGACGAAGGTGTCGATCGTCCCCTTCAAGTCTGCGAATGTGACGCCCCGGTCGACGACCAACCCCTCGATCTGGTGGAACACCGGAAGATGCGTCGAGTCCGGTGTGTCCTTGCGGTAGGTGCGACCCGGGGCGACGGCGTAGATCGGCAACACGCCCCGCTCGAGGAGCCGGATCTGGACAGGTGAGGTGTGCGGGCGCAACAGCACGCTCCACGGCTCACCGAAGTCGACATAGAAGGTGTCGAGTGGGCTCCGAGCAGGATGATCCTCACCGATGTTGAGCGCCCCGAAGTTACGCCAACCTGTCTCGACCTCGGGACCCTCCGCGATCTCATAGCCCATGCCGACGAAGACATCCTCTAGCGCCTCACGCGTCTGAGTCACGAGATTCAGGTGGCCCTGAAGGCGCCCCGGCAGGACCTCGGTCAGGTCCAGGCGGTCCGCTGCGAGCCGTTCGATCCGGGCGGCCGCCACGAGCTCGGCCCGCCGGGCGTTGGCCACCACTTCGAGCCGGCCGCGGAGCTCGTTCAAGAGCCGCCCGAGCACACGGCGCTCGTCGGGCGGGGTCGACCCCAGCTTCTGGTACATCTCGGCAAAGCGTGATCTCTTCGACCGGAAGGCCACCCGCTCGCGTTCGTCGAGCTGCGCGATGTCGCCCGCTCCTGCGAGCGCGGCGGTCGCGTCGGCCTCGAGCTGTGCCATCTCCTCGGCCGAAGCGGTTGTCACGACGCCACCTTCGAGCGCCCGGTCCTCTGTTGCGATGGCGACATGTTAGGGCACCTTCAACTGACGCCTCGGCGCCGGCGCACCACGTCGAAGCAGAGCACGGCGGCTGTCATCGCGACGTTCAACGACTCGGTCCCCTCCGCCATTGGGATCGTCACCGAACCGTGCAACCGGTCCAGCACCTCGCCGGGCAGTCCGGCCCCCTCGTTGCCGAGCACGAGCGCCGTAGGGCCGTCTAAGTTCGCAACCTCGTAGTCGGTTCCCCCTCTCGGGACCGTTGCCCACAACCGGTAGCCGCGCGCGGCGAGACCGCCGAGCGCGTCGGCAGGCACGACGTCTGTCACGAGCGGCACGCGGAACAATGCCCCGGCACTCGCACGCACCACTTTCGGATTGAACGGATCTACGGTCCCCTCACAGCAGATCACTCCAAAGACGCCTGTCGCACCGGCGATGCGGAGCACCGCCCCCAGGTTGCCCGGATCGCGCACGTCCACGCACACGAGAACAAGGCCTGCCCCCGGCCGCGACAGCAGTTCATCGAGCCCGAGGCCGACGGTATCGACGACGGCGCAAACCGCCTGTGGGCTCACGGTGTCGGCCACGCGCTCCATGATCCCGGGCCCGAGCTCGTAGACCGGGAGACCGGTCCGGCCCGCCCGCTCGACGACCGCCGTCACCGACGCCGAGGACCGCCACTCGGCGGCGACGAAAAGCGACTCGACGGGCGCACCTGCATCCAAGGCCGCCTCGACGATTCTCACGCCCTCGGCGACAAAAGCGTGCTCGACATCGCGGACACTTCTTCGGCGCAGCAGCTGCCGCAGGCGCTGGACACGCTGATCACGTGCCCCGAGCCGGTTCATTTCGAGCCCACGTTGATGCTGACGCTCAGACTGAGGTTTGTTGCTTAGGAAACTGCCTCGTCGATACTCCCCACGCCAAGCTCGTCCTCGGCCTCGTCACCGAGCGCGCCGACGGCGAGCTGCACAAGTGCCGAGAACGCCTGCGGGTCGCGGACTGCGAGGTCGGCAAGCATCTTGCGGTCGACGTCAACCTCCGCCTTGTGCAACCCGGCGATGAAACGGCTGTAGGTCGTGCCATTGAGCCGGGCCGCCGCGTTGATGCGCTGGATCCAAAGCTTGCGGAAATCGCCCTTCCGGGCCCTGCGGTCGCGGAACGCGTACTGGAGCGAGTGCATGACTTGCTCGTTCGCCGCCCGGTACGAACGCGACTTGTTGCCGTAGAAGCCCTGCGCGCGTTCGAGGACGGTCCTCCGGCGCTTCTTGCCGTGGACTGCGCGCTTGACCCTGGCCATTTCGGGGCTCCCTTCATCATCAATTCGAGTGCGATCTGTGGTGTTGCAAAGTGTTGAGCCGGACTGCTGGCTTCTTAGGCCCTCAGATCCCGAGAAGGCGACGAACGCTCTTGCGGTCGGCCGGGGACAGTCCGACTTCGTGGGCGAGGCGGCGGGTGCGAACCGACGACTTCTTCTCGAGCAGATGGCCGCGGTTCTGCTGCCGGCGCCTGATCTTCCCGGTCCCGGTGATCTTGAAACGGGCCACTGCACCCCGGTCCGTCTTCTGCTTCGGCATTTCCGTACCCCTTGTCTCGTGCTCGTTCCATCACTACTTCTCGTCGGCCCGTCGGGCCGTTCCTGCGGCACAGCTCGCAATGGCGCGGCCGCAAAATCACTGTCCAGCCCGTGGGCCGGCTCCCGACTGAGAACTGCTCAGCCGGTCGTTCGTGCTAAGGCTGCTGCTCCACCTGCACGTGCATCTCCAAGAGTGCCTGACCGTTGTCGGTCAGGGCTCCGTCCTGTCCCGGCAAGACGATTCCCGGATCAGCCGAACCGGTGTCACCTGTCGACGAAGGCACATTCCCATTGGCGGACACGCGATGTCGTTCCTCGGTCATGTGCTTGGCCTCTGATGACTGTTTCGCCCGTTTGTCCGGCGCCAGCACCATCACCATGTTCCGCCCGTCCAGACGACCCTCGGTCTCGATCTTGGCCACTCCGTCGATATGCTCTGAGATCCGCTCGAGGATGCGCCGGCCTAGATCAGGGTGGATTACCTCCCGACCCCGGAACATCACCGTCACCTTGACCTTGTGGCCCTCGGAAAGGAACTTGAGGACCTGGCGGGTCTTGGTGTCGAAGTCGCCCGGGCCGATCTTCGGCCGGTACTTCATCTCCTTGATGCCGACATTGTTCGTCTTGCGCCGCGATTCCTTGGCGCGTTGCGCAGCGTCGAACTTGAACTTCCCGTAGTCCATGATCCGGCAGACCGGAGGATTCGCCAGAGGCGCCACCTCCACCAGGTCGAGATCCTGCTGCTGGGCAATGGCGAGCGCCTGCGCAAGAGGCGTGATCCCGAGCTGGCGACCTTCAGCGTCGACGAGCCGGACCTCACGAGCACGGATACGGTCGTTGATCCGTGGCTCATTGGAGCTGGGAACAGTGGTGATTGGGCGTCGTCCTCTCGCTAGGGCCGAGACTGTGCTCGACCGTACGAAAGGGAAGCCGGCAACGCCGACCGGTCACTCTCAAGACCCGGCGCACACATCGGCAGCGCCGACAGTGGCCGGGTGGGAGTCACGCCATGGGCGCAGCCCCGCTTCCCTCAGTTGTCACCACGTACGCTAGCAGCATGAGCAGCCTGTGGACACCAGAAGGGGAACATCGCGTGCCGCGGCCGGGCGACGCCGGATCCGGCACGGCAGGACCGGCCGGCACGGCAGGACCGGCCGGCCCGGGAGGGCCGCAAGCACAAGGAGAACCGGGGCGCCCTGGCGCCGAACCTGGCACGATGACCGAAGAGGAGCTGGCTGCCGAGGAGGAGCTGCTAGAGGTGGCAAAGCACCTTGCCGCCGCCCCGGCGGAGGATGTGGTCGCGAATCACTGCTACGGGCTGTTCGAGCTCGCGGCCCTGCACCTCTCCCAGCAGCCGCCGCAGCTCGACAAGGCGCGACTCGCGATCGACTCCCTCGGTCTGTTGGTCGACGGCCTCGGTGATCGTCTGGGTCAGCACGCCGGCGCGCTCGCAGAGGGCTTGTCCCAACTCCGTCTCGCGTTCGTGCGGATCGCTGCCGCCGGGCCGGCTTCCGACGGACAGGCCGGCCCCGAGACCCAAGCCTGAGTCTCCTCCGCGGGTCTAGGACAAGCCGAGCAGCTCGACGATCTCGGCCCAGCCACCTTCACTCGCCGGCGCAAGCACCCGGTCGGCGCTCGCGAGCGCGGCGGGTGTGCCGTCGACAACGGCGAGCCCAAGCTGTGCTGCTGTGAGGAGCTCGACATCGTTGTCAGCATCGCCGACTGCGAGTACACGACCCGCATCGATGCCCCGAGCGGCGCAGTACGCCAGGACCCCCGACCACTTGCTGACTCCTAGCGGTCGAAGGCTCAGATGCAGTCCGCCATAGGTCCGGTCTTGGGAAACTGCAGCCGCCACCGGGGTCCTGGCCGTCACGTAAGTCACCAGATCTCTCACCATCGACGCCTCGCCCAAGAGCGTGAAGGCGAGCACGCTCATGGTCCGCACGGCGGTCCACGGGTCCTCTTCACGCACCGACGGCCAGAGGCGGCGGATGTAGTCAGGATGCGTGAGCGGGTGCTCGCCCAGCACGATGTCCTGATCCGGATCGTCCACGTTGATGCATGGTCCGATTTCGCGCTCGTCGAGGATGTCGAGCACCGCGGCGGCAACGGCCGGGTCGAAGGCAATCGTGTGGAACGCGGTTCTCGCGCCGAACTCCCGGCCGACCGCACCGTCGAGGAAGACCCCCGGCAGGGCAACTCCATTCGACTCCATCACGGCCCAGGCGCTCCAGGCCCTGCGGCCGGTCGCGACCAGCACCGGGACCGAGGCGTCGGCGAGGGTCGCAAGCGCCCGATGCGTGAGGGGGTTCCTCTCATGGACTTCCGGGAACACCGCTGCCTGCTGACCGAATGGGCCAGCCGCAAGGGCGACGCCGGGGTCCGGCAGTACTGGGAGTCGACCAACTCGGTGAGCATCGACGGCCTCCCGGCCCTCCCGCCGGGCTGAAAACGCCCGGCAAGCACCTACAGCCAGCGCATCGAGGACTCCAGGACCATCTGGAGGCCCGGCACGACCGGTTGCGCTCGTTGAGCCGACGTGGCCGCCAACCATGACCTTCCGGGGCTCTGACCTGAGACCGAAGTGAATCACGAACCGAAGTTGAAGATCTTCCGGGCGCTCGCGCCGATCACTGTCGGCGCGGGCGTGCCGAGTGGCGCCACGAGGCCCGACGCCTCGATGCCTTCGGCGACCGGCCTCAGTGAACGATCTTCGCGATCGGGAGCTCGACGATGTCAGTGGCGCCCCGCTCTTTGAGCTCGGGGATCAGCACGTTGATCTCGGACTTGGGCACGACCGTCTCGACGGCGTAACCGGCTTCGCCGAACAGCTTGGAGACCGTCGGCGACCGCATCGAGGGCAGCACGGCGATGATGGAGGGAAGGTCGATCGGTGAGACGTTCAGCTTCACGAGGACCTTTCCCCGTGCCTCGAGCGCACCTTGCAGCAGAACGAGGAGCTGCCCCATCGCGCGGAGCTTCTCGGGGTCGGCCACCGATACGGGATTCGCGATCAGCTCGGTGTAGGAGAGCATGAGGGTGTCGATGACCCGCAGGCCGGCTGCGCGAAGAGCGCGCCCCGTCTCGGTTATCTCGACGACAGCATCCGCGATGTCGGGGATCTTCGCCTCTGTGGCCCCGAACGAGAAACGGACGTCGGCCTTGAGCCCGCGCTCGTTTAGGAACCGCTTGGTGAGCTCCGGGTACTCCGTCGAGATCCGGCAACCCGGCGGGAGATCCTCGACCTTTTGTACCTGCGAATCGCCGCCGACCGCTAGCACGACCCTGATGGGTTCGGCTGTCGCCTTCGAATAGCGCAGCACGCCGAGGCTGACGACATCAGCACTAGTCTCCTCCACCCAGTCGCGGCCGGTGACGCCGAGATCGAACAGGCCCTCCGCGACATAGGTCGGGATCTCCTGGGGCCGCAGGATGTGAACCTCGCTGATCCTCGGGTCGTCGATCGTCGCCCGGTAGGCAACCTCGGAGGCCCGTCGGACCGTCAGGTCGGCAGCGGCAAACAGCTCGAAGGTCGCAAGCTCCAGTGAACCTTTGGGCAACACGAGCCGCAACATCGCCTAGGTCACCTTTCCTGTCGCGCCACTTGGTGCAGCCGCTAGCGAGGCGAGCTCGCCGAGCAGGTTCGCCATCTCGATCGCGGTCGCGACCGCTTCGGTCCCCTTGTTCCCGAGTGCCCCGCCGGCACGTTGGAGAGCCTGGGCCAGGTTCTCGGTGGTAAGGACGCCGAATACCACCGGAAGCTTCGTGTCGAGCTGGACGCGCTGGATACCGGCGGCGCACTGACCTGCCACGAAGTCGTAGTGCGACGTCTCACCGCGGATTACAGCCCCAAGACAGACGACCGCGTCGAAGCGTGAGGTTCCGGCCATCGCCATCGCCCCGAGCGGCAACTCGAATGCTCCCGGCACCCAGGCGACGACCCTGTCGGCCTCGGCGACGCCACGGCGATCGAGCTCAGCCAGCGCGCCGGCCAGAAGCAGTCCTGTCACGTGCCCGTTGAAACGGCTGCAGACCACTGCGATACAAAGCCCGGTCCCGTCCGCGGAGCCCCGGAGCGCCTCCCCCTCGACGTCCTCGACCGCCGGCAGGCGATGGGTCTGCATCTCGGCCGATCGGCGTGCGGACTCCTGGTCGAGCCCCACGTCGCGCGAGTCGTCAGCCGACGCCATCGAGGTCCCCGGCGTCGCCGACGGCCTCCTGTGCGGGCATTTCGGGCGGGATGCTCTCGGGCGTCGCCAGGTCCAAGCCGCTGAGCAGGTGGCCCATACGTTCTCGTTTGGTGCGCAGGTACTCGACGTTCTCCGGGTTAGGCACCTGTTCCAAGGGCACCCGCTCGACTATGTCGAGCCCGTAGCCTTCGAGACCGCCGTACTTTGCCGGGTTGTTCGTCATGAGTCGCATCCTCGTCACGCCGAGCTCCACGAGGATCTGGGCGCCGATGCCGTACTCGCGGCTGTCGACGGGAAGGCCGAGCTCGACGTTCGCGTCGACGGTGTCCCTGCCGTTGTCCTGGAGGGTGTAGGCGCGCAGCTTGTGGGTGAGGCCGATCCCCCGCCCCTCGTGGCCGCGGAGGTAGACGATCACCCCAACGCCCTCAGCGCCTATCCTGCGCATCGCGGCTTGGAGCTGCGGCCCGCAGTCGCAGCGAAGCGAGCCGAACACATCGCCCGTGAGGCACTCGCTGTGCACCCGGACGAGCACGCTCTCTTTGGTGTGCACATCTCCTGCCACAAAGGCGAGGTGCTCCTCACCGTCGAGCATGGACCGGAAGCCGTAGGCGGTGAACTCGCCGTACTCGGTGGGGATACGCGCCTGTGCGATCCGCTCCACGAGCCTTTCGCGGTGGTAGCGGTACCGGACGAGATCGGATATCGAGATGATCGGAAGGCCGTGCTCGGTTGCGAAGCTCTCCAGCTCGGGCCGCCGCGCCATTCGCTGCTTGTCGGTAGTCACGATCTCGCACAAGAGCCCGGCGGGGTAACAACCGGCGAATCGGGCGAGATCGACCGTCGCCTCGGTATGGCCGGCGCGCTTTAGCACACCGCCCGGGCGATAACGCAGCGGAAGGACGTGCCCCGGGCGGGCGAGGTCGTCCGGCTTGGTGTCGGGGTTGATAAGCGACTGGATCGTCGCCGCCCGGTCGCCCGCGGAGATCCCCGTGGTCGTGCCGTGTCGGTAGTCGACAGTCACGGTGAACGCGGTGCGCTGGGACTCGGTGTTGTGCGAGACCATGAGGGGCAGCTCGAGCTCGTCGAGACGGTCCGGCGTGAGCGGAACGCAGATCAGCCCTGAGGTGTGCGCCAGGAAGAAGGCCACTTTCTCAGGGGTCGCGAACTCCGCGGCCATGACGAGGTCACCCTCGTTCTCGCGGTCCTCGTCGTCCATGACGACGACCATCTCGCCTCGCCCGATAGCTGCAATCGCTTCCTCGACATTGCCCATCGGCACCTCGATCTCCGCCTCCTTGTTCCGCATCGAGCCTACCGGTACCGTGAGGGCCGCGAACTCGCAGGTCATAGGGCCGCATTCTCGCCGCTTGCCGCTGAAATCGGCGGGAAGTGGACGCGGTCCGGTTCGACGTCTATTCGCAGGTCACCTCCGAGCCGGCAAACCGAGACGAGCCGGCCGCGCCAGGCATCTGCCATCGTGGCCGCACCGGGTCCGGCGAAGACCGGCTGTCCGTCGTCGCCTCCGAGGAACGCCGGCGCCAGGTACCACACATAACGGTCCACGAGTCCTTGTGCGTGGAAGCCATGCGCGACGTGCGCGCCGCCTTCGACGAGGAGCTGCAGGACGTCACGACGGCCGAGCTCGTCGAGCACCGCGCCGAGGTCGCCGCCCAGTTCGAGCGCCGGCTGCACGCGGGCGCTCTTCGGGGCATGGCCGAGCACCACTCGTAGCGGCTGACGTGACGGCTCCGAGCCGCCGTCGTCGCGCACGGTGAGCTCTGGATCGTCGTGTCGCACCGTCCCTGCCCCGACCAGCACCGCGTCGCTCTCGGCTCGCAGACGATGGACGTCGCGTCGCGCCTCGGGACCTGTTATCCACCGGCTTGAGCCGTCTGCTGCTGCCGTCCTCCCGTCGAGCGTGGTGGCGAGCTTGAGCACGACATAGGGCCGACCCGTCGAACGGTGGACAAGGTACGGCCGGAGCTGGTCGCTCACGGCGGCGGCGAGCAGACCCCTCGAGACCGTGACGCCCGCCGCCTCGAGTGCCACGAACCCTGCGCCCGTTACACGCTCGTCCGGGTCACCGACCGCGGCGACAACCCTCGTGACCCCTGCGCGGATGAGTGCCTCGGTGCAAGGGGGCGTCCGGCCCTGGTGTGAGCAGGGCTCAAGGGTCACATAGACCGTCGCGCCCCGGGCGGCGTCGCCTGCCAGGCCGAGCGCGCCGATCTCCGCGTGTGGTCCTCCGGGAGGTGCCGTCGCCCCTTCCCCGACGACCGCTCCGGCGCTGTCGACGACGACGCAGCCGACCCAAGGATTGGGGGACGTTCTCGTGCGGACTGACTGGGCGATCTCGATGGCTCGCGCCATGTGCCGCTCGTCGGCGCGGCTCATCTCGTCTCGACTCAATGGGGCCTTTCGCCTCTGAGTAGCGCCAGTGCGTGTGGCACGACGTCGAGAACCGCCTCGAGGCACTCGAGGGCACCACTGGTGGAGCCGGGCAGATTGAGCACGAGCGAGGTGGCAAGGGTCCCGGCGGCGGCACGCGACAGGCGGCCCAGCGGACTGGTCAGCCTCATCGCCTCGGCCAGGCCCGGAGCTGTCCGGTCGAGCACCTGCGAAGTGCCTTCCGGGGTCAGGTCCCTCGGTCCGAAGCCCGTCCCACCGGTGGTCACGATCAGACCGGCGAAACCGGAAGCCATCTCGGCGATCGCCGCGGCCACTGACTCGATACCGTCGGCCACAACCCGACGTTCGGTCACCTCGTAGCCCTGTCGAAAAAGCCGCTCTGCCACCGCCGCCCCGGAGAGGTCCTCGCGTGTTCCGGCCACGACTCCGTCGGAGACGGTGCACACCTTGGCCTGTAGACAGACCTCAGGCCCGCCCGGGCCTTTCGTCGGGATCGGTACCGGGTCGTTCATCTGCCGGGCGAGATCGCTGTGGACGCCGAGGCGCGAATGCGGCGCACTGTCTCGGCTGGATCGGGCGAGTGGAACACCGCGGAGCCTGCGACAAGGCACCTCGCTCCCGCGCGAGCGGCTACCACAGCCGTGTGCTCGTCGATCCCACCGTCCACCTGCAGGGTGAGATGTAGGTGCTCACGCTCGGCTTGGGCTCGCGCGGCGACGAGCTTGGGCACGACGTCCGCGATGAACGACTGGCTTCCGAATCCGGGGTGCACAGTCATGATCAACAACAGGTCGACCAGATGGAGATAGGGCTCGGCTGCCTCGTATGGCGTCTCCGGGTTCACCACGAGCCCCACGCCCAGGCCGAGTCGCCGCATCTCGGCGCACAAGGTTCCGGTATCGCCGACCTCCACATGCACCGAGCAGGAGTTGGCACCGGCCTGGCGGAACGCCTCGAGATAATCCCCGGGGTCGGTGATCATCAAGTGGCAGTCGAAGAACATCTCCGTGTAGCGCCTGATCGACGCGACCACCGGAGGCCCGATGGTCATGTTGGGGACGAAGTGGCCGTCCATCACATCGACGTGCAGCCAGTCGGTCACGCTAGCGACTCTCGCGATCTCGGTCCCCAATGCGCCGAAGTCCGCCGACAAGATGGAAGGGGCCACGCGCACTTCGCCCTCCGCCAACAAGGGAAGACCAGGAGCGCGCATCACTTCGGCGTCTGCGGCCATCGCTCAACCGTAGCCAAACGACAGGCGGCTAACAGCCGAGACACTCGCCCACGGTCGGTCGAGCACCGCGCTGCCAGGCGTCAAATGACAGGACAGATCGCCCTTCGGGCTTGACCTCCAGCAATCCGAGGCGACCCCGCCCGCAGAGCACCTCGTCGCCGATCAGTGTCCCGGCCTGCCCATCGGCGCCTACGAATGCCGCTTCGTGGTCATGAGCCGCACTGGCAACGAGCCTTGCGCGCTGGACGATCAGTCGCCTGTTGCGAAACGTCGTCCAGGCGTGCCCGATTCTCACGAGCCTGTCGAGCTCGACAGCGGGCCGTTGCCAGTCAATCCGCAGTTCGCCGGGGTCGATCTTGGCCGCGTAAAGGGCCTCACCCTGCTGGGCCACGCTCACGCCGAGAGTGGCGAGGCCACCGGACAGTCGCTCGAGGAGGAGGCCTGTGCCGAGGTCCGCGAGACGCTCTCGGAGCTCGGCTGCGGTCTGGCCGGGAAGGATGGGGACCTCCACGCGGGCATAGACGGGGCCTGTGTCGAGGCCCTCGTCGAGCGCCATCAGGCAAACTCCGGTCTTGTCGTCGCCGGCCAGGATGGCCCGTTCCACCGGCGCGGCACCCCGCCAACGCGGCAGGAGTGAGAAGTGCAGATTCACCATCGGCACCTGTTCGAGCACAGCGGCGCGAACCAGGGTCCCGAATGCAACGACGACGCCGAGCTCGACCTCAGCGTCCACGACATCGTTCACTCGGCTCGACACGGCCAGGCCGAGCTCCAGCGCGCACTGTTTCACCGGCGTCGGAGCAAGCGCGCTGCCCCGGCCGCGACGACGGTCGGGAGCGCTGATCACCAGTGCCACGTCGTGGCCGGCATCGTGCAAGGCCCGCAGAGCACCGACCGCGACTTCAGGCGTGCCGAGGAAGGCGAGCCTCGTCACCGGGGGCGACCAGACGGCTCGGGGTCAGGCGTCGAGGCTCGAATCGCCGGCGAACGCACGGGCTCGAAGCACGCGCATGGCCTGTTTGTGCTGGTCCTTGTCGAGACGCTCCAGGAGCAGTACTCCATCGAGGTGGTCGAGCTCATGCTGGAGAACCCGACCGAGGAGCTCGTCGCCTTCGATCGAGATCTCGTTGCCGTGGAGGTCGCGGCCCACGAGATGGACTTGTTTCGGTCTGACGATCGTCCAGTGCAGGTCGGGGACCGAGAGGCACCCCTCCTCGTACTCCCACTCGCCGCTAGATTCCAGTATCGCCGGATTGATCACCGTCACCGGGCCCTCGCCGACGTCGTAGACGAATATCCGGCGCTCGATGCCGACCTGCGGCGCCGCGAGGCCCACCCCCGGCGCTGCGTACATAGTCTCGATCATCTCCTCGGACAGGCGGACGAGCTTGGCGTCGATGTCCTCGATCTCCGCGGCACGCTGGCGGAGCACCGGGTCGCCGAACACCCGGATCGGGAATATGGCCACGGCGCGACTTTATCCGTACGCGTGCTACGACCTGCGCCGCAACCACACTGTTCATCGCCACCGGCCTTCGGGCACCAAACCGCGCCGCCTCAACCGAAACGAGCCCGTACGACCTCGCCCATCGCATAGTTCAAGGCGGACCGCTCCGCAGGCGCCCGTGACACCGAGATCTCGATGTGCTGAGGGCCCTTGCCGACGCGGTCCGCCACTACCAGCCGTGCAGCCACGCTCTCGTCGGCGTCGCGGCGAGCAGAGCCCGAGTACTCACCTGAGGGCGGCAACAGGATCTCGCCGGGCACCTCGATGACGAGACCGGCCCGCCCGTCCCGACCAGGTCGATCGCCGGCGACAACGACCCCGCGCACCTCATGGGCCCTGTCGAGCAACGCTGTCGCGTCGGAGAGCTCGCCTCTTGCTATCAGCGCCCGGATCCGTGTTGACGACACCACCTCGTGCGCCCGTTCGTCGGAGACGAGGTGGACCGGTTCCACCGAGAACCCCGCCTGCTCGCCCATCTCTTGCAGCAACGCGACGTTGCCAAGGCGTTTGTTGCCGAAATGGAAGTCGTCGCCGACGACGACCACCCGGGCGGAGAGCTCGGCCACGAGCACCTCTGCCACAAAGTCCTCCGCCTTTTCCCTGGCGCGCTCGGCGTCGAACTCGATGACGAGGATCCGGTCGACGCCGGTCTCGGCCAGAAGTTCGAGCTTCTGGTCGATGTCGGTCAGACGGGGAGGTGCCGACGCCGGATTGACGACGGCGGCCGGGTTCTTGTCGAAGGTCACCACGACGCTTTGCAACCCTGCGGTGGCCGCCCTACGGCGCACCTGTTCGATTACCCGCCGATGGCCTATGTGAACCCCGTCATAGGCACCGATGGTCACCACGCTGCCGTTGTCGAGTCCCACCGTCGAGGGAGGCTACTCGCCGTCTGTGCCCGACTCGGCGCCCGCACGCGGACTGTCGTCGGTTCGCACCACGACAACGGGCCTGACCCGTTCGAGCCCGACCGGTCCGCATATGGCCACGAGCCGACCCAACTCGTCGAGCACCGCCCAAGGGCCGTCACCGACGACACCTAAGCCAAGACGCTCGACGGTCCGCCCGTGGCCGAGCGCCCGGGCAAGCTCGGGGTTGGCGACAGCACCCGGCAGGTCCCGCACAAGCTCTTCGAGCGGGCGTACGCGCTCGGGTGCCACCTCGTCGAGCGCGAGCGCCTCGACGTCGCCGAAGGAACCGATCGAAACCCTTCGCAGCGCTCGCAGGTGGGCACCGCCGCCGAGCCTCACGCCGAGATCGGCTGCCAGCACGCGCACGTAGGTGCCGGACGAGCATTCGACGAGGACCCGGTAGCAGTCGGACTCACCGGTTTCGAAGACCTCGAATCGGAACACTTCCACGCCCCGGGGAGCTCGCACCACCTCGATGCCCTCGCGTGCGAGCTCGTGCAGCCGGCGCCCGCCGACCTTGACCGCCGAGACCATGGGCGGGATCTGCTCGATCCGGCCCGTGAGAGAGCGCGCCGCCTCTCGCACATCGGCCAGGGTGACCTTCGCCATGTCGAAATGGCCGGTCACCTCTCCAGAGGCATCGAGCGTCGATGTGGTCACACCGAGCACGATCTCGCCGATGTATGTCTTCCGCAACGCCGTCGCGAAACGCAGGAGGCGTGTTGCCCTGCCGACGCCCACGATGAGGACCCCGGTGGCGTCGGGGTCGAGCGTCCCGGCGTGGCCAACCTTCCGAGTGCCGAGGAGGCGACGGCAGCGGGCGACAACGTCGTGCGAGGTCCAACCGGCCTGCTTGTCGACCACGACGAAACCGCCGGGGTCGTCGATCCCCCGCCGGGTGCCCTTGTCGGGAAGGCCCGCCGCGCCGGGGTCGTCAGGATTCGTCTTGTCGGGCACGGCGCAGTGCCTCCTCCACGCGCTCGCCGGCGGCGACCGCCGGGTCTGCGACAAAGCTCAGCGTCGGCGTGCGCTTCAATCTCACCTCGCGTGCAATGGCCGCCTGGAGATCGGCCCGCTTGGCCTCGAGCACGGCCGCGGCCCCTTCGGGCAACGAGGCCATATATACCCTCGCATGGCGAAGGTCCGGATCGACGTTCACACCGGTGACCGTCAGAAGGGCCAACCGGTCGTCGTCGTCTCGGAGCCGCTCGAGCGCGTCACCGAGTACCTGCGCGAGGACCGCGTTGACGCGCGCGGTCCGCGGGTAGCCACCCGACGATCGGCGATCGTATTGCCTAGGTACGGGGGATCTCCCGCTCGTCGTAGGTCTCGATCACGTCGCCGTCCTTCAAGTCCTGGAAGTCGGTGAGACCGATGCCGCACTCGAAACCGGCCTGGACCTCGCGGACGTCGTCCTTGAAACGTCGCAGTGAGGAGACGGCTCCCTTCCAGATGACGACACCGTCCCTGAGGAAGCGGACCTTGGAACCGCGGGCGATGACACCGTTGGTGACATAGCAGCCTGCGACCGCGCCCAACCTCGGGACACGGAAGACCGCGCGCACCTCGGCGTCGCCGGTGACAATCTCCTCGATCTCGGGAGCGAGCATTCCGACCATGGCCGCCTGCACGTCCTCGATGAGCTTGTAGATGATCTCGTAGGTGCGGATCTCGACCTTGTGACTCTCGGCAAGCTCGCGGGCCCTGCGATCGGGACGGACGTTGAAGCCGATGATCGTCGCACCTGAGGCGGCTGCGATCGTCACGTCGCTCTCGGTGATGCCGCCGACGGCACGATGCACGAAGGACACCTTCACATCGTCCCGCTCGAGCTTTAGAAGGCTCTGGGTGACTGCTTCGAGCGAGCCCTGGACATCGGCCTTCAGCACCAGGGTCAACGTGGCGGTCTCGCCCTTGCGGATCTGCTCGAAGAGGTCCTCGAGCTTTGCACCCGGGCTCGTCGACAGAGTCGAGGCCTGTGCGAGGGTCGTAAATCGAAGCCGTTGTTCGCGAGCGTCGCCGACGGTCCTCGCGATCGAGAGGTCCGAGGTGACCCGTAGCTCGTCGCCGGCGATCGGGGGCTCGGACAGTCCGAGCACCTGTACAGGCATCGACGGGAAGGCCTCTTTTATCTGGTCGCCGTGGTCGTTGATCAGAGCTTTGACACGGCCCCAGGCGGCGCCTGCCACGATCGGCTCGCCGACGCGCAGGGTCCCCCGCTGCACGATGATCGTCGCGACCGGGCCGCGGCCGATGTCCAGGTTCGACTCGAGGACGACACCTCTCGCATCGACTTCGGTGTCGGCGGTCAACTCGAGCACCTCGGCGAGCACGACGAGCTGTTCCAGCAGCTCGTCGATGCCGAAGGACTGAAGGGCCGAGATCTCGACGGTGATCGTGTCGCCACCCCAGGCCTCCGGCACGAGGCCTTGCTCGGACAGCTGCTGCATCACACGATTGGGATCTGCGTCCGGCCTGTCGATCTTGTTGATGGCCGCCACGATCGGCACTTTCGCGGCCTTGGCGTGGTTGATCGCCTCCACCGTCTGCGGCATCACACCGTCGTCGGCGGCCACCACGAGCACGACGATGTCAGTCACGCTGGCCCCGCGGGCGCGCATCGCCGTGAAGGCTTCGTGACCGGGTGTGTCGATGAAAGTCAGCAACTGACCGCGCCATTCCACCTGGTAGGCACCGATGTGCTGGGTTATTCCGCCCGCCTCGCCTGCGATCACGTTCGAATTGCGGATCCGGTCGAGCAGAAGCGTCTTGCCGTGGTCGACGTGGCCCATGACAGTTATGACGGGAGGTCGTGTCTGCAGGTCCTCCTCGTCTTCTTCAAGGTCCTCGCCTCCGAAGAACTTCGCCCGGAGGGCGGCCTCCTGCTCCTCGCCAGGGTCGACCAAACGGATCTGCGCACCTATCTCCGCGGCGAACAGGCCGATCATGTCGTCGGTGAGCGGCTGGGTGGCGGTGACCATCTCGCCTTGGAGCAAGAGGAAGCGCACGATGTCACCGGCCGACCGGTTGAGGCGCGGGCCGAGCTGTTGTGGCGTGGAACCGCGCTCGACGATCACCTCGTGGTCGGGAACGGGGGCACTCGACGCCAGGTAGGCAGTCACCTGGATCGGCTCGAGCTCCTCCATGTTGCGTCGGCGACGGCGCGGCCTGCGCTGGGGGGGACGTCCGCGCCCGACGGGACCACCTCGTGCTGCACCGGTGGGACCACCGGGCGTGTAGCCACCACCGCGCGCGCCGGGGGCTCCGCCGCCTCCGTATGTTCCGCCAGTCGGGCGTGCGCCGTCTCGGGGTGGGAAGTGACTGGGCGAGCGCGGAAAACCGGCGCCCGCTCCCGGACGCGGGCTCACTTGCCGGCCGGCCGGCGGACGAGCGCCGACGGTGCCCGGACGCGACGGGCTCGTCCCCGGGCGCGAGCCCATGGCACCGGGACGTGAGCCTGGTGCCGGCGCGCGCGAGCCTGGACCGCTTGGCGGCAGCGGGCGTCGCGCTCCAGGCGGCGGGGGGATCGGACGACCGGAGATCGACCGCGGCCCGGGCGGTGGGGGGATCGGCTTGCCTGACGGGCTCACCGGGCGTGGACCGCCCAGGGTGTGATCGGCGTCTGGCACCGGCGGGGCGCTTGTCGGCGCCAACGAGGACGGCACTGTCCCCTCCTGCTGCGCGGCCGCAGGACCGGTCGCTGCCGGGGAAGTTGCGAGCGGGACAGACGCGGCCGCAGGGGCATTTGCGACCAGAGGGCCGGCGGCGGCCGGGGCAGTTGAGGCCGGAGATCCCGACGCCGGTGTGCGGGTCGCGGGAAGAGATGGGGGGACGCCTGGGCGAAGCCCACCCGGAGCAGTCGCGGGCCTTAGCGAAGACGGCGCGGTCGCGAACCTTGCCGGGTTCGAAGGAGCCGAGACCGGTGGCCGGGGCGCGGCGGTCCGTGGCAAATCAACGACCTCGCTTGTCGACTTGCTCACTACCAGTCGCTGACCTGGGCGGGGCTCGTGGGTTCCAGAGGCGGCTTCCGCCTCTGGCCTGACGACCGGGCCGTCACCTACCTCGGGACCTGGCGGCTCTGGCGCGGACGGCGGGGATGCGACAACGGGCCGCTCGCCTGTGGGCGCGCCAGCGCCGCGCTGGGGCCCGGTGGTGCCTCTGGTTCTCGCGGCGGCTGCAGGAGCAGAGGACGCCGAGGCCGGCTCCTCGGGCTGCACGGCGCGACGCAATCCTTCACGGTCGGCCTTGCGCCGGGCGCGGTCAGCTTGCGCGTCCTCGATCGACGACGAGTGGCTCTTCACACCGATTCCGAGGTCGATGCAAATGTCCAAGGCTTCCTTGTTGGTCAGCCCCAGCTCACGGGCAAGCTCGTAGACGCGGATTTTCTTGGGCAACTGGTGGTTCGGTCCTCTCCTATTGAGGGGCAGCGCAGCATTCGAGATCCCGAGGCTGGCGCGGCCCTACATTCTCACACAACGCCAGGGACTCGTACACCCGTGCACGTATCTTAGGGCCGAGTCCATGATCGCCAAGTCGTCGCATAGTCCGGACCGGCGCCCCAATCAAGTGTCAAAGTGCCGCTCCCCGCTCTGGACTCCGCCATCGGGCAGGGGATCGGACCCATCGCGTGAGAGCCCCGAACTACATTGCGAGCGGTGCAAGCGTCGTTCGGCATCGAGGAGGGCGGGGCGTTGGTGGCAGTCGAGCGCGCCAACGGCGGAGAGCTCGCTCCCCTCCCACAAGTGCTCCGGACCCTGAACAGTTTTACTCCGTCTGGCTCACGACCTGTCGCGGCTAGCTTTGCCAACTCTGTGAGGCTGCTCATCGACTTCGGCGTCGTCGAGTACATCGACAGCCAGCTCGGCCTCACGCCAGAAGGTCGCAAACTGCTCCGACGATCCGGGATGCCAAACGACAGCCGGCATGTGGCGCTCGTGACCGGACTGTTGCAGGAGTTCGATGAGTACGAGCTCGAACCGGAAGAATCGGTGATCGCTCCCACCGAACAAGACGTTCAAGAAGCCCTCGGCGACGCAGACCGCGTACAACAAACCGATGGTGGCCTGGGCACGCCTCTCATCGGCGAGGAGGCCCCGACCTACTCGACGATCCTGCCTCTCGGCACGCCTGGGTTCGTCTTCGGGACGCACTGGGTACCGGCCGAAGCGCCCGAAGAAGCAGACTCGCCTGAACCACCCGAGTCCAACGAGCTGACCGTGTCGCCGGCACATCCTTTCCTTGACCGCCTGTTCGGCCGCGGACACCAAGACCGCAACGGGCCGGCGGATTCCGGAGGCCGATGAGCCAGGAGCTGCGCTGAGACTGCTAGAGCCAGGTGCCCGCCGAGACAGTGATCACCGAGGCGTCGGCTCCGAAGCCGACCAGGCTCGAAGCTCGCCTCGCAGCTTGTCGATCGCGTCTGGCGTGATCGGGTGGCGGAGCGCTTTCGAGAACGATCGGTGCTTGTCGGCGAGCTCGACGCATCCGGGCGACTCGCGACAGAGCCATGCGCCGCGACCAGCCGAACCGGAACCGAGGCCGAGAGCGCCTTCACCGATGTGCACCACGCGCACAAGCTCCGACGCCGGCGCGACGCGGCGGCATCCGATGCATGTGCGCAGCGGCGGCGCTACGGGACCGGCCCTTCTTCTGCTGCCGCGTCTGGCTCCGCACCGGGAGGTGAGAGGAGGTCGTCGGTCTCGGCTGGCTCGGCAACGATTTCCACGGCAACTTCGACCACTGCTACTTCGGTTGTCCCCGCTTGTGCTTCAGCCTCTGTCGTCTCTCCCGCCGCCCAAGCCTCGGCCGACAGCGTCTCGCCACCTTCGGCAGGCTTCCAGACCATCTCGCCCGACTGCTCGACCCACTCGCCCTCGGCCCACTCGCCCTCGGCGTAATGGGTTTCCTCGGCGGCTGCCTCGGACTCGCTCTTGATGTCGATATGCCATCCCGTCAGGCGCGCGGCCAGGCGGGCGTTCTGGCCCTCCTTGCCGATTGCAAGCGACAGCTGGTAGTCGTGGACGATCACGGTCGCGCGGCCGCGATCCTCGTCGAGGAGGACCTCTTTCACCTTGGCCGGCTGGAGCGCTCGGGACACGAACTCGGCCGGGTCATCGGAGAACGGCACGATGTCGACCTTCTCGCCGCGGAGCTCGGTGGTGACCATACGCACACGCGCGCCCCGCGCGCCCACACAGGCCCCGACAGGATCAACGTTGGCGTCGTTGGACCAGACAGCGATCTTGGTCCGATGGCCGGGCTCACGCGCACACGCCTTGATCTCGACGACTCCGTTCGAGATCTCAGGCACCTCGAGCTCAAAGAGGCGCTTGATCAGGCCCGGATGGCTGCGCGAAACGACGATCTGAGGACCCTTGCTCGTCTTGCGGACCTCGACGATGTAGGCCTTGAGGCGAGCACCGTGGTCGTAGCGCTCGTAGGGGACCTGCTCTGCCTGAGGCAGCAGGGCCTCGACCTTGCCGAGGTCGAGGAGGGTGTAGCGGTTGTCGCTCTGCTGGATGATCCCGGTGACGATGTCACCCTCGCGGCCTGCGTACTCCTCGTACTTGCGGTCGCGCTCGGCTTCGCGGATGCGCTGCAAGATCACCTGACGCGCCGCCTGGGCTGCGATGCGGCCGAAGTCATCTGGCGTGTCGTCCCACTCGCGCGTGACGTTTCCCTCTTCGTCGAGCTCCTGGCCGTATACGCGAATCTCTCCGGAGTCCGGGTCGATGGTGACAACAGCCTCCTCGGCGGCCTGCGGAAGGCGCTTGTAGGCGGCCACGAGCGCATTGGCGAGCGCGTCGAACAGCGTGTCGATAGCGATGCCCTTCTCCACGGCTATCTGCTGGAGCGCCTCCAGGAGGTCGAAGTTCGTCGAGCTCATAGGGTGTCCGCCATCTCTCTCTGGGCGCTGTCAGGGTCTCCCGCTGGTGGCGCCTTGGCATCCCGGCGCCGCTCGCTGCGGGCTGTCGGCGAGGGCGTACGCGCCAACGCCGCCCTCCAGTCGAAGATCGTGTGGGCTCGTTCGATGTCGCCATAAGCGAGGCGACGGCCGTCGTCGACCAACCCGGGCGCAGTCACGACGATGCCGTGGTCGTCGGCTGAGGCAAGCTCACCCTCGAGTCTCCGCTCCCCGTCGACCCCGGGCACGGTCCGAAGTGAGATCTGGTGGCCGACGAACCGACGGAAGTGCTCGGGCCGGCGGAGCCGTCTCTCCAGGCCGGGGCTCGAGACTTCGAGCTCGTACCGGCTCGGCGGGCCTACGCCCTCACGGTCTATCGCAGCCGAGATCGCTCTGCTCATGGATGCGAGCGTGTCCAGGTCGATTCCACCCTCGCGGTCGACGGTCACTACGATGTTGCCCGATCGGAACTCGACGTCCACAAGGTCGAGGCCAGCTGTCTGAAGCAAGGGCGCGGCGACGCGCTCCACGTCGTCTGACGTCCCCATCGCCGCAGCCTCCTTCGTTACCCACCTGCTCCAGAAATGACAAAACGTGGGCAGCCGCCCACGTCCACGCCTTCTGCATATCAATCGAACGGTTCGACAGACTTTAGCATTCCGCCGCCGAGCAGGCACTACCCAATCGCGCCCCACCGGGCTCCCGTCGCGCCGTCGCCCCTGTCTAAGAGGGCATTTTCGGCTCCTCGACCAGGTACCTGAGGTCGTCTCTCGCGAGGCCCAGCTGCTTGCGCACGGTGCCCTCGGCGATCCCGAGCGAGCGCGCCGCCTCCTTTGGTGTCAGCCCAACCACAAAGCAAAGCGTTGCGCAGGCTCGTCGGCGCGCCGGCATGTGGCTGAGCGCGGCTTCAAGTTCAAGATTGGACACGGCCTCGGCTGCAGTGTCTCCACGGGAGGCCTGTTCGGTCTCCAGCGGGTACTCCTGCTTCCAATGGCTGCGCGAGAGCCGGAACGCCGTCCGGTAGACGTATCCGGGTGGGTTTGTCCCAAGGCGCACGCGGCGCCAGTGACCGAGAGTGCGGGCAAATGCCTCCTGCGCCACGTCCTCGGCAGCGGGCCGATCCAGGCCGCCGATTTCGAGCGCGCGTACGAGACGCGGATAGTGCGCCTCGTAGACGGTGACAAAGTCCCCGGCTACATCGCTCTTGGGTTCGTCTTCGATGACGACAGTCTGTCCCACCGGGACGGCTCCCGGTCGCGAAGCGCTCTAGCCGCCGGTGTGCTTGGCGGAGGCGGCCGGTGCCTGGGAGCTGGGGGAACCCGTCGAGGCTGAGCTAGTCGAGCCGGGGGAACCCGACGAGCTCGATCCCGGAACCTCCTGAGTCCCGCCCGCCGGATCCGGGCAGGCTTGAACTGCCATGGCCAACGACCCGGACCCGGGCAGTTCGGCTTGTTCGAGGCCTGTCCCGGTGCCGGACAGCGCGTACACCGTTGCTTGACCCGGTGACGCGCTGCCCTGGCTCCCGGTCCCGCCAGCCTTAGTCGTCGCCAGCTTGTGGACGAGAACCGCCCACTGGTCGACGACGGTCATCTCGTCCTTGCTCCCACCCGAAAACCCGGCACGCACGCTGACCGTCTGGGCCGTCACATGAGCCACCACGACTGCGATCGGCGACCGTTCCGCCACACCGATTACCTGGTCAGACAGCACATTGATCGGGCGATCGAGCGACGGCCCGAGCGGCACGGTGACGACGCCGACCGCACCAGCGTCGGACACCTCGACCACGAGGGCCCGGGTGACCGCACAGCTCATGGACAACGGTCGCGCGGGGAGTTTGGGAACCGAGGAGCCCGATTCGGTCGCTGTCGATCCCGATGAGGTCGGGACGAGCTCGAATGGTGCCGTGGCCCACATTGCGGTGAACGCACGGACGCTGACGCCGTCGCTAGTGCGAGTGATGAGCCGCTGTAGCCGAACCTTGCCGGTCGAAGCGTAGGCCGAGTACAGCGAGCAGTTCCACGAGCTGCATAAAGACGAGCCCGACGCGGACAAAGCGCTCGTTGCCTGCAGGCGGCCTGAGATCTCACGGCCTGAGGTGGCCTCGCCCGGTGGCGTGGGCACCCGCGTCGAAGTCGGCGCACCGGATCCCGAGCTGACCCAACCGAGTCCCTCCGGAGCGCTGCCAGGGCTAGCGGCAACTGGGGCCATCGTCGACATGTTCTTGGAGATGGACGGCGCGTGCGTCGGTTGTCTGGGAAGCGCCGACAGCGTCGTCCCACCCCGACGGCTGAGACCGATGCCCACACCTGCGCCTGCGAGCGCAATTACGAGGCCGAGAGTCGCCGCGGTACGGGCCCGACGAGCCTGCAGCCGTCGGCGGCGGCGGATAATGCCGTCGAGCACGTCCTTGGACGGCCGCTCGGAGTTTGCGTCATCGAGAAGATGGGAGAGATCAGGACCGTCCACGACGTCCTTTCAAAGCGACGAGGAGGCAGTTTCGCGCACGCGCAGTTTCAAGCAGGCGGTCGGACGACCCGCTTCTGCCTGACGTCGGTGCGATCGAAGGTGACACAGGGGCGGCCAGGACCGACTGCCACGACACCATATGGGCGTCGCGGCAGCCAGCGCGGGTGTCGCGTGAGCCGTGGCCGTGCGTGCTCAGGAAGATGCGACGAGTTGGTAGACGACGGTCACCTGGACCGAGATCTGCTGCTGACCGGGTTGCACCGGCACAGCCGCGCCGCTCGCAACAGGAGCGGACTGGTTGTAGTACACGTACTGGCCGGCGTTCTCCTGATCGGTGATCGACACGATCGGACCGAGTACCAATCCCCCACCAGCTGCAACCTGAGTTGCCTCGGTGTGCGCCGCCTGCATCGCCTGGGCGCGTGCCGCGGCGAGCAGTGCCGACTGGTTCGAGATCGAGAAGGAAATACCGTCCAGCGTCACTCCGTTGCCAGTCGCGGTCACTGCCGCGTCAATGGCTGCCCCGAGGTTCGCGAGGTTGGTCATCGTGACGGTGAGCTCGTCATCAGCGGTGAAGTTCTTGACCTTGCCCTTCGAGTTGGTGTTCGCGGAGAGATTGAGCGAGCTCGTCTGCATGTTCTTCAGCAGGACTCCGTTCTGTTCCAGAGACTGCTCGAGAGTTGCCACTTGGGTGTTGTTCTGCCCGAGTGCCTCGACGGCGGTGCGCGCGGTCGTGGTCACGCCGATGTCGAAAATGGCGGTGTCGGGAGTGCCTTCCACTTCGCCGGTGCCTGTGACTGTGATCGTTGCCGGCGAGGTTGTCGAAGCATCGTGCGATGCGGTCAGTACTGTCTTGAGGTTGGTGGGCCGCGCGGACGAGCTCGCGCCACTCAGAGCGGCCGCGCCCAGAATCGACCCCACGACGACGAGCGCAGTGACACCGACGACGCCTAGTGCGCGGGCGGTGAAGCTGTGACCGAGCTTGCGAGACGTGGCGACGTTCGCGTCAGCAACTGTTGCCTGCAACCCAGCATTCGGTGATTCCTGCGCCGGGCCCCCCGATCCAGGCTGTCGGTCGTTATCTCTGTCTTCGTTCACGTGGACGCTCCTTGGGTGAAGGCTCGACCCTCCCGCTGAGGGTCCAATGTTGCAAAGCGCAGGGGTGGCCGATTCGCGTACGCGGGACGTCACCTCATTACCCCAGTCCGTGTCCATACGAGGTGGGATCGCCCTCGGGCGCTCGCCGGCCAACCGGTAGGTGGGCCGGTACGTGGCTGCTCCACGATCACGCTATGCCACTTTCAACGGCGTCCCCTGACCGCTCACTGCCCGGCCGCAACGTCCCCCGCGGGCGCGTCGGGTCACGCCCTTTCCCGAAATCCCCGCTGCTCGACCGAGGACACCTACGGGGACCGAAAGAGGGGCGTAGCCGGCGCCGGCCGGCGCTGGCAGCCGGAGGGGCGCTCATTGTGCTGGTTTGCGCAGCCGCAGGAGCCACGGTCGCAAACCGGGGGCCGAAGCCGGTGGAGTTCCTGGCCATCGCACATCTCATCCCTGCCGGGATGAGCGTCACCCCGTCCGATCTCGTAACCGTCTCGATCTCCCCCGTCGCCGGGCTCGACGCGATACCGCTCCGAGACGCCGGACAAGTGCTCGGCCGCCGCGTCAGCGAGGATCTCGAGCCGGGTTCGCTTGTTGTACCGGGCGACCTGACTTCGAAGCACGGACTCCCGGCTGGGGTCGCCCTGGTGGGAACGAGCCTCGCTGTCGATGAGATGCCCACTGGTCTCGCCGCCGGACAGCGCGTCCTCGTCGTGCTGTCCGGGACCTCGGGCGCAACCGACACCTCGCCGGCAAACCTCTCGTCGAGTGCTGTCACGCCTAGTTCCGCCAATGGTTCCGCCATCGCGGGCTCGGTGCCGTCGCCGACCGGTCCACCGGGCTCGATCCTGACCAAGGCCACGGTGATCTCGATTTCGGCGCCAAGCGGCTCGTCGGATCTGACCGTCTCTCAGTCGACGTCGCTACTCGCGACACTCGAAGTCCCCCAAGCTGCCGCGGCCGCCGTGACTGCCGCGAGTGCCGTCGGAAACGTCAGCCTGGCAGTGATCGGCGGGTCCGACAGCACCGGAGCATCGAAATGAACTTCGCCGAGATCGAGCCCGCAGGCTGGCCGGCGGTGGGCCCGCCGCTGGCGCGGGCCCAGCTCGACAAGGCGCTCGTCGACAAGGCGCGCTCTTTACGAGCGAGCGTCGCCGAGCTCCTGGCGACGGCTCCGGAGCGTGTGGACGGACTCGGCGGCGCCAACCCGGCGGCTGCTCAAACCAGCCGTACAGCCGTCCGTGACCTCGTCCTGGACCTCCTCGACCGGGAGTCGGTGGCGCTGATGGCCCGCGGCCGCGATCCCCTGCCGGCGCTCGACGAGAGGATGCTCGTCGAGCTCGTTCTCGCGATGCTCTTCGGCCTTGGCCTGCTGCAGGTCTTCATCGACGACGACTCGGTCGAGAACATCGACGTGAACGGCGCGGAGATGGCGTTCGTGACCTTCGCCAACGGGGAGAAGCTCTGCTACGGGCCCATCGCCGAGAGCGACGACGAGCTCGTGGCCATGGTCAGATCGGCCGCGGCACGCTTCGGGCTGTCAGAGCGGCGGTTCGACGCTGCACAGCCGGAACTCGACCTCCGGCTCCCCGACGGCAGCCGTCTCTCAGCTGTGATGGCTGTGACGGCACGGCCGGTGATCGACATCAGGCGGCACCGCCTTTCCGACCACAGCCTGGACGACCTCGTGGGACTCGAGACCCTCGACGAGGATCTCGCCCGGATGCTCGCTGCGGCCGTCCGGGCAAAGCGGAACATCCTCATATCCGGTGCCATGAACTCCGGCAAGACCACGCTGTTACGGGCTCTCGCGGCCGAGATCAGTCCCGAAGAACGCATCGTGACCATCGAGCAGGCACTCGAGCTCGGTCTCGATCGCCAGGTGGACCGGCACCCCGACGCTGTCGCGATGGAGTCTCGACTCGCAAACACAGAAGGTGTCGGGGCGATCGGCATGGCGCAGCTGGTCCGCCGATCGCTGCGCATGAACGCGTCGCGCGTCATTGTCGGAGAGGTGCTAGGAGACGAGGTAGTCCCGATGCTGAATGCGATGAGCCAGGGCCGGTCAGGCTCCATGGCGACGATCCACGCCGACGACTCTGCGGGAGTCTTCCGACGCCTGGCGGCCTACGCCATCCAAGCTCCCGAGCGTCTTCCCCTCGAGGCGACCAACCTCCTCATAGCCGGCGCGATTCACCTGGTCGTCCATCTCGACACGGTCGAGCGCCCGTTCGCCAAAGCCACGACAGGCCCCTTCGATCGAGGCGGGCACGACCGGTATCGACTGACACGCCACGTGGCTTCGGTGCGAGAAGTCGTCGGTGCCGATGGCCCACTCATCGTCACCAACGAGGTCTGGAAGCCCGGGCCCGACGGCTGTGCCGTCCCTGCGGCACCGCTTCGCGATGCCACGGCCGCCCTCTTGCGGGTGCATGGGTACGACCCGTCCGTCCGAGAACCGATCGGGGTCTGGTGACGACTGCACTGCTCGTCTTCGTCGCCTCGGTGGGAGGTGCCGGACTGTGCCTAGTCATCGCGGGCCTGAGCCGCACCACGATCGACAGCGTCCCTCGGCCTGCGCACAGTCCGGCTCTGACGCCTCGGCGACTGCGGTACGGCACCGTCGCCGCGGGAGCAGGGGTCGTCGCATACGTGGTGACGGGCTGGCCCGTAGCGATCCCACTCGGAGCTCTCGGCGTTCTCGGCCTTCGCGGCCTCGGGCGAGGACAAGCGGGCCAGGTCATCGAGAGAATCGAGGCGATCGCATCGTGGACCGAGATGCTCCGGGACACCCTCGCCGGGGCCGCGGGTCTCACACAGGCGCTGATCGCCACTGCGGCGATCTGTCCCCAACCGATCCGCGAGGAGGTGAGCGCTCTCGCGAACCGGCTTACCAGCGGAGCGGCTCTCACTGCTGGGTTGCAGAGCTTCGCCGATGAGCTGGCTGATCCGGCAGCCGACGTCGTAGTGGCCACGCTCTTGATGGCTGCCACCGAGCGTGCGCATCGATTGGGCGACCTTCTTGGTGCGCTCGCCGAGTCGACCCGGGAAGAGGTCGCAATGCGCCAGGGCGTCGAAGCCTCCCGGGCTTCGGCAACAAGCGCGGTGCGGACGGTGACGGGGTTCTCGCTCGGCTTCTTGGGCCTCATGGTCCTATTTGCCCACTCATACCTTGCGCCATACCGCTCGACGGAGGGCCAGGCCGTGCTGGTGGTCGTCGGCGCCCTCTTCGGCCTCGGGCTCTGGCTGATGGCGATCCTGGTGAGGTCGAGGCCGGTACCGCGCCTACTCGTCGCGGAGGCAGCCGCGTGAACCCGCTTGTCGGGCTCGGTACCTGCGCCGGGTTGGGCGTGACCCTGATTGTGAGCGGCCTGATGCGACGCGCCAGTGCCGATCCGGCCCGGCCGACGTGGGCGGCGCGGACCGGCTACGGGCTGACAAAGCTGCTCCGTCTCTCCGGTTCCTCTCGGCACCTGGGCCAGGACCTCAACGTCCTCGGCCGCTCGGAGGAATCACTCGCCGTGGCTACCACTCTCGCAACGGTCACCGCCGCCTCGGGGGGCGTGGTCGTATGCGCAGCACTTGGACGCCTGAGCGTCCAAGTGCCGATATCGATCTGGCCCCTTGTCTGCCTTGCCACGGGACTCGCCGGGGCGGTCGTGCCGTCACTGCTTGTAGAGCGGTCCGCACGTTCCGCGCGACGAGATCTCGTCCACTCGCTTGCGTGCTGGCTCGAATTGGTCGCGCTGGCGCAGGCGGGCGGCATGGGAATCGAGAGCGCGTTGGACGCCGCTAGCTCGCTTGCAGGAGATCCCTCGTTTCTCCGCATCCGGCGCGCTCTCGACCGGGCGCGACACGCCGGCCGGTCCCCCTGGGACGGTCTCGGACGCCTCGGCAGCGAGCTCGGTGTGAACGAACTCGAGGAGCTCGCCGCCAGCGTGCGCCTCGCCGGGACCGAGGGAGCGCGCATCCGCTCCAGCCTCAGTGCCAAGTCAGCCTCCTTGCGCCGACGCCAGATGGCCGACGCCCAAGGCCGCGCGAATTCCACAACAGAGCGCCTCTTCCTCCCCGCGATCGTGCTCATGATCGGGTTCGTCGTGTTCCTCGTATATCCCGCAGCCGTGACGCTCTCGCGCCTGTTCTGAGCGACGCCCCCAGGGTGCCGCACATATCGGTGGGGTCTCGGCCCCGTCCGGCCGCCCGGTCGCACCGGGCCAATACAAACCCGCCCGCAACCCGGGCCGACCCAAGGAGCACACAGCCCGTGTCCGAGATCCAGCTCATCTTGTTCCTCGTCGAGACCCTCCGCTACCGGATGGCCGACGCGCGCCTTGAACCCGACCGGGGAGACGTCGCCGAAAAAGTCGTCATCGTCGCCATCTTCGTGGCGCTGGCGATCGCTGTCGGCGCGGTTATCACCAAAGCCGTCACGGGCGACGCGACCAACATCTCGCACCAGATCACCGCGAGCCAATGAGCTCGGGCCGTACCGACACCTCCGCTCGACATCGTCAGGTGGCTCGCTATGGCGATGACGGCTCGGGCACGCCAGAGCTGGTCGTCGTCCTGCCCGTTCTCATGCTCCTCGTCACCGTCTGCTTGCAGTTCGCACTCTGGGCGCTTGCCTCCAACGCCCTGTCGGACTCTGTTGCCCAAGCGGGGGCGTCATTGCGCGCCGAGGGTGGGACCAGTGCCGGGGCGCGCGACGTCGCCCTCCAGGAGATCGGTGCACTCGCAAGCGGCCTGGTGTTGCGCCCGACGGTCTCCACTCAGAACCTGCCGGAGGGAACCGCCTCGCTCTCGGGATCAGGCGCCGTGCCGTCGCTGCTGCCGGGAGAGCGCTTGACGGTCTCGTCGGAGTCAACAGGTCCTGACCAGCAGTTCCGGGCAAGCGGATGAGAGCTGCATCTGTGGCACACGCCGGCGCGCGGGCGGCGAGAGACAGACCGCTGGCTTCCGGGGGGTCCGATGCGGGCTCGGCAGCTGCCGAGATCGTGATCCTGACACCACTGCTCGTCGTGCTCGCCCTGCTCTTCGTAATCGGCGGACGTCTCGCGAGCGGCTTGCAGGATGTCGGAGACGCCGCACGCACGTCAGTCGAGTCGGCCGTCATCGCATCAACGCCCTCTGCTGCTCAGGCACAGGCGGCAGCCACGGCGGGTTACGAGATCTCTCACGACGGTCTTCAGTGCACGCCGTATTCAGTCACAACCGATGTGACCGACTTCATCCAGGGCGGGGCCGTCTCTGTTCAGCTCCGTTGCGGCATCGAGCTCGTCACACTCGGGATACCGGGACTTCCAGGTTCCGTCACGCTGTCGGACCAGGCGACTGCAGGCATCGAGCTCTATAGGGAAATGGGATGACGGGTTCGCAATCTCGAGCAATGCCGAATTGGCCGGGATCCGTGCGGAGGCGGCAGAGAACCGCCGCTCTCAGCGACAGCTGGTGTCGCGTGGGGTCCTCGCCAGCCAGCCGATCACTCGAGCTCGAGCGCGGAGCGCTGACGCCGTTCGTAATGCTGCTCTGTGTCGCGATGCTTGCGGTGCTCGCCCTCGTTGTCGATGGGGGCCGCGCTTTGAGCGCGAGACAAACCGCTCTCGGTGAAGCCGCGCAGGCGGCTCGGGTGGGTGCCGCACAACTCTCGGTTGCCTCGATTCACGCCGGCTTGACGACCTTCGAGGTTGCGAGTGCGATCGCAGCCGCGGAGCAGTACATGGCCGCCTCGGGACATCCCGGCTTTGCGACGGTCAGCGGCACATCGGTTGTCGCGACGGTGCGTACTTATGGACTCACCACTCCTCTGCTCGCGCTCGTCGGGATCGACGACATTCCGGTGTCCGCATCGGCCGCCGCCTCAGTCGTCGTCGGATAGCTCGTCGCGCCCTTGCGACATCAGGCCCCAAAGGACGCACGCGTCGACACCCGGGTGTGCCTCACCGACGGGCCTTTGACATGATGGGAACCCAACCGGGATATTGCTGGCGCCGCGTGCCGTCGCGCATTCGCCTGCCTGACCCGCCCGTCTGAAAGCTTGACCAGCTCGTCTCCGCGGCTGAGGAGCCGACCACGTGCGTCTTGAAGTAGGAGCCCGCCATGAGTTCGCCGATTCCGAGCACCTCGGGGAGCGACGTGGAAGACGTCTGTCAAAGCTCGGTTCCCAACCCTACGAGCGCACTGGCACTGAGCGGGCTGCTCCGGGTCCAGAGACGATGGTCGCTCGCGTCCTTCGCGGGTCTGGAGTTGGGCCGATCCCAGGCGCCGGCAGCCGATGACGGCGAACTTGATGGCGCTGAGCTCAATGTGACCAGTTCGGGCGGTCTCGATTCGTTGGAGCCGACCGAGTGGCGTCAGCCCCTTCCGGGCGTGCCCTCAAGAGTCCTTCCGATCGCGGTCCACTCCCGGCTGCCGTATCATCTCGAAGATTCTGAGTGGAGTCGCTTGGCACTCGGCGTGGCCTCGGAGGCCCTCGCGTCGCTCGGTGTAGGGACCAATGCGGACGTCCTCCAGCTCGGTCCCGATTCGGTCACCGTTCACGTGCCGACCTCGGAGCCACCGCAGTGGCCATTCGGCCCGGGGCAGGTCTCCAGTTCGTGGACCCTTCCGCGTGATTCGCGCATTATTGCCTCCCTCCCAATAACGCCGTCGATCACGGCCGCAGCCGGAAAGGCCGCTTTGGTCACCTTGTCTGAGCTCCACGGGCGGCGTGTGCTCGTTGACCTGGTGGCCGTTGGATCGACGCTCCTCAAGGGGCCTCCCCAAGCTGTCGGCACCAAGATCGCAGAGGTTGCAGTCGAGCTCGGATCGCGGCGGTGGTCCGATCTCGCGACTCTCATCTTGGTGGCATTCGACCGCCCGATGCCCCGTCTTGCGGGCACAAAGCTCGCTCCTGATATTGCGGCAGCCCTCGAGGAGGTCGAGATCCGATCCCGGAGCCGGGCAGGACCGACCTCCATCTGCGTCATAGTTCCACCGTGGGCGAGTGATCCAGCAGATCCCCTGCTCAGCGAGCTGGTCCGGATCTGCGAAATGACCGCCGGGGTCGGAATCCTTTGCTGTTGCAGCCTGGAGGGCGCGATGTGTCTGTGGGAGCTCGCCCCTGAGACGACAAACCGACCCATCCTTACATTCGGGAACGGACGGCAGATAGCAGGCCTCGACCCCACTGAGCTGTCGGTGCACGCCCCCAGCTCTGTGGGCTCATCTCAAGCGCCAGGGCGCGCTGGAGCTGGGCCCGGGCCGGGCGACCCCCGCTCGCCAGCCCCGCGACAGGCGCGGGAGAGGAGGTCCGCGCCGGCGCCGCGAAACGCCCCAGTTGAGATCGCAGTGCTCGGGAACGTCCAGGTCAACGGTGCTGCGGAGTCTTTCCGGTATCGGCGGCGACTGACCGAGCTCGTTGCCTTCCTGGCGATGCACCCCGAGGGCACAACTACAGACGCGTTCGCGACGGCTCTGTGGCCCGAGCGACGAGTTCCGCTTCAGACCCTCGCGAACCGTCTCTCCGAAACGAGGCGGGCACTCGGCTTGGCGAGCGACGGCCGGCCCCGTCTCCGCAAGCAAGGCAGGCGCCACCTCATCGTGGAGGCCGAGACGGACTGGGACCGATTCAGGGAGCTCGCCGAGGAATCACGCGGCCCAGACGCTTGGCGCGGGGCCCTTGCTCTCGTCCGCGGTCGCCCCTTCGACGGCCTCGACCGCGGCGAATGGGCCCAGCTTGAGGGCCACTTGGCCTTCGTTGAAGCGACAGTGGTCGGTGTCGCGTGTCGTCTCGGAGAACATGCGCTGGATCGTGGTGAGGGCGGCCTCGCCCATTGGGCGGCGCTTCAAGGATTGCTCGTCTCACCCTGGGACGAACGACTCTATCGACTGCTCATGCGGGCGGCCGACGGGCTCGGCAATCGCGGCGGCGTCGACGCTGCGCTGCGCAGTCTGGCGGCGGCCCTCGAGCTCGAGGGCGACCCTCTTCTCGTGGTCCATCCCGAAACTTCCGCTCTTTATCGCAGTCTCACTTCCAGGTCGCTCACGTAGCTCCGCAGGGCCAATTGCCAAACCACGGCTACGGTGGAGGGGTGGGGATACTCCAAGGCAAGCGCGTACTCATCACCGGAGTGCTAACTGACGACTCCCTAGCTTTCGGCGCGGCACGCCTCGCCCAGGAGGAAGGAGCCGAGGTAGCCCTAACCGGGTTCGGCCGCGGACTGTCGCTCACAAACCGCGCAGCCCGCAAGCTTCCCGCCCCAGTCGAGGTCTACGAGCTCGATGTCACAGTTGAAGCACAAGCGAATCAGGTCGCAGGCGAACTCGAGAGCCGATGGGGCGCTTTGGACGGGGTGGTCCATGCCATCGGCTACGCACCTGACAGCTGCCTGGGCAATGGCGTCCTCGTATCGGGGTGGAACGACGTGGAGACGGCGATCGAGGTATCGGCCTATTCGCTCAAGGTCCTCGCTGCGGCCTTTGCGCCCCTCCTTTCTAAGGCGACCGGAGGAGGGTCGATCGTCGGCTTCGACTTCGACGCCACAGTGACGTGGCCCGGCTACGACTGGATGGGCGTGGCGAAGGCGGCGCTCGAGTCGCTCGCCCGTTACCTCGCCCGCGACCTGGGTCCTAGTGGTATCCGGGTCAACCTCGTCGCCGCGGGCCCGATCAGCACTGTGGCAGCGAGGTCGATACCCAGCTTTGAGCGCTTTGAGAGCGTTTGGGACGCACGCGCCCCGCTCGGCTGGAACGTCCGCGACTCCGAAGCCGTGGCACGAGCCTGCGTAGCGCTCTTGTCGGACTGGTTCCCGCGGACGACCGGGGAGATCATCCACGTTGACGGTGGGTTCCATGCTACCGGCGTATGAAAGTCCGTCGATACAGCTTTGGCCTTATTTTTAAGGGGTTTCAGCGAATTGTAGCGGACGAGATGGGCACCACGGAGGAGCTGTCCGAACAATTACGAACGGCGGCGGCCGAAGGCGGATGTGAGAGACAAAGATGGGCTCGCCGAGCGCCGTTCTCGGGGCGCTCGAAAACACTGCCGACGCTGTAGGAATCTCGCTCGAATCGCCCGTTGTCCGAACTACCGCAGGGCCGTGGACCTGGAGCTGACGAAGACACGGGCTTCACCGAATGACGGCTGTCCGGGTTCCTCCGCTTCGGCGGAGACGTAATCGATTGTCGTCCAGTACAGCTTGAGCGAGCTTGGCATCGTCTTCTGAGCAGGTAAGCGTTACCTGGCCTCGAACGGTGTCCTTCCAGCCACGGTCCGTTCCCTGGTGGTTCGTCAGATAGGGCCCGCGCTGGTCTCCCTGATGCCACGACCGAAGGTCGCAAGACCGCATAAGGCCTGAGACAAGCGCCTCAATTCCCGGATTGGTTGGCTCGACCCGGTCCGGGTCCCTGATGCCGCGAGCTAGCTACGACCCGCTCGGAGCGCTCAACTGGTCGTGTGAGGGCGACCCTCGCGAACCGGGACAACCGGAAAACGTCTTCGCTGTGGCCCGAGCTGGATCGGGCTCAGCGGCGACGATGCAGTGACGCTCATCCCGTCGGCGGTGATGCACGCGACCTCAGCGCCGATGTTGCCCTCGAACCCGAGCGTGAGCGTGTACCAGCCAGCCGGGCTCCCGATCGGCACGATCAGCGCCCGCGTCTGGTCCGTGCTCCAGAGGATGGTGATCCCGGCTAACGGTCGCGACCTCACGTCTGGCTGCAGCAACGTCCACTGCCACATCCGACGCCAGGGCAAAGGCTCGGGCGAGTTCAGCAGTAATGCCTGAACGACCGTGTCGTCGCCGGAGGTGAAGACCGATAGCTCGCTGTCGGGCGGGGGGGGCACGTGCAGCGAGCTGACCAACCCGGGCTGGCCGAGTGTCGTGATCAGGCCGTCAAAGGTCGTAGCTGTGGCGGTGGAGAACTGCCGCCACGCCTGCTCGGTTGCCGCCCGCTGTGCCGCCAGCGCCTGCTCGCCATTGCCGTTGGAGGGGTCGACCGGCGACGCCGCTTGGCGAACGTCCCACAATGGGTCGAACCGCCTCAGGACGGTGGCCAACGACTGGTGAGCGTTCAGGTAGGCGGCCTGGTCGGTACTCCGAGCCGCCTCAGCGGCGGCACCCGCCAACCACGTCTGGGCGTCGGTCCCGCCAGGCACCGCGTAGCGACGGATCGGCGTCGCCGACGTGCCTACGGCCTGCGCGACGACATTGGCTACCTGATCGGAAAAGGTCGGGTAGCGCGACGTGGTGAACTGCACACGCTGCAAAGACGTGAGGGCTTCCTCTCGTGCCAGGAAGGCCTGCAGTGCGTCCAGCGCGCCAATCGCGTCGCTGGCGTTGAAAATGGCCAGCAGGCCGCCGCTCCCGCCGGCTCTCCCGCTCGCAACGTCATCACGTCCTAACGGCAGTGGGCCGGCTACGACATCGAGGGTATAGCGGGTCTGGGGCGCCAGGGGCGCGAACCACAGGTTGCGGGCCTCCGCCGCGGCGGCGAGCTCTTCGAGCTCGTGCTGGAGGATGGCGATCATCCCCGGGCTGATCGAGATCACCGAACCGAGAGCGCCCGGCGCGACCTTGAGCCCGGCGGCCCGGATCGCGGCGCCGAACGCCGGCTCGGCGATCGCATCCACCGTCATCGCGGCGCGGCGTTCCAGTTGCTTTTGAGCAGCGGCAACAGCGTTGGCCGACACCACAACCTGACCAGCCGCGGGAGCACCCAATGCGACCGCGAACGACTGCAGGTTGGCGACGGCGACGCCACCGGTTCCGCCGGCGATCGTCTCGGGCGGCCGTACCACCGCGACGCGGCTGACGTTGGCGCTCTGCGGCGGGGCCGACGGCACGTGAACATCGAACGGCACCAACAGCGTGTGGCGTTGGTTGCGGTCCACACAGCGCAGGTGCACCGCCGGGATCAGCATGATGCCCCCGTAGTCGTACGGTGCGTCGCTGGTCAAGAAGGTGGCATACAGCGCGTTGACATACGTCTCGGTGAACTCGACGTTGAGGTCGTAGCCATAGTATGCGGCGACGTCCCCGTCGCCGGGCCACGACCATTGCGTGTAGGTCGAGAGGTCGTTGAGCCGACCGCCGTTCGGGAACGCCGACGCAGGTGGGTTCGCCGCCGCGGCGAGAGGCACCGCCAACGGCTGGCGATCGGGGTCAGGCGTGGTCAAGCCAGTGCTGTCAGTGGGTGCCGGCTCGATCGTCGCAGTCCCCGGTCCGCTAGCGGTTTGCAAGTAGGCGAACTCGATCACCGGATTGCCGTCAGTGACCGGCTGGTAACTGACGTTGCCGTTGTTGTCGGGCTGGCCCACCTCGATTTGGGTGACGACCTTCAGCGCGTACAACCCGGGCGCTTCGGGGAGGATCGGCATGTCGATCTCCGGCGTGCTCCACGCCAGGCCCATCAGGTACACGGGCTTGGGGCCGACGGCGAGATCGATCTCGCTCACGGTTGCCGAGTAGCTGAGCGTGTAGACGCCGGTTGAGTCTGGACCGCCGCCTATCGGGTCGAGGGGCTGTCCGCCGCTCGAGATCTCGGGCGAGCTATACGAGAACTCCCCGCCCTGCAACACCACGCCGACCAATCCGGTGAGCACGACCGGGGAGGGGAACTCGATCGTCAGCGTCGAGCTCTGAGGTGCCGAGAAACGCAGCCCCTGGGCGACCCCCGGCCCGGGCGAGGCCACGATGGCGGGGGCGACTCCGGCGCCTGCGGTGAATTGCAGTCCCTGGTCGCTGAAGCTCGCCCCGAACGCCCCGCCCGTGCCGCCCCACGACGCCGTGTAGTCCGCGCCGGGCAAGACGGTGTACGGCGTCAGCTTGAGGGCGGTGCCAGCAACCGGGGTGTTCTTCGTCGGGTCGGGCGCCACCCACGAGCCGACCAGCGGCAGCGGCGCAGAGTTGCTCCACCCACTTGCTGATTGCGGTGTAGCGGCGACAAGCTCCCACGTCTCGGTCTCGCCGCTGTCGCGGAACTGGTACAGCGCGACTTGCACCAGCGCGTGATGGATACTCCACTGCACCGCCGGCGGCTGGAGGCTGATGTTCGACATGTCGTCGGCGCCGAGCGATGGCGGTGGTGAGACGGTCACCAGATCTGGGGGAGGCACCACGGAGTTGTCGAACCCGGCCTGGTCCGCGATCGGGTGAGCGAAGCTGAGCGCAAAGTGGCTGTCTTGAGGAACGAGCGCCGCGTACTCGAGCGTGCCCGGGCCGAGATCGGGAAGCACGACCGTTGGATCCTGCGAGAGGTCGGTGGCCGGGTATTTCGCCGTCCAGTATCCCGGGGGCTGCGCGTCGAGGATCCCTGAGCTCTGCGAGTCGTAGACGACGGTGTCGGTGGGAGTGACGGCATTGACCGTGTTGCCGGCGCGATGGGCCAGCAGCTCGTAGCGGTCGCTGGCGCCGTGATCGACAAGCGTCGCCTGGACGGTCGAGAGCGCCAGCGGCGCCGGCGGTGGTGGGCCATTGCCGCCCCACGACAGCGACACCGTGCCGCCGACATTCGGCAGCGGCCAGGGGAGGTCGAGCTCGAGTGTCAGCGATCCGTAAACCCACCAAGGCGAGGGGGCGGTGGCCTCGATCAGGGCGTCGGCGGTGATCCCGAGCCCGATCCCGAACGCGCTCAGCTGGACCTCGCCATGGAGCTCCACGCCGGCGCCGAGCTGAAGCGGCGACCACTGGATCGCGCCCATCGCCGCCATGTACGCGTCTATCGAGGCGCTTAGCGGCCCGAACGACCAAGAATTCTTGTAGCCGACCCAGAAGCCCGCGACCAGTCCGGTGTTGCTGACGACGAAGTAGAAGTCGGACTCGAACAGGTCGAGTACGCGGGCGACGACACGCTGCTCGTGCGGCGGCTTGCCGATCGCCAAGTACCACACGGGTACTGAAGGGTCGACGTACAGCTCGCCCGTGGCCTGCACGTCGAAGACGACCGGGATCGAATACTGGGCCTCGATCACCAGGTCGAACGTGCCAGCGTTGCCGTCGTAGGTCGCCATCGCCTCGAAATTGGCCTCTTCGGCAGACCCGCTGATCCGCGGCGACAAGATATTGGCCTTGCCGATCAGCATGATCACAGGCCCCGGCAGGATCAGGACCAAGGCGATCGAGGCCGACGCGGTGAAGCCATCGTCCTGGGTGCCGATCACCGCTCCGGCGCCGAGCGCGAAAGCGCCGTCGACGGGGTTGAGCCACTTGAAAACGTCGGTCGCGGTGAAGTCCGGTGAGCCATTGTCGCCTTGGAGGTCGGGCGCCCCGTTCACGTCCGGGGTGCCGTCGGAGGCGGTCGGGTACTTGTACCAGTCCCACCAGGTGTCACTGCCGATGTTCGGGCTCAGGTTGCTCGCGAACATGCCCGACAGCCCGTACAGCGCGACGTCTGTGAACAGCGGGATCCCAACGGGGAGCTCGGCGTCCAACGCCAGGAAGAAGCAAGACTTGCCCTGGACTTGCGCCACGATGAACTGGGCGTCGATCTCGAGGTCTCCGGCTGCCTCTATGGTGACGTCGACGCCGCCGGCGAACACATCGGCCGGGACCGGGAAGCTCGACGGCAGGCCGGCGGCCGTGGCGTCGCTTGGTTGGGTCAGGTGGGCGTGGTCGATCTCGCCGCTGAACGTGAGCACATCAGGGATCTCAAAGTCGACCGACACACCGCTGAAGGAGACCGCGCCGGTGTCGAGGTTGACCTGCAGCCCGCGGACCGAGCCACCGAGTGGCACCCCCTCCACGAGGTTGACGTCGCCTGAGAAGCCGATCCAGCGTCCGGTCGTGTCGGACCCGAAGCCGAGCTTCTGCAGCGCGACGTGGAAGCCGAAGAAGTCGATCGCCGCCTGGCTAGGCAGGTCAATCCATCCGCCCTGGAGCGAAATATGGCCGGCGGAGTCGATCGAAAGCCCCCGCAGCTCGATCTCGGGCCAGTCGATCCCAGCTGTGTCCAGAGTGAGCGACCCGGTCAGCGTTACAGTCCAGACTCCGGACTTTTCGGCGATCTCAAGTGTCGCGACCTCAAGGTCGATGCTCGATCCGAGCGGCAGGTCGTATTGCAGTGAGACCAGGCCGTCGGGCGTCATGGTGCTGGGATCGCTCTGTTGGGCGGCGAGCGTCACAGTCAGCGCACCACCGGCTCCGACTGCGATCTCGATGTCGATCGTCTCCGAGCTCCCGTCGGAATTGGTGAAGTACGGGATGGTCAACGAGCCCGCGATGTCGGTGGCGGTGATGGTGTTGTCCGTCAGCGTGATCGAGAACGCGCTCAGCGCCACGGTGAAGCCGCCGAACATCTCCAGCGATAGAGGCGTGGTGCCAAGATCGACGCCCAGCGTCCCGCTGAAGCCCGCCGAGCCAAATTGCATGTTGTCGAGGTCGACGCTCGGACCGTCGGGCACGTTGACGTCGACCGACAACCCGTTCTGGCTGCTGACGGTCAGGACATTGCCGCCGAGCGCAGTGTTGACCTGGCCCAGCAGCCACGCGAGAGCCGTTTCGATCAGACTGGTTGGAGCGGAAACCGACATCGTCCGATCACGGGTTCCCTTGTGCCGCTGCCGTGAAGGCGGCGGCTACGGCTGCCAGCTGCTGCGCGATCTCGTAGAGCGAGTTCGCCGCCGCGGCGAGGCTGCCCGCATCCTGCAATAGGTTCCCGAACAGCGTCGCGAACTGACTCGTTGACGCCAACGCCGACGCCGAGGAGCCCCCAGGCACAAGGCTCTGGGCTGTCTGCAGCACATTTTGCAGCGAGCTCAGAGCCGACGTTGCGTCGTTGAGGTTGAGGCCGGCCAGGCTTGGGCTATTGAGCTCGCCCGCGATCGCCTGCATCGCCTTGACCACGTCGTCGGTGACCGCGGTTGCGATCGCGCTGTACACGCCGGAGACCGCCGAGCCGATGGTATTCCCGACGAGCGTCTGGTCGGCCAGCAGCGACAACACCTGCTGGGCGGCGGCGAGCGGAGCCTGCGGCGTGGCCGTCCCGTTCTGGGGATCGCTGGTGTCCGCTGTGGCGAGGGTGTTCAGGTCGTCCATGAGGGTGGTCAGCGGGTCAGCCATAGCTGCCGCTCCTTTCCTTGCTGAGGGTCATGCGGGCACTAACGCCGGCGGGGCAAATGGCGTGGACGCGGCAGACAAGTTGCCGGCGACGTCGACGGCCACGATCGCGTAGGAGGGGGACTCATCGGCGACGGCCACCGTCCAGGACGTGGCCGCGTTCGGGTCCGCGGGCGCCCCCGTCGCGCTACCGGGCTGTAGGCCGTCGACGAACGCGGTCCGGAGCACCGGCTGGGAGCCCAGCACGCGCACCACGCCGGCGTACGACGCGACCACGACCACCGCCACGCCGCGCCCGAGCCCGAGCCGCAGCCCGGTGACCCGGGATGTCGCGGGCTGGACGGTCGTGTCGGTCACCAGCTGGGCGGTGCCGCCTGCTGAGCCGGGGATCCAATAGTTGAACGCTCCAGGCTGGTGGTTGGGCGTGGCCGGTGCGAACTCGTCGAGCCGGTACACGCCGAGGATCTGGTCCGGGGGGGCGCCCGTCGGCATCGCGACCTCGCCCATGTCGCTGCCGTCATAGTCGCGGGCATAGGCGCGCGGGTCGTTGACAACGCCGATCAGTCGCGGGTCGCCATCGCCGGCAGTCAACGACAGCGGCCGCCATAGGCCTGGCGTGAGTTGCGGCTTGGCCAGGGTCGCCGGGTCGGCGGGGTGCACGGGATCGGGGCCGAACCAGCGCAGGTCCGCGAGGTCCGACGGGTCGGTGGCGCGGTAGACGAGGTAGCCGGCGACATCCGGGCTTGCGTCGAGCGCCCACGCCAGGATGAACGCTCCCGTCGTTGGCTGAGCTGTCACCTTGTAAAGGACGGGTGCCCGAGACGGACGGACGGTACGGGTATAGATCGGACCGACGCTCGGTGTGCGACTGCTCCGCGCTCCGGCGATGTTCACACTGCGTAGGCCGTATAGGTTGCGACCGAAGCCGTTGCCGTTGACGACATCGGTGAGAGGAGCGCTGGACGTCGCCGCTGGCGCCGAGTTCAGCTGCGCAAAGGCCGGTGCGTTACCCGACACGTCGGCCAAGGCGCAAAGCTCGTCGTCGAGCAGGCCGCCGTAGAAATGCTGGATTAGCCCACGCTGACCGCCCGCGTCGCTGAGCACGCTGGACTCGGTCAGCGAGGTCCCGGTGCGCTGGTTGTAGGTCGACAGCCACGTTGGAAGCGCGTAGATCCAGGCCTGGAGGTCCGCCCGGCCCGCGATCGCGGGATTGGGGTCGAGCAGCCCGGCGGTCAGGCGGCGCTTGAGATCAGCGATGAACAGCGAGTGGGCGGGAGCGCGGTCTAGGAGGTACCCCGATGTGCCCTGCTGACCGGAGACGTCGAACGGCAGCGTGTAGCCCGCGTTGCCGTTGTAGTCCGCTGGGTCGTAATAGAGGTGGTGGACGATGTGGGTCGGCACCCCGAGAGGGACCGTCGGCGGCTGGGGCGGGGTCAGCTGCTGGGCGCCGACGAACACCACAGTGTTGGACGACGGCTCGTCGCGCGTGGCGTCGGTGTTGGGGTCGACGATCTGCTCAGTGGGATCGAACGGGGTCTCGGTCGAGACCGAGACGATCGCTTCGCCGCTCGCGCTGGTCTGGTCAATCGGGACGCTGAGCGGCACGTCCAGGCTTAACGGCACGGTGACGCCGCTGACGAGGTAAGCGGGCTGGCCGAGGAACGCGTTCGGGTTGGTGACCACCCGCGATCCGGCGCCCGCCAGCAACGTGGCAACCACGCCTGGGGGTTGGACATCGGCCGCCGGGTCCACCGGTCCCGGCCGGACCACGAACCGCTCGCTGACAGCGGTGCCGTCGGTGAGGATACCGGTCAGAGTCAGCGACGCAGATGGATCACTGGTACCGATGGCGGCAAGCGGCGGCGTTGTGATGGCATAGGTGGCGCCTCTCGCCGGATCAGGAACGAGCAGGCTGAGCGTGTACGCCTGGATGCTGGGCGCCGGGATTGCGAAGTCGTCGGTGACCAGGACTGTGTCAACGCCGTCGAGCGCCGTGACGGTGATTTGCGCGGTGCGCGCGTCCGGGTAGGCGAGCAGCGAGCTCCCCGTCCACGAGGCGACGGCAGCGAGCGTGCCGCCCACCCACGCTGTCGGGTTGGCGAGGTTGTCGGGGGCGCCGCCGCCGCTGGTGCTGTTGTCGAACGACGACTGCGTAGCACCGCCAATGAGAAGTCGTAGTGACGGTGCGGCCGCGATGTGCTCGACGCCCCGGGCGTCGCTCCAATCACTCCAATTGCCAAGCTGGCCGAAAAGCCCGAAGCCGGCCGTGCGGTGCTGGTAGCCGCTCGTGGGGTCGGGCAGTCCGCTGTCGACGAACCGCAGGATCGCGGTCGCTGGGAGCGGCGGCGAGACGGCCGGGGTTGGTTGGGGCGCTGCCATGATCACCCGGGGGATGGCGACGGGGTTGTTGAGATTGCCATCGCCTCGCTGCGCTAGGTAAGCGACGGTGCGCCGGGGCGACGGCAGAGCGGCCGGGTCGGTGACAGGATCGCCCTGCTGGTCGGCGGCCGTCAGCGGCGGGCAGATCCACTGCACCTCGAAGAACGAGCTCGGCTTGATCGTTAGCCTGGACGGATCGACGTCCGCTGTGCGGCGGCGGAAGATCGTCACCGGTTGGGCGGGTGCTGCGGGCGCCGGCATCGGTCCGGGCGCGGCGGTAGCCGCCGGCACGTTGACGAGCGCGTAGCGCACGCCGACGTTCGCGCCGGTAACGGGCGAGCTGACGAGCGAGCCGATCACGATGGTCGACCCGGCTCCACCGGTCGCGACGATCGTGATCTGGTCGATCGGCGCGCCCGACGGGTCGGGAGCGGCGAGCGGGTACCAGGTGAGACTGGTGGCCGAGACGTTTGCGGCAGCTACCTGGGTTCCCCTCGCGAACGCAGCGACCGTGCCCCCGCCGGCCAGGCTGAGCGCCACCTCGGCTACCGGCGTCGTGAGGGTGATCGTGCAGACCGCCGGGTCGGGCGGCGGTAGAGGGAACGGCCACACCGCCGGGTTGACCTGGGCACCTAGCAGCGCCGGCGGTCTCATGCTCGGGGCAAGCGTCGCCGTCGCCGAGGTGAAAACCGCCGCGACGCTGGCTGGCACACCCTGGATCTGGGCCGGTGGCAGGGTGCTGCTGCCGTCGCCTTGCCATGCGAACAGGTGGCTGACAGAGGGATCGGCCCTGATCGTCATCCCATCGAACTGCGCCGTCCCGCGGGCGAGCGCCCCTGTCGGAGCGCTTCCTGGGCTGAGTACTTGCGGCGGAACTTCTTGTGCCCAAAGCCCGACGATGCAGTACTGGTACTCCTCGTCGGGATCGGCTTCGGTGTCGACGAAGTACAGGCCCAGCACCCGCGCTATGTACGGGCTGAGCGCCGACATCTGCAGCTGCGAGACCAGACGCAGCGATATCTGCGGTGCCGCGGTGCCGTCGTCGGAGGCTTGGGTCCCGACGGCATAGTTGGGTGTCGCCGGCCAGCCGTGCACGAGGCGCACGCACTCGGCGCGAAGTTGCTCGAGGTAGTGCTGTTCGGTCGCTGAGCTCATGTCCTTCAAGAGGTCGAGGGTGCCGAGGCGCTGACGGCACTCGAGCACGTCTCTGTTTGCTAACACGGGACCCGGATGAGTGTTGGGATCGAGCGCGCCCGAGTACCGGGCCGGCCAATTGGCCTGCGTGACCGGGAGCGTGAACGGTTCGCCCCAGAGCTGCCAACCGCACTCGTCAGGGTGGCCCCACCCGCCCGGGCCCGGGCCCCAACCCGTCCCGCCGACAGTGCTCGTCCCGTTGTCGTCGCCCCCGCCAGTCCCAGTCCCGTCGTTGCCGCCGCCCTGGTCGCCGGCACGGCAGCAACAGCAGATCGTGATCGAGATGTTGAGGGCTGGCTGGCGCCTGGCGGAGCAGCGACAACAGTCGCAGTTGCCAGCCGGTTCCGACTTTGGGTCGTCGACCTTGCACGGCTCGATGAGCGCGTGGCCGCACTCACAGCGGCGGAGGAGCTCGGCGGCACTTGCGGCCGGGTCGCTTTCCATGGTGACAGCCGCGTCAACCTTGTTGTTCTTCGCGGCGGCGGACTTGCCTGCAGCCGCTTTCGCCGCGGAGGCGAGGGTGATACAACAGCAACACGCGCCGCAGCGTTCGCGCGGTGCAGCGTCTCCGGCGCTGGCGAAATTGAGCCCGCTGCCCAGGCCCTGAGGATCGCTTGTGGTCGCCGCGGGCGCGGCGATCCTCGCGTACGTGCCAGCATGCGCGTCCTTGCCCTCGGCTCGCTGCCTCGCGATGGCGATGCTGACCGCCGTCGGCGGCGTGGTGGGGCCACAACGCGTCTCCCTCAGCGGTCGCCGGCACAACCAGAAGGCACCCGGTGGAAACCCGAGCTCCGGCGCAAACGCCCAACGCAGATGGGTGCCCACCTGCATCGGCTGGCCGTCGAACGTCGGCTCAGACCCATCGGCAATAGCAGCCTGAAGGCCGAACACTGAAAGCGGCAACGCGCCCCCCTGGCTTGCCATTCTCTCTACCGCCCACGAACATGAACAGTTTCCCGCTCCGGCACCGGATTCACACCGTGAGGCGTGGCCACCAGAACTCGTGTCGGGCCACTGACAATACTGCTTCTAACGGGACGTCGTCAAGAAGAAGAAATTTCGATCCGGATCGTGGAGCGGGCAGGGACCCGCCTTGTCGATGCTCTCGCAGAACTGGCTACGGTGACCTCGTGCCAGATTCACCGGCGCGCTAGACGCGCGATGGGCGTCGAAACAGCGCCTTGAACGCGAAACGAGCCCGAACCTGAGTCTCGGCTCGCGGCCTGGACTTTCCACTAGACAGAGAGGGACGACGACAGTCGAACGTTCGGAAACCCGGCCAAAGTCGCCCTGATCCCAGTTCGAGACCTGAGAACAACGACGCAGAATCACGGTGGTCGCCCAACCGCACTGGTCCCGCGCCCGTTCCCACCGGCGTGTCGACCGTTGCTGAATGCGACCCGAAGGCACCGGCTAACGTGCTCGAGCAGGTCGGCACGGGCGCCTCTCGCGGGCGTCCGCAGACAGCGCGGTAGTGTGGGGCCGCTCACCCGGATGTGGGTCGGCCTCTGGCCGTCGGCTCTCGGGGCGAAGATGCTTGACCGGGCGGCGTGGCCGAGTGGTTTAGGCAAGGGCCTGCAAAGCCCTGTACCCCAGT